>NZ_CP043026.1:685091-1027636 GCF_008086545.1 Spiroplasma chinense | reverse complement strand
TTAATTCAATCGTTAGAGATGAAGATAGAATGATTAAATTCGTTACAAATCTTCACGTCTACATTCCTGAAGTTTCAGTTAAACTTGAAAAATCAATTTCAAGAAAATTAAAAGAAACTAAAGAAGCTGTATTGGAATTAAAAGAATATGCAGATACTTGTTATAAATCAATCGTTTCTATTTCAAAAATTCACAAAGATTTTGTGAATAGTGAAAAGAAAAGTGTTGAAAAATACTTTAAAGATACATTTAGTAAATGAAAAGTATTAACAGATAACCACAAAATGTTTTTAAAACAATTAGAGTGAGTTAGAGAAATGCAAATGCAACTTGATGCATTGGCAGCACCAAAAAATAGTAGAAAAAGTTACATTAACTACTACAACAAATTAATTTACATTGACCGTGAAGATTTTTACAGAGTTTGTGTAAATGAACATGCTCGTTTAGAAAGTGAAGGGGTTGAAAAATCTGATCCACTTTACAAACAAGCAGCATTCTTTGTTAAAGACTTTTGATCTAAAAAGAACTTTAACTTAAAAGATACTGAAAAAATTCTTAAAACTTTACTTGAAGACCAAACAATAACTTCAGCTATTAAAGAGGAAGCAAAATTATTGCGTGGTACTGAATTTGAAGAAAATTTAAAAGAGTTACTTGAAAAAAATTCAACTTTAGATAAAGCTGAAGTTGAAAAACAATATGAAGAGTTTTTATATATTAAAAAAATTATTGAAAAAGGGATTGTTAAAGATAGACCTTCAATCGAATTTTACAATAAAGCAAAAGGGATTGAAGTTACTTACACTGAAGAAGAAATCGAATCATTTATTGAATTGACTGAATTCTTAGACTTGCCATCAATTGATGAAATAGTAAAACAATCTTACTTATTTAAAAATCAAACAAAAGCTAAAAAAAGAGAAAACAGAAGAAACATTCAAATGATCTTCCAAGACCCTGCTTCATCATTAAATGATAGAATGGCTATTGAAGAAATCATTTCTGAAGGTTTAGAAAACTTTAAAGAATTGTACAAAGGTGAAGAAGCAAAACAACTTTACCTAGATGAATACAACGCTGAAAATCCTGACTCTAAAATCACTTTTGAAGAAATTAAAGATACTGATGTTAAAAAAAGTATAGTTTTAAAATTAATTAAAGCTGTAGGATTACTTCCTGAACACTTGTCACGTTATCCTCATGAATTTTCTGGAGGACAAAGACAAAGGGTTGGGATTGCAAGAAGTTTAGCTATGAAACCAAAATTAATCGTAGCTGACGAACCAATTTCTGCTCTTGATGTTTCAATTAGAGCTCAGGTTTTAAACTTATTTAAAGTGTTTAAAGAAAAATTGGACTTAACATTTATTTTCGTAGCTCACGACTTATCAGTTGTAAGACACGTTGCTGATAGAATTGCAGTTATTTATCACGGACAAATCGTAGAACTTGCTCCAGCAGAAGAGTTGTTTACAAATCCTTTGCATCCATATACAAGAGCTTTATTATCAGCGATTCCAGTTCCTGAACCAGAACTTGCAAGAAATACAAAATTAATTGTTTATGAACCGGAAAAAGAACACGAAGATTACATTTTCGAACTACCATATTTTGCAGAAGTATTACCAGGTCATTTTGTTTGAGCAAATAAAAGAGAGATTAGAGAAATCAAATCTAAATTAAAAAAAGGTTAGAGAGAGGCTAAAAAATGAATACTTTATTTAGAAAGTTATTGTCAACTTTAAGTGCAACTGCAGCTGTTACTCTAACAGCGTCAAGTGTTGTAGCTTGTGGAGTTGGAGTAAATAGTTTATTAAATATGGTTAATGACCCTAAAGTCATGAGACTCCCATATACATATAACGTTTCTTCATATAACACTGCAAGAACAATGCAAGCAGAAGACCAAAAAGTACTTGCAAATACTAATGATACATTATTATCAACTGATGAATTTGGTAGAATTTATCCATTACTTGTAGAAAATACATCTGGAGTTGATGGACAAGATCCTACTTACATCGGAAAATTTAATAGCGATAAATCAGAATGAACTTACAAAATAAGAAAAGGAATCAATTGAGTTAACTCAAAAAATGAAGTTGTTGGTACAGTAAAACCTAGTGATATCTTAACAGCTGCTAAATTTGCGTTGATGCCCGAAAATGCAAGTGATGTGTCATCATTATGAACATCATTTATTATTGGGGCAGCAGATCTTTACGACTCATTATTAAGTAATAAAGATGAAAACGGAAACGCAATTGTTCCTGACAATCCCGAACAAGGAGTAAACTATACAAAACCTTATGTAGAAAAATTTATAAACAGTGATAAATTTGGTATTGTTGCCAATGACGAAACTGGTGAAGTTACTTTTAAATTAACAAAACCAGCTCCATACTTTGAAAGTTTATTAACTTACTCAGTATTTTCACCAATTTATACAGAAAACGCAGATGGTTTTGCAGATGATACTGCAGACTTTTCAAAAGCTTATTTCAATGGAGCTTATGTTGTAACTCAATCAAATCCAAATAACAAAGTGATTCTTGAAAGAAACAAAAATTATTATTTGGAACAAAAAAGAGGAACTGTTGAGAGAATTGAATTCTCATACGTTGATAACTCATCAGCCTCAAGATTAAGAACTTTATTTGAGTCTGGATCAATTAGTGAATTTTCACTTTCATCTGATGACTTAAAAGGGTGAAAAAAATTCGTAGGTAGTGATTTTGAAAATCCTAACTTTGAAGGAATTTATGCAACAAAACACCCTGATACTGCTGGTTCATTTGTTTTAAACTTTAACTTAGCAAACTGAAACGCAGTTTATGGTCAAGGTGAAAAACAAAAACAAGCACAAGCAGCTTCAAGATTATTACAATCTGATGATGTTAGATCATTTATTTCTACAACTTTAAACAGAAGTAAATTTGTTAGATACTTTTCAAAAACTATTGATACAAACGAAACTTCTCAAATGTTGAGAAACTCATGAACTGGAGTTGGGGTTGCTTCAACAACAGTTGAAGGGGTAAAGAAAGATTATACAGAATTTGTTTCTGATAGATATGATGAAATTGCAGGTACAACAGCACCAACAGGTTCACATACAATTTCTGATGGAACAGATGTTTACTTAAACAAAGAAGAAAGTTTGGTTGGTAAAACTAAAGCGCAACTTATTTCTGATATTAAAGAATACATCAAAGCTAACAACATCACTACAACTTCTACAAAAGTAACTTTAAACAATGGTAAAAAAGTTACCGAAAATAGAGTTGTATTAAGATTGATTGCATCACCAACAGGAAATGCAAGTGTAAATCCATATACAAACTTAATGTTAAAAGAGTTTAATGGATTAGAAGGTAACCCAATCTTTATTCAAACTGACGTACCATCATCAACAGATGATTATAGACAACAAGGAGCTCAAGGAGCTATGGATCTATATATTGGAGGATGAAGTCCTGATTACAGTGACCCTGCAACATTCTTAGAAACATTTACTCTTGGAGGATCTTATTCTTCTTATAATGGTACAGCTAGATTGATTAGAACTTCTCTAAAAAGTGGAGAAAAAGTTGGAACAGCAATTAATGACTTTACAGAATACAAATCTGAAGGTGAAACAATTTATTTCCAAAATGCATATTATGTAAAGGGCGAAACTGAAAAAGCTTATGAAATGTATAAAAAATTCTCAGATGAATATCAAAAAATTGATAGAACTGAAACTGAATCTGTTTCAAGATTTACAGCATTCTCAAAAATTGAATCTGATTTATTATACAAAAACTTTATGATGTTACCTCTTTACACAAGAGCAATGCCAAAACAATATGTAGTAAGTTTTGTTCAACCTTGAACAAGAACTTATGAAGCTTTTGGTACAGGAAATTACAGATACTATGATGTTGTCTTAAACCAAAGATTATTAAATAGAGAATCTGTTCAAGCAGTTATGAAAGCTTATGAAGAAAACTTAGCAGAAGTAAGTGCAGACCCAACATCTCATAGAGATCAAGACCACTGAAAATAATATAAATTTCAAAACTACTCAAAAGAGTAGTTTTTTTATATTAAAATAAATTGTAAAGGGAGAACTGTTATGAAACAATTGATTTTTAATGTTATAGTAAAACTGTTAAATAAAACTAAAGAAAATTCAGACTACTTATACAGTAACTTTTCTAATGCAAGTATTTTAGATCTGTATGTAGACTCTTTAAAAGAAGAGGGTGTTGACCCAAGAATCACCTCTCTACTTGGTGAAGAGTGAACTTATCAAAAATTTGAAGATATTGGAATAATAACTTACTTAAATCCCAAAAAAACAGACAAATGAATGGTTGCTTTACATGGTTACAGTTCTTCAAAAGAATCTAGTGCCATTTCTGCATGATTTATGGCTGAAAAAGGTTACAACATTTTAGCCTTTGACTTTATAAACCACGGACAATCTGATGAAGGAATGGTAAGTTTTGGTCCAAATGAATACCAAAACTTATTAACTGCTTTAAGATTTTTACATATAAATTACACTCCTTCAGAAATTGGTTTGATAGGATTTAGTATGGGAGCATTTACTTTAAATTTATCTGCTCTAATAAATGATTTGACTTTCCAAAGCTACAATGTAAAATTTGGAATTTCAGATTCTCCTTATTTTGAGATTAAAGAGGTATTGAAAACAGTTCTAAAATTTTCAACCCCATTAGTTTATAATCAAATTAAAAACTTATTCGCTGATTTAATTCATGAGTATAAAGAAAATTTTGGAATTGACATTTTAAAATATGACGTAAAAAATTTAATAAAAGAAAATAAAAAGTCATTCCCGATTTTATTCTTTCATTCAAAAAAGGATTTAGTAACAAATTATCAAGATTCAATGTTATTTTTTGAAGAAAGAAAAGTTTTAAAACAAAAAGATATGATTCATATCTTTGAAACAGGTGCTCACATTAGATCACAAACAACTCATACTGATAAATACTTTGAATTAGTTGATGAGTTTTTAAAAAATTTAGAAGAATAATTGGTATATAGAAAAAGAGGTGTAATTATGGAAAACAAAGAACTTATGGTTGTGCTTGAAAACGTCTCTAAAATATTTGATAAAAAGATTTGAGCAATTAAAAAAGTGAATATAAAAATTTTCAAAGGAGATGGTGTTGCAATTATTGGACCCAATCAATCAGGAAAAACTATTTTTGGTCGTTTAATTGCAAACCAAATTGTTCAAACAGGTGGGATTATTGAGTATAACTTTGAAAAGGGAGATACAATGTCTTCAATTGGTTTCCAGTTTAGAAATACATCTTGACCTGATGGATTTAAAGTTAAAGATATCGTAAGTTTATACATAGATATTTACAATATTCGAGATGAAGAATGACTTGATGAGTTAGCAAATGTTTTCCATATTACAGAAAGATGAGATAAAGTTTTAAATTCTTGTAATGCTTCATGATTACAATTATTTTCACTTTATTTAGCTTTCATTCATAAACCTGAACTTATTGTTTTGGATGAAGTTTCAAATGCAATTGGTTTAGATATGAAAGCAAAAGTAATTGCATTTTTAAAAAAATATAAAGAAGAACATAACGCAACATTTGTGATTATGTCACCAAACAATTCATTGTTTGAATCTTTATGTAACAGAATTGTTGTTATGCATTCTGGAATGATTTTATCTGATGATTATACAGATTCTCTTGAAGAAGGTTTTAATTTTGAAGAATACACTGTAAATTTAATGGAGTCTATTGAGCAAGAAAAGTCTCAACCTCAACCAGACCCTGTTTTTAAACCAATCTTAAGAAAATTTAATTTAAGATTAGAAAAGTTCTATGAAATTTATGAACACTTTATTAAAAATGAAAATATATCTGAAAACTTAGATATAGACAAAACATTAGTAAAAGTAAAAAACATAAATTTCCACGTTCAAGAGTTACACAATAAATTAATCTTTTTAGCTTCAAATGCTTTAAATAAAACTAATGTTGACAATGTTAAGTTAGAAATTAAAATTTTAATTAAACATATCAAAAAAGCAATTCGTGAAAACAAAAAAAATGATGATGAATATTTATTTAAAAAACCAGTTGACTCATTTTTGAAAAAGATTAAACCATTTTTAGTCTATCTAAAAGATGATTTACTACCAATGTTTAAAACAGATAGTGTTATAGTTTATGGAAATGAAATTACAGCAGAACTATCAAAAAAAGAAATTCAAAATTTACGATTCTTGAAGAAAAAATATATTCAAGAAGAAATTAGAATTATGAAACTTGAAGCAAAAATTGCAAAACAAAGAGAAAGACACAAAAAAATAGAAGGGTAAGTTAAATTATGATTAATAAAAGATCTATTTTTAAAGAATTATGACGTTTACAACTTGATAACTACAAAAAAGATCTTTTTAATCTTTTTTCAGGGTGAATAATTACCTTAATTACTCTAGTCGTTTGACTTTCATTTAAAGATACAAGTGAATCTGCAGGATTAAAACAAGATAACTTCGTTTTAGCTTCAGCAATTGGGGTTAGTTGTATCCGAAACTGTTTATTTAATTTTATTAGAACTATTCACGATTTTAAAAATAAGGATTTTTTTAATAGATTGTTTTCTACAAAAATTTCAAAACGTTTTGTATTTACTTTAATGATTTTATTTAATCAAGTTGCAAACCTAATTGTAACAATATTATTCTTCTGTGTTGGTATGCTTTACAAAGATCAAAGAATAAAAGTAGCAGACGTCAATTGGCTTATGTTTTCAATAGGTTATATTCTTTTGATTATTATGTGTAATTTAATGGCTTTTATTATTGCTTTTACTCAAAAAAAACTTGAATGAGCATTGGTTTTAGGAAATATAACATATTTTGGAGCAATCTTTTTATTAGGGCTTGGAATTCCTTATACAACTTTATCAACAGTACCTTGATTGATGAAGTTGACCTTTATAATTCCTCAAAGATATATATTAAACATCATGCAAGCAGGTTGAATTGATAGTCCTGATTTTACAATTCCAAACCACGATACTGGATTTGGTTATAATGAAAATGCTTGAATACCTTATGTTACAAGTGTTGTTTGAATCTTGTTTTTAGCGCTTCTACTTGCTTTTATTTCTGTTAGAGCTTTTGAATATGAAAATAGAAAATATAAGAAATATGCAAATAGAAATAAACACTTAGGTATTATTTACTCAATTAAAAGAACTCAAAATTTAGAAGAATTAAATAATATTATAAGTGTAAACAAATCAATGAATAAATCTGTAAAAGAATTAACTTTAGAACTAAGAGAGTTAAGAAAAGAGGGGTGACTGTGAAATGTCTGGGATAAGTTTAAAACTAAAGGAAAGAAAAAATCTTAGAATTTTTTATCATTTTTATAAACTTTACATTAAGTCATTTTTTTCATCTCCAATTAGTGTTTTCTTAGGAATGATTATTGTTACATTTACTTTATTTATGTGACTTTTATTCAGAGAAGGAGATCCTTTTATATTGGCATCAGCTATTGGTGCAATGGTAGCTAGAGTTGCTATGCAATTATTTCATAGAAACTTGGTTCTACAAAAAGCAAATGGTTTTACAACAATTATGAATTTTACACCAGTAAATCCATTATTGAGAATGAGTGCATCAATTGTTGCCAATCTTACTATTTGTTTGGGTATGGGGTTTGTAATGATTATGGCAACAATTGCCATTTTCCCAGAACAAAGAGAAATTGTAGCTGGTGTAAATTGAACAATGTTTTTATCAGCTGTATTTTTACTTTGATTTTTAGTTATTTTAATGGCTATTACTATTGATATGTTCTTTAAAAATGCCATGAAAGGTATGATTTTAATTATAACTATGTACATCTTTGTATATAACTTACTAGGTTGTGCCTATCCTTACCAAATTATTGCAAATTATTCTTGGTTAAATATCATGCTCTATACTTTTCCACCTCGTTATATGATGAATGTAATGCAAGCGGGATGAGTAAATGCAAAAAACTTGGTTTATAATGACCCAGAATTCAGTGTTGATTGAAAATTAAAGGGTAATTTAGCTTTACCCTATATTGTTACCTTTGCTTGCATTATTTTGTTACTAACTATACTAATTATGGTTATAATAATAAAAGCAAAGTATCACAAAAAAGATGGATATGGTTCTAGTGTTATTTTGAAATTATCTACTAAATATATTAGGGATATTAAAAGAAGTACAAGTTTTGAAGAAATTCAAAACTTGAGAAAAGAACATTTAGAAAAACTTGGTTATAGATTTGATGATGAAATTGAAGTCAAAGCATCTATTAAGAAGAAAAAAATAAAAAAAGGGAGAAAATAAAAGTGAAAATCTTAAATTTAGAAGAATCAAATTTAAACAGTACAGAATATGCTATCGTTAAGGAAATAAACGAAAATCCTGACTATTTTTGTAGTCATTCAATTCAAGAAGTTTCAAAAGCGAGTAATGTAAGTCCAAGTACAATGACAAGGGTTTGTAAAAAACTTGGATTTAAAAGTTTTAAAGCAGCACAAATGTTTGTTTATGAAAAATCAAGAATGCAAAGTGATTACTACAAACTTGGAGAAGAAAAAACAGTTGAACAAATCATTCACAATGTTAGAGGTAGTGCTTTATTTACAATTAATGAAACTTTAAATGCTTTAGATCCAAAATTAGCAGAAGAAATAGCTAAAAAGATTTATGGTTCAAATCGAATAGTTGTTTTTGGTTTAGAACAACAACAAACTTCTGCAAGTTCATTTGTATTAAACTTATCAAGAATTAATGTTGATGCAACAAGAGTAAGTAACATTCATACTTTTGCTCAAAAAGCTGTGTTTTTTGATGAAAATGATTTTTGTGTGTTTATCACAAGAACTGGATGAACTAGAGAAATTATTGAATCAATCAAATGAACTTATGCTAAAAAAATACCTATGTTAGTTTTAACAACAGATATTGATACAACTAAGGATTTAATTGGTGATAAAATTTCAAAAGATGCATACATTATTGAAACTCAAACTTTAAACATGGATAAAATTAAATATCCATCAATTTCTTCAGTTCCTGGAGAAATGATAATATTGGACGTTTTATTCAATATAATTGTTGGACTAAATGAAGAATTTAGAGAAAAATTTGAAAAAACAAGTGCTATTTCACTTAACTGAAACTTTGAAGGTCATTTATAATGGATGAAAAAGAACTTTTAAAGAGAATTGAAGATCTTGAATATAAAGTAGATTTATATAAACAAAAAGAACAATACATAAATAATGGCGTTGTAAAAACAAAAGAAGTTTATGAAGTAGCAAGACATAATGCTGAAAAAATTATAACTAAATCTGTTGATATGGCTTTTATGATAAAAAAAGACATTGAAGAGTTTTTAAAACGTGTGGATGAAAACCCTCAAGATTTAGAAATATTGTCAAAACAATTTTTAGATAAAAATAAAGAGATTTTTGTTTTTGATAAAGAAGAGATAAAAAATATAGCAAAAAAAATAGTGGAAAATGTCAAAAAATAGACATTTTTTTATTATAATAATATTTAGGGAGATTTAATATGAAAAAATTACTTAATTTAGCAGCAACTTTATCGTTAACTGTATCTACAGCAGCATCTGTTGTTGCTTGTGGAGATATTAAAACAATTGATGTAAAAAGATTAAATCTTAATTTAAACGATATAGTTGTGTCAAAAATAACACAAAAAGACTTAATGTTAGCTATTATTAAAAATAATGAAGAGGATTTAAAAAACATCTCTGAACAAGAAATTGAAAGATATGCTGCTTTAAGTTTTGAACAAATACTTAAAATTGCAGATGATGAATATGAAGCTTATTTAATGGCGGCACCATATTCAAATATTTTGAAAGGTAGAGTTAAATTCACTTTTAAAGTAAATAATAGTGATGACACCACTTTATTTGAAGAAGAAGCAAACACTGATGGAGAAACACCAAACATTGATGGAGAACAAGAGACAGGTGATTCAGAAATTGCTGATGAAAACAGCGGAACTATAAAAATTGGTGATAAAGTTGACTTTCACTATGATTATAGTAAGAAATTAGCTGGTTACTGATATGCTTGAGGTAATGGAAGTACAGACTTTACACTGGATAAGGCAGCCGAGAAAGATTATGACATTATAAACCTCGGCTTTGGTGAAGGTGGAAATGATGGAATAGAATTATGAATGGGAGTCTTTGATGAAGGATTAGAAAAAATCACTAGTGAAGCTCATGACCAAGCATTAACAAGAAATAGTTGTTTTGTAAATCCAAACTTCACTATTTGAGGAATAGACAAAACTTGTTACAATCCTGATGCAAGTAAATCGTTTTTAACAGAAGACACAAACAAAAAATTAACTGAATCTAGAGCTGACGCAAAAGAAAGAGGACAAAAATATGTTGTTTCAATTGGTGGTTCTACAAATGATAGAATGACTTTAAAATGATCAAAAAAAGATTTCTTAAAAAAACAAATTAAAGAATCTGTTGTTGACAAATTAAATTTAGATGGAATTGAATTGTCTTTAACTGGAAGATCAATGGCAGATATCGTTACCAAAAAAGTTTTATCTCAAATATCAAGAGAAATTAAATTAGAAAAATGATTAAATAACGAAGATTTCTTAATAACAACTTCACCAAGATTTGAATATCTTGATTCAACTCACTTAGAGTTACATGGAACAGCAATTAGTGACTTAAATGATGCACTTGATGGTTATTTAGATATTACAAGTCCTTCTGTTTATAATATTTTTAATGAGTATAATTTAAAATTCTATGAAGATGCTGTAATTGACGGTATAAAAATACCAAAAGATACTATAGCACCAAGAAGAGTTCATAATCAAACAGAAATATTCTATTATGCATTTTTAAAAATCTTAACTGATGAAAATTGAGCTAGATACAATAATTTTGAAACAATTAAATATGGTCCAATTCAAATAGCTATAAATTCATTGGGTAGATTCGATGATGAAGAAACAAAAGAAACAGAAAATGGAATTTTATATACAACATTTAATGCATCAAACTTTACAAATGCTTACAATGCATTAGATGAAGAAGCAAAAGAAAGAATTATTGGATTTAATAATTATGCAATAAATGACAATCTTGGAGAAAACTATGCAAGAGTTGTGGATTTATTTAATTCAATATTTAACAATGATTCACCAAACGTTGATGGAAACGGTGACGGTGAATAAAAACAAATAAGACAAAGATTTATATAATTACTTTTCAGAGAGTTAGTGGGTGGTGTGAACTAACATTTAATATATAAATTTATCACTTATTTTAATGGGAGAAGAAAGAAAAGTTTTCAAGTAAAACTCCACGGTATTCGCGTTATAGAATGTAAGAGATATGCATTTTTTAGTATGCATAACTAAGGATGGTACCGCGATCAAACGCTCCTTTTAAAGGAGCGTTTTTTTATTTTATAGGAGAAGAAAAAAATGGAAAAAAACTACAAAGATACTTTATTAATTCAGCAAACAAACTTTGATATGAAAGCTGATTTAAAAACAAAAGAACCAAACATTGAAGCTAAATGATTGCAAGAAGATATTTATAATGAAAAACTAAAATTAAATAGTGATAAACCTAAGTTTGTATTGCATGATGGTCCTCCATATGCAAATGGAAATATCCATGTAGGTCACTCATTAAATAAAATTTTAAAAGATTTTATTGTTAGATGAAAAAATTCAACTGGATACAACTCACCTTACATTATGGGATGAGATACACACGGTCTTCCAATTGAAACAGCTGTTACTAAAACTGGTGTTGATAGAAAATCTTTATCACCATCAGCTTTTAGAGATTTATGTAAAGAATATGCTTTAGGACAGGTTGAAATTCAGTCAAATGGTTTTAAAAGATTAGGTATTTTTACAGATTATGACAAAAAATACATTACTTTAACTCCAGAATATGAAGTAACTCAATTAAAAGTGTTTGCTAAGATGGTTGAAAAAGGTTTAGTCTATAGAGATTTAAAACCAATTTACTGATCACCTTCAAGTGAATCTGCACTTGCAGAAGCTGAAATTGAATATGCAGAAATTAAATCACCAACAATCTTTGTTGCATGTCCTGTGGTTGAAGGAATTCAAGGAGAAAATGTAAGTTTAGTTATTTGAACAACAACTCCTTGAACAATTCCTGCAAACCAATTAATTTGTGCTGGTAGTGAAATTGAATATGTTTTGGTTAAACCAAATGGAATGGATAAAAGATTTGTTATTGCAAAAGAACTTGTAAGTGGAGTTGCAGAAACTATTGGTTGAGAAGGATATGAAGTTGAAAAAGAATTCTTTGGAACTGATTTGGAAGGGGTAGTTTACAAACACCCATGATACGATAACAAAACAGGAAAAGTTGTATTGGGAGATCACGTTACAAGTGAAGCTGGTACTGGTCTTGTGCATACAGCTGGAGGTTTTGGAGAAGATGACTTTAGAGTTGTTGTTGAAAATGGAATGAAAGCTTTTGCTCCACTTGATGATCAAGGTAAATTTGATGTTACAGTTGAAGATGAAAGACTTGAAGGATTATTCTATGAAGATGCAAATAAAGTTATTGGTATGGCTTTAGAAGAAAAAGGTTATTTATTAAAACTTAAATTTGTAAAACACTCATACCCACATGATTGAAGAACTAAAAAACCTGTAATTTACAGAGCAACACACCAATGATTTGTAAGTTTAGATTCTGTAAAACCTGAAATTGACAAAGTAATTGAAACTTCTGTTACAACAAATCCAAGTTGATCAAAAGAGAGATTAAGAAATATTATTAAAGATAGAAATGATTGAACTATTAGTCGTCAAAGATTATGAGGAGTACCAATTATTGCTTTTTATGATAATAAAAAACAAGCAATTTTAGAAAAAGAAATTGTTGAATATGCAATTCAAGTAATTGAGAAAAAAGGAACAAATGCTTGATTTGAACTTGAAGCAGATGAATTCTTACCAGAACAATACAGAGGACAAGGTTGAACAAAAGAAACAGATATTTTAGATGTTTGATTTGATTCAGGAACTTCAAATATTGTAATGCAAGAGAACTTTGGATTACAAAGACCATTTGATGTATATTTAGAAGGTAACGACCAATATAGAGGTTGATTTAACTCATCAATGATTAACTCAGTAATTTTTGATGGTAAACCAGCTTACAAACAATTATTAACACACGGTATGACAAACGATGAAAAGGGTAAAAAAATGTCTAAATCAATTGGAAATACAGTGGACCCACTAAGTATTGCAAATGATTTAGGAAGTGACATTTTAAGACTTTGAGTTTGTTCAACTGACTTTACAGATGACCAAAGAATTGGAAAAGAAATTTTAAAACAAGTTTCTGAGTCTTATAGAAAAATAAGAAACACAATTAGATTTATTTTATCTAACCTTGTTGATTTTGACCCAGTTGCAAATTATCAAAAAGTTTTAGAAGAAGTTGATGAGTTTGCTTTACATAACTTAACAAAAACTAAAAATAGTTTTAAAGTCATGTTTGACAACTATAACTTTAATGGAGCATTCAAACTAATCAATAACTATGTAATTAACGATCTTTCTTCATTCTATTTAGACTTTATAAAAGATATTATTTATGTTGAAAAACAAGACTCAACAAGAAGAAGACAAGTTCAAACTGTTATGTATGAACAATTATGAATGTTAATTGATATCTTAAGACCAATTATTCCTCACACAATTGAAGAGGTTTACCAAAGTATTACAAATATTAAACATGAAAAATCTGTACACTTGTTAGACTTAAAAACACAAAACTTCTTACAAGGAGATGACTTGGTAGATAGATGAAATACAGTTTTAGATTTAAGAGATGATGTTAATGAAGCTCTTGAAAAAGCAAGAAATGAAAAAATTATTAAAAAAGGTTTTGAAGCAAAAATTTCAATTAGTTTAAAACCAGAATTTAAATTTATTGAACAAATAAAAGACTTACATCAAGTATTGATTGTAAACTCAATTGAGTTTGTTGATAACCAAGTATCAAATGATGTAAAAGTAGGTTTTGTTTCAGTTGAACAAAAACTTGGTGAAAAATGCCAAAGATGTTGAGGTATTTTTGATAATTTAATAGAAGACATCTGTCAAAGATGTTATGATGTTATTAATTAAAAGGTGGAATGAAATATGGATGGGATAAAAGATTTATCCAAAAATATTAAAATATTTTTGAAAAATTATAATTACAATTGAAGGTTTAAAGTTCTTTGATGTGTTCCTATGATGGTTATTTTAGTAGCAATTGATTGAATATCAAAAGCTGTAGTTTCGGGGTCAATGCATTTAGGAGAAACAAAAACTTTTATACCAAACTTGTTAAGTGTTAATTATACAATTAACACAGGAGCTGCTCTTGGAATGAATGCTGGAAATCCAACTCTTGCAATTACTCTTGCAGCAATTGTTACAGTTATGTTAATGGTAGCTTTTGTATTTTTAAATACAAAATTGTGAACTGTTGCTATTTGTGTAATGTTAGCTGGAAGTTTTGGAAATATAATTGCTAGAGCTTGAGCTCCAGTTGATAACAATGGAGTAAGGGGTGGGGTTGTTGACTTTTTACAATGAGATATAGACCTTCCTTTGTTTAGGGGTTATATCTTTAATCTTGCAGATTTATTTGTAAATATAGCAGTAGGATTATTATTCTTAACTGTTGTTTTAATGGGTGTAGAAGAAGTAAAACAACAAGTTTTCAAAAAGAATCCAGAAAAACTTGAAACTTACTTAGACTTTAAAGACAAATTACATATAAATGAAAATAAATATCTTGCAAATGTTAAAGGTAAAAAAGTTAAAGAACAATGAAGTTTTTATAAAGAATATTTAGCAAATTCTAAAAATATAAAAAAAGATTGAAAAGAATATAAAAAAAATAGTAAAAATAAACAGGAGAAATAATGTATGGACAATATTGAGATAATATTACAAGAAGACAGTGGAAGACTTGATAAGTATGCAACAAATTACTTACAAGAAGAATTTGATTTCTCAAGAAGTTATATTCAAAAACTTATAGAACAAGGATTTATTCTTGTAAATGACAATATTGTCAGTGCAAAGTATAATTTACTTAAAAACGATAAAATAACAATTATTGCAAAAGAACCTGAAGAAATTGAAGCAATAGCTCAAGATTTAGACTTTGAAATAGTTTATGAAGATTCTGATCTATTGCTTGTAAACAAACCAAATGGTATGGTAGTTCACCCAGCTGCTGGAAATCCTGATGGAACTTTAGTAAATGGACTATTGTTTAAAATCAAAGATCTTTCTGCAATTGGAGGTTATTTAAGGCCTGGAATTGTACATAGACTTGATAAAATGACAACAGGTCTTATGATTGTTGCCAAAAACGATAAAACTCATAAAAAGTTGACTGAAATGTTGGCTAACAATCAAATTCATAAAGAATATATAGCTTTAGTTCATGGTGTAATTGAACCTGAAAAAGGTACAATTGATGCTCCAATTGGGAGACATCGTGGAAATAGAAAAAAAATGACAGTTACTGAAATTAATGCAAAACATGCAAAAACTCATTTTGAAGTTTTAAAACGTTTTGAAAATCACACATTAATCAAATGTGTGATTGAAACTGGTAGAACTCACCAAATTAGAGTTCATATGTCATTTATCAAGCACGCAGTTGTAGGTGACCCTTTATATGCATTTAGAGAAGACCAAAAAGTAGAATTTGGTCAATACTTGCATGCATATAAACTTTCTTTCACTCATCCAATAACTGGTGAAAAAATTGATTATACTTGTGAAATTCCAAAAGAATTTAATGATAAAATAATAGAGTTAGAAAACTAGGTGTAAGAATGCAAATGAATAATAGTGATTTAAAATTACTTTTAGTACATTATTTTATAAAAGTTGAGAAATATAAGGCAGATCTTGTTGAGAGTGATGATTATATTTCAGTTTTAGTGAACCCAAAAAACAAAACGCAACTAATAGCTATTGGTATTGGGGAATTAAGTGGTGTTGAAGGTAAAATATTCAAAGTTAAAGAAAAACATACTTCTGGAAAAAGAGAAGCTTTTAATGTTTTAAAAATTTCTATTACAGAAGAGAGTTTTAAAGATGTTGTTTGTGTCTCAAATTTAAAAGAGGCAAAAGCACAATTAATTAAAGACTTTCCAAAAATAACAAGTTTAGAAGAAACTAAACAAGAAGAGTCAGAACCTGATTTAAGTGAAGAAGAAATTTTAGAGTCACTTAAAAATCCAAACAGTAGTGAAAATAAAAAACTTAAAAAATTAGTATCAAGTATGAACACCCAAACTGCTGTATCGATGTCGCTTATGGTGCTGTTCTGTATTATTCCTATTATAACTTTTGGGCTTTGAATATTTTTAAGTACAAAAGTTGATGGATTAGCACATACTGGAATAGCTTCGCTATTCTTTGGTGGTTCAAATAGAGCATTAACAATTGTAGGTCACCAATTCTGAAGAATATTTACTTACGGATTCTCACTGCATTCTGCAGGAATCTTTGGAGCGTTGATTGAAGTTGCTATAGTATTGGTTTTATACATTAGACTTGCAAGATATACAGAAGGAATCATAGGTTCTTGAAAATATGCATTTATTATGTTTGTAACATATCCTTTAACTGGTTTCTTTTTATCGGTTATGGTTCCAGGAATGGTATTTACTGGAATCTTAGGTTTTGCATCATCAACAATCACTGTTCTTGGTGTTACAACTTGAAATAAAAAAAGCGATACAGTTACTTTATTTTCAAAAAACAGATTAATTCTTCCATTACTTGTAATGATTATGTATACTATTTTATTTAAAGATTCAAGTGATTATTTAATCATTGTAACAGCTGCTGGGATTAGTGGTTCAATTACATTGTTATTTACATATGATTACTCAAGACCAGACTTTTACTTAGCATTCCCAATAATTATGCTAATTGGTTTAATTTTATTACCATTTATTTTCTTGTTTGTACCATCATATGGTATTGCACCAGACTTTGTATCAATGTATACATTGGCGTTTTACGCACAAACTGGTGTTATGAAAACAAATTATTTAAATAATATAATCTATAACTTAAATGGATGACAATTTAGTCTTCAAGATATTAATGGTGTAATTTCATTGGTACCTTTTAAATAGGAGAATAAAAACATGAATTGTAGAGACAATTATATAGATTGAAATACATATTTTATGGCTATGGTTGAATTAAATGCTATGAAAAGTAAAGATCCAAACACACAAGTAGGGGCAGTTATTGTAAATGACTTAAAACAAATAGTTTCAACAGGTTACAACGGTATGCCAAGAGGTTTTAATGATAATGACTATCCTTGAGACCGAGAAGGTGAATGACAAGATACAAAATATCCTTATATAGTTCACGCAGAATTGAATGCAATTTTGTCTTCTGGACATAATGTTAGAGGATGTTATATGTATACTTCTCTTTTTCCTTGTAATGAATGTTCAAAAAGCTTAATTCAGTCAGGAATTAAAAAAGTTTACTTTGCATCTGACAAATATAATGGTACTATTGAAAATAAAGTGTCTAAAAAAATGTTAGATGATGCTGGAATTTCTTATGAAAAACTTGCCAAAGTTGAATTATCACTAAAAATTGAAAAATAATTTAAAATTTTAATAAAAAAACTATACAGTTTTTTTTTTTTTTTGTAAAATATAAGTGTGGTTTATAAGGCCACGCTAAGATGTATAAAATGTTCGCTAGTAATTTAATACATTATAAATTTACTGTTGCGTCCATCAACGGTAGATTAGCAGCCTGAGGCTGCTTTTTTTATTTAAAAACCTAACTTTATAACAAGTTAGGTTTTTATTTTTTCAATTTATCGTTAAAATGCATTTTAATGTAATGTTCAACATTTTGACTATCATTTCTCTTGTATTCTTGAACCAAAAGTTTAACGTGATCATTTGCACCAAGTGGCATTCTTTTATTATATTTAGTTTCTAATGCTTTTATTGCTTGTAAGTAATAAAAGCGAGCAATAATACTTGCAAGAGCAACAGATAAGAATTTGTCTTCTGCTTTCTTAAAAAATAACATTTTTTCTCTAACTACTTTTTCTTGGTCAGACAAGTAATTAAAATAATTTTTTTCACTTGCAAATTCATCCATAATTATTTGACTATATTCTAAGTCACTGTTTTGAGTCAATTTTAATAAAGCATTATTATGGCATATTGCTTTTAAAATATGAATGTTTTGATATTTATTTTGTAACAAGTTATATTCTTTGTTATCCATAATGTATGCATGATATTTCACTTTAAAACTTACTCTATCAAATATTGAATATATTTGTTCTTCAGTTAATTTTTTAGAATCTTTTATCTCTTTGACTAAACTTTTATTTTTTTCTTCAAAATCTTTATCAATATAAACACAACAAGCTACTAATGGTCCAAAAAAGTCTCCAACTCCAACTTCATCACATCCAATGGTATTTATGCTAGAAAAAGAAGTGATTTTTGGCTCGTTTATTTTGGTTTTACCAGTCACTTGTTTTAAGTTATATTTTTCTAGAAAATATTTAGGATTATCTGATTGAATTAAAACAGTTTGATTATTATAAATACTTATTGTGTCGTTATTTTTTGTTTTAATTAATGCTTTAATAGTAGGATTTTTAATTATTTGTAAATTATACTTATTATCTTCAATAATTTTTTCAATTATTTTATTTTCAACTTTTTTTAAACTAATAGATGCCATATTTTCTGTTCCTTTTCTAATAAATTATAATACTTTGGTTAATCTTATTTTATATATATTAACAAATATTGGTATAATCAAAAATAGTTAGGAGGTTGCAAAATTGAGTAATATTGGAATTATAAATATTGGTCCATGATGACTGTGAGATATTATGTGCTTAGGAACAATAATTGGTAGTTTAATCTTTGGTATTAGACGTGGTTTTTTTGCAACCCTTTATTTCTTATTGATCGAAGTAATTGCTGTTATTTTAATGATGTTTGTACCAACGTTATTGACAAATGCAACAGCACAACCAATAATAAAATTACTTGGAAAAACAGGTATAGTTGGAGTTTTTGAAAGTATGGGTTCATCTGTAGGGGCAACTTTCTCTGAACTGTTAAAAGCTATTACCAAGGTTGAAGATTTTCCAACACTTTCTTGAAGTGGTTTAGGAACTGAAACACTTAAAATCTTTGTAGCTTTAATCTTATACTTGATTTACTGTGTTTTAGTTTTTGCTATTGTCAATATTATTGGTTTTTCAACTTATAGAGGAGTTAGAAAAAAACTAAGAAGACTTAAAATAGTTGGTTCTGCTGATGCATTATTGGGAGCAATTAATGGTTTATCAATTGGTATGATTTTTACTATGATTTTAACTACTTTCTTTTCTTTGCCAATATTTGCAACAGAACACCAAAGATTAGAAACTTTAGACTTTGAAAAATTAACAGAAGAGCAAAAAGTGGATTGAGTAAAATATGGAAACTCATTTAATAGATATTCAATAGCTAAAAAAATAACAACAAATGTACCAACAATTCCAATTGCTAAATTTATGTATACAAATGCTTGTGTAAACAAATATTTAGTTTCACCACTTTTAACACTTTCAAATCAAGCTACAAGTAGTGGAAATGGAATTGATGGAATTAAACAATTACCATCAGATATTTTTGACACTTACGCACAACTTATGTTAGAAGGTTATTCAAGTAATAACCCTCTAAAAGCACCAATTGCAACTTGTATAGATTTAATGCCAGAAGACACAAGAAACTTGTTTAGAATTACAAGTGAAACTTTATTGAGTTCAATTGACTTATTTGACCAATATATGACAACTGATGAAGGTGCAAGAAATGGAACAATTATATCAAGTAGTCAAATTATGAATGCGTTAGAAGATTATAGAAATGCTAAAAACATTGAACTTACATCTGAAAATACTTCATTAATGACACCAAGTTCATTTAGAGACTTTTATAAATGAACAAAAGATAATGGAATTGAAAATCCATTTATGACTCTTGCAGATCATTATGACAGTTTAGATAAATATCAAGCAAATCACTTGTTGGCAAAAATATTGAGAAGTCCAAACAGAACTTACAGTTTAATGAGAAACATTTTCTATGTTAACCAAAATGCAATGACTAACTTAGATGTTCCTTTATTTATTCCTTCATACTGATCAACAAGTTGATTGGCAAATGGAATGGAAATGTCTTATAATGGTGGTATACTTTCAAATTACTTTAAAAAAGGTGTAACAGATGATTGAGAGACAAATTTAAATGATAATTCAAAATGATTAATAACAAAAAATAATTCGATGTTAAAAGCAGACTATGATGGTTTTTGACTAAGATATTACTTTGATTATGCAACTATTGGAGGATACTAATGAACAAAATAGGTATTGATATAGTTGAAGTTAACAGAATTCAGTTAACTGAATCTATGATTAAATCAATTCTTCATAATGATGAAATGAAATATTTAGAAAAATTAGAATCTGATGATGCTAAAAAACAATTTTTAGCTGGAAGATGAGCTGTTAAAGAAGCTATTATAAAAGTGGTTGATAATCCATTATTACCTAAAAATATGAATATTGGTTATAATGGAAAAAAACCAATAGTTTTAAATGAAGATTTAAAACATATAGAAATTTCTATAGCTCATGAAAAAAACTATGCTGTAGCTACAGCTTTAAATTTGTAAAAAAGGAGGCACAATGAAACAATATTTAGACTTAATAGAAAATGTACTTGAAAATGGTGAAAAAAGAAGTGATAGAACTGGAACTGGTACTATTTCACTTTTTGGTACTCAATCAAGATATGATTTAAGAGAAGGTTTTCCTCTTGTTACAACTAAAAAAGTATTTTTAAAAGCTATAATACACGAAATGCTTTGATTTATTAATGGAGATACAAACATAAAGTATCTTGTAGACAATGATGTAAAAATCTGAAATGAATGACCTTTTGAAATTTTTAAACTTTCAAAAGATTACAATAATGAAACTTTAGAAGAATTTGTAGCAAAAATTAAAAATGATAATGAATTTGCCAAAGTTTATGGTGAACTTGGACCAGTTTATGGAAAACAATGAAGAGACTTTAATGGTAAAGACCAATTAAAGTCTTTGATTCACGATATTAAAACTAAACCAGATTCAAGAAGACACATTATAAGTGCTTGAAATCCAGCAGAGGTTGACAAAATGGCATTGCCTCCTTGTCACGCTTTCTTCCAGTTCTATGTTTCAACAGAAGGTTTTTTAGACTTACAACTTTATCAAAGAAGTGGAGATATTTTTTTAGGTGTTCCATTTAATATTGCTTCATACTCAATTTTACTTACTCTAGTGGCTTTAGAATGCAATTTAAAGCCAAGATACTTTGTTCATACAATTGGAGATGCACATATTTATTCAAACCACTTAGAACAAGTTAAATTACAACTTACAAGAGAACCTAAAAAATTACCAAAACTTGAAATCGATTTTGAAGGAAAAACTATCTTTGATATTAAATACAAAGATATAAAAGTTGTAGATTATGAATCACATCCTGCAATTAAAGGAGAGGTGGCTGTTTAATGGTAACTTTAATTTGAGCACAAACTTTAAATGGAGTAATTGGTTTTGAAGGCAAATTACCTTGAAACATTAAAGAAGAAATGCAACACTTTGTAAAGTCTACAAAACACAAAACTGTTTTGATGGGAAGAAACACTTGAGATTCTTTAAAATTAAAACCACTTCCAAAAAGAACAAATATTGTAATTACTTCTAGACCAATGGATTTAACTGACGAGAACTTAAAAGTTGATAATAACTTAGAAAAGTGATTAAAAGACTTTAAAAATAGTCAAGAAGAAATTATAATAATTGGAGGGAAGAAAATTTTTGATGCATCTTTAAATGATGCAGATAAATTGATTATTAGTTATATTTATGAAGAATATAAAGGTGATGTATTTGCGCCAGAATTTGATTTAAATAATTTTGATCTAACAGATACACAAAAATTTACAGAATTTGAAGTTAGAACTTATGAGAGGAAAAAATAATGGAAAATAACAAAAATAACATTCAGGTAACTGAAAATGAACAAGAAGAATTAGTGGATACAAAGGCAAAGATTTATATTAGTAAATCTACTTTGTTTTTTCAAGCATGATCGATTTGACGTACTGTTGTAAAAGCTAAAAAAATAACAAAAAGAATTAAAAGTGATCCAAATTCTTATTCTGAAGAATATCGTTATAACTGGGTTAAAAAGAAAATTAGAAAAATTCTAAAGATTGCAAATACAGAAATTCATGTATTTGGAATAGAAAATTGAATTGACAAAGGTGTAATTTTAGCACCAAATCATCAATCAAACTTAGACCCGATTTTAATGTTGGCTATTAATGATTTTTCATTACAGCAACCAGTTGCATTTATTGCAAAACAAGAATTATGAAAAACTAAAGTTTTTAAACATTTTATGAATTTAACAGACAACATTCCTTTAGATAGAAATAGTCCAAGAAGTGCTTTAAATGCTATGAAAGAGGGTAAAGAATTAATAAATGTATATAAAAGAAGTTTAGTAATTTTCCCGGAAGGAACAAGAAGTCAAAAACAAGAAATGGGAGAATTTTTAGGAGCAAGTATGAAAGTGGCACAAATGGCTTACGCGCCAGTTGTGCCAGTAACAATAATGGATTCATATAAACTTTATGAAAAAAGACCCAAAGGAAAATTAAGAGTTAAAGTAATCTTTGGAAAACCTTTAATACCAGAAAAGTTTATATCAATCAAAACAGATTTATTAACTCAAAATATTAAAAAAGAAGTTCAAAAAAATATGGACAAATATGCTAATGTTGATGTAACAGACAAAAAAGTTGTTCCAAAAAGAGTGGACAAAAAAAACAGAACTTACTTTTATTAATATTTTCTAGAAATGCTATTAGCTTAGAAAGTGTGAATATATGAATTTTTCAACAATTATAACTAAGAAAAAAAACAAAATTGAATTAAGTGAACAAGAAATAAAATGATTAGTAGAATCATTTGTAAAAGATACTTTAAAAGATTATCAAATGGCTGCATTTAATATGGCTGTTTGATTTAATGGAATGACAGAAACTGAATTGAGTGTTTTTACAAGCACCATGATTGAATCTGGAATTACTTATAACTTAGATGGAGTAGAAGGCCCTTTTGCAGACAAACACTCAACTGGAGGAGTTGGAGATAAAACAAGTCTTATCTTTGCACCACTTGTTGCAAGTTTTGGAGTAAAAGTTTCAAAATTATCTGGAAGAGGATTAGGACAAACTGGTGGAACAATTGACAAACTTGAAAGTTGTACTGGTTGAACTGGTGAAATCAGTGAAGAAAGATTTAAAGAAATCTTAAACACTGTTGGTTTATCAATTATGAGTCAATCTTCAAATGTAGTACCAGCTGACAAGAAATTATATGCTTTAAGAGATGTTACAGGGACTGTAGACTCAATTCCTTTGATTGCATCAAGTATTATGTCAAAAAAACTTGTAGTACCAGCTGACAGCATTGTACTGGACGTAAAAGTTGGTAGTGGTGCATTTATGAAAGATATGGATAGCGCAAGTTTATTGTCAAAAACAATGATTTCAATTGGAAAAGCACACAACAGAAATGTAAGTGTTATGTTAACTAACATGGACAAACCACTTGGAAAAGCAATTGGTAATGCAATTGAAGTTAAAGAAGCTTGAGATACCTTACACGGAAAAGGGCCAGAAGATTTGGTAGAACTGTGTACTGTAGCTGCAGCTTTAACATTAACTCAGACAGGTAAATTTAGTGACTTAGAGGTTGCTAAACAAGAAGTTTTACAAGTATTGCAATCTGGTAAGGCAGCTCATTATTTGAAAGATTTTGTACAAGCACAAGGTGGAGATTTTTCAAAAATAGAGGACTATGATAAACATTTCTCAACAAAACATGTTATTGAAATTAAAGCAGAAAAAGATGGTTATGTTTCTTTTGCATCCGCTGATGGTTTGGGATATCTTTCAATGCATTTAGGAGCTGGAAGAGAAACCAAAGAAGATATTATTGATTTTGCAGCAGGAATTTACTTAAATAAAACTACAAATGATCCAGTAAAAGCTGGAGAAGTTGTAATGACACTTTATACAAATATTGATAAAGAAGAGTCATTTATTAAAGATGCTCAAGAACAAATAGTAATATTAGACAGTAAAACTGATGAACAAGTAATTTTAAAACTGATAACAGATTAATAGAAAAAAAGCTTTTTAAAAAGCTTTTTTTATTTTCTAGTTTTTGGAAATTGTAGTGTTAATTATATTTAAAATGGAAATTATATTATAATAAATATGAGGTGTTTTTATGAAAAAAACAAAAAAACTGTTTAGCTTAAAGTTGTGTGCTTATTTCTATGTAATTACACAATTAATAATTTTAGGATTTTTATTATTGATAATTTGTAGTTTGATTGTGTACTCACAAAACTACATTACAAAAAATGATCTTTTATTAAATATTTCATTTTCTTTATTTATAATGGTTTTATTACATATATTATCGCTATTTTTAACATCAGATTTGTTGGTTTTGTTTAAATGAGGAGAAAGCAAAGAGGAAGAAAAAATTTACAGAACAATGAAAGTTTATTTTCTAATTCCTATTATTGGACTTTTTGCTTATTTACACTGTAAAACAAGAAAAAAACAAGTGGTTGAAAAACTGGGTAAGAAAATACCAAAGTTTATTACTAAAGAAGAAGGCAATAATTTTAAAGTAGTTGAAATTAACTAATTTTTAAATAAAAGTAAGTTAAAGTAATCTTTGTAAAAATTTGAATAAAGATTCACATGATATAATAATTAAGAGAATAAAAGTTTTTCTCAATACCAATTATAAAAATTTATAAATTAACAATTAATTACTTATATTGATTAAAATCATTTTTATGTAATTGAACAAGTTAGATAAAATAAATATTTTATAAATATATTGAGAATTGTGTGAGAAATAATTAGTTCAAATCTTAATAATAGTCATAATATATTTAAAATAACAAAGATTATAAATTATCTTTGTTTTTGAGTTTGATTTTCTAATCATTAATGGTAAATGTTTTATAAATAAATGAAGGGAAGTAAAACATGACATTTTGATCTTTACTGGGTTTATTAAATCTATCATTAAATTCAATTTTGAGTTCTAATGATAATAAATTAAATAATAATATTAACAAAGATAATGAAATTGGGTTTTATGAAAGAATAACATTTATGGGATGGAGTTCTTTATAATGAAACCTAGAAAAATTAACGTATGGGCAGCTTTTTTCCTAGCATTTTTATTGGCCTCAGGATTGACTGGAGTTATTGCCTATATATTTGCAATAACAGTTGATTCTAAAAGAATTTATACAAATATTTTCAATCCCATTATCTTTGTAGTATCGATTTTTTTCCTAATAAATTATCTATTTTTTCTTAAAGGAAAAAATAAAATTAAAATCTTTAAAGAAATAGAGGCAGAAAAAAAGATTTTTCTTGAATATTGTTATTGGGGTTAATTTTAAATAGTTTTCAAATAATGTCTAGTATTTATTGGATGTTTGTAAAGAAAACTTTAAATTTCAAGAATTTAGATACTTTAAACTTTGTATTATGAATGACAATTATTTATTCAGCAATTGGTGTATTGTGTTGAACGGTATTTATGATATGTGGTACAAAAGGAAATAAAATCAAAATTATGAACACTATGTTAATTTTGACTGTACTTTTTGGTTGATGATATTTATTTTGTAATGGTTTTTTAACAAAAGACAATTACAAAAAACAAAACAAAAAAGTAATTAAGCCAATTGAAACTTAAAAGTTGTATTTATTGTAATTAATGTTGCTTTTTCAAGTTGAGGGTTTTTATAAAAAATTATACTCTTTTTTTGAAAAAAACGGAAAATTTAACTTTTTTTATACGATAGATATAGTGGGGGTAAAAAAAGAAAAAAAAATTTAAAAAATTTGATTTTTTCTTTTTTTTTGAGATTATCATTTTGGAATAAAAATTGAAACAAAGGGACATAATGATTTGGCAAACAAAAATATCAGATCCTTTTAACATGTGTTAAAAGTTGTTTTTTTAAGCACTTTTTACAAATTAAGAGATATGCATATTTTTATTTCAATACAAATAATGAAAGGAAAAATAACAATGGGCGTAGAATCAAAAAATTATACAAATTTATTAAATGAATTTAACCAAGTAATAGCAACAACAGATAATGATATTAAAAATGAAAATGCAAATATGAGTGGAGATACAGCAAGTGGTAAAATGATGAAATTTGCTTCAATTGGAGCAAAAGAATTTGCACTTGAAAGTCTTGTAAATAGACACTACTCAGATTTACATAAAAAATCACTAATTCATATTCATGATTTAGACTATTATCCAACAAAGTCAGCTACTTGTGTACAATATAATATTGAAGAAATCTTTAAAAACGGATTTAAAACCAGAAATGGTTTAATTAGAGAACCTCAATCAATTGGGGTTTATACAGAACTTGCTGCAATTATTTTCCAAACATGTCAAAATGAAATGCACGGAGGCCAAGCTATTCCAGCCTTCGATTACTTTATGGCACCTGGAGTTAACAAAAGTTTTAGAAAAGAATTAATTAAAAATGTTTCACAATTCTTTACTTTTTCAGATATAGAATTTGATGAAAAATTATTAAAAAGTCTTTTCCAAGACCAAAACATTACTTTTAAAAATATTGGTTATGATGTTTTAAAACCTTATTTAGGAAATAACGTATTAGAACAAAAAGATTTTGAAAAAATCGTAAATATGACTAATAAAAAAGTAGAATCTGAAACTGACCAAGCATTAGAGGGGTTTATCTATAATTTAAACACTCAACACTCAAGAGGGGGAAACCAAGTAGTTTTCTCATCAATTAATATTGGTACAGATACTTCAGAAGAAGGAAGACAAGTTACAAAGTCACTTTTTAAAGCTTTAGAAAACGGTTTAGGAAATGGAGAAACTTCAATTTTCCCAATCGTAATCTTTAAAGTAAAAAGTGGAGTTAACTTTGATGAAAGCAGTTATAACAGAGCTATGGAAATGGATCAAGAAGAATGATTCTCAGTAAATGATTGAGAAACTAAAAACTTTGATCTATTCTTAATGGCTATTAAAACTACAAGTATCAGACTTTTCCCTAACTTTATGTTTTTAGACCAACCTTATAATCAACACGAATTATGAAGAGCAGATGACAAAAACTCATGATATTATGAACCTGCAACAATGGGATGTAGAACAAGAGTTTTTGAAAATGTTAATGGTGACAAAACTTCTGTAGGAAGAGGTAACTTAAGTTTTACTTCATTAAACTTGCCTTACATCGCTTTAGAAGTTCTTCAAAAACACAACTTAATCAATAATGGCGTTATTGATTATGGAGATGTAAACTTTGACAAATTAAAACAAGAGTTTATTGAGGATATTGAAGAATACACAAACGATGTTTGTCAACAATTACTAGACAGATATGATTATCAAATTACAGCACTTGCAAAAGAGTTTCCATTCTTAATGAAAAACAACATTTTAGCAGGTGGTCAACAATTAGATGCAAACGATAAAGTTGAAGAAGTATTCAAAAATGGAAGTCTTACAGTAGGTTTTGTAGGGCTTGCAGAAGCTTTAAAAGCTTTAATTGGAAAACATCACGGAGAAGATAAAAAAGCCCAAGAATTTGGTCTTAAAGTTATTGAGACAATCAATAACATCGCTCTTGAATGAAAAGCAAAAACTCACTTAAACTTTGGAGTTATTGCAACACCTGCAGAATCAGTGGCTGGAAGAATGGCTAAAGTAACTAGAAAAGCTTTTGGAGAAATTGCAGAAGTTACAAATAGAGATTACTTTACAAACTCAAACCACATTCCTGTTTACTACAATCTTTCTGCAATTGAAAAAATTCAAAAAGAAGCTGCTTACCACCCATTAACACTTGGTGGAAGCATAAGTTATGTTGAATTAGATGGAGAAGCTAAGAAAAATCTTCACGCAGTTCTATCAATCATCAATGCAATGAGAGTAAGTGGAACAAACTATGGAAGTTTAAACCACCCAGTAGATAGATGTAAAGCATGTAATTATACTTCACTAATTCCTTTTGCTTGTCCAATGTGTGACAACCAAGACATTTCAAGAACTAGAAGAATCACAGGATACTTAGTTGGTGATTTAGATGGTTGAAATAAAGGAAAACAAGCTGAAGAGGCTGAAAGAGTAAAACACTCTGTTAAGTAATGAAAATTTTAAAAATATACAAAGAAACAATTAGTGACGGTCCTGGAATAAGATATTCAATTTACGTTGCAGGTTGTCTACACGCTTGTAAAGGGTGTCACAACATGCTTAGTTGAAACTTTAATATTGGAAGAGAATTTGACCAAGATTACAGCGACCAAATAATTGAAGAAATTAAAGCAAACCCTTTACTTAATGGGGTTACATTCAGTGGAGGAGATCCAATGTTTAGTGCAACTGAATTAATTCCTCTTGTAAAAAGAATTAAAGAAGAAACTGGTAAAAACATTTGAATGTACACTGGCTTTACAATTGAACAATTAATAGAAAACAAAGATAAAGATGAATTATCTAAATCAATGTATGAAATGTTGTTCCTAATAGATACTTTAGTTGACGGTAGGTTCGAAAAAGATCTTTATGATCCAACAATTCAATATCGAGGAAGTAGCAATCAAAGACTTATTAAAACTAAAGAATTTTTAAAAAGCATTTAGTAAAATAAATGCTTTTTTTCTTGGTTTTTTAAGAGAGGGTAAATGTCTTTGATTTAAAGGGTTATTTGTAAAAATTTTCAAAAATTCCTTAATAACCAATTGAAATTAAGACACATTTAATCTATAATAAAAAAGTCTAGGACAGGCCAAAAATCATTAGCCCATAATGTTTATTTAGCCCTATCAAATGAACATGTTATATATATTTTAATTAATAATAATATAATGCTTGTTCCTGGATCTTTACACTAAGCGCTCCGCCCAGAGTGCTTTTTTTTATTTTTTTGTAAAGTCCAGGTTTAATAAGGTTTTAAACCCTAGTTTTGAGTTTTGAAAAATGACTTTAGGGTAAAAAAAATATAAAATATATATAAGATATTTAAAAATATCTAATCACTTAACAAGAAAATCATTGTTAATATATTGTTTTAAATAGATTAGGGGTGTTTTTTATGAAAAAGATGTTAGCTTTTTTATCATCTATTACATTTGTAACTTTAAGTACAAGTTCAATTGTTTCTTGTGATTCTGGAAATGTTGAAGTATTTGCTCCAGCAAATTCAGATCTTTCAATTTTATTTCAAGGTAAAACTCTTGAAATAGAAAATAAAACAATTGAAGATATAGAAAAAGAAATAAAAAAATTGAAAATTATATCAACATCACAATATGAAATAAAAGGTGAAGTTGATTTTTCATCAGACAAAGGTATTGTTAAAATAGTGCCAAAAGAAGATTTCTTTTTACCTGTCGTTGGAGAAGCAATTTTAGATTGAGTTCACATTAACGCTAAAAACGAAGGTGAAACTCCAGATGAAAATGTAACTGGAAAACTACAACTTTCTAAATTATTTAGTGAATCAAATATAAATATGACAAGTCTAGGACTTGATGAAAACATTATGTTTATGACAGCTGAAAATATGAATGATCTTGCAGATTTTAATATGATCACGCTGGGAAACTATTTATTTAAAGCATTAATAACTGCAAATAATAGTGGAGTAAATGAATTAGAACAAAGAACTGGAATTGGCAAAATTGATTTACAATCTTTATTAGTAAATTATTTTGAAATGTTATTTGAAAATAAAGAAAAAGAAACTTTAAATTTATACAATTTTATATTAGATACTTTTGAACAAAAAGATACAACTTCAGAATTAAATGATCTTAAATATGAATTTAAATTTAATTACGAATCTTTAAATCTATTAGCAAGTAAAAAACCTAATTATTCAACAGATGTAAATAAATTAATAGAAAATGTTACAGAAGGTTCAATAAGTTTAGTGTTTAAAAAAGTAATTATTAATTGGGTTTAATTAAAGGGGTTAAAACCTCTTTTTTTGATGAATTTTATAGCAAAAAAATATATAAAAAAATTTAAAATTTTTGCATTTTTTGATTGACTTTTCGAACCTATATTTTGTATAATCTTTAAGGTTCTTAAATCAGAGGACGAAAACGCTGACTTAGCTCAGTTGGTAGAGCAATTGACTAGTAATCAATAGGTCGAAGGTTCGAGTCCTTTAGTCAGCACCACTTTTGGGGAGTTAGCGAAGTGGCTAAACGCGGGTGACTGTAACTCATCTCCTAACGGTTCGGCGGTTCGAATCCGTCACTCCCCACCATTTATTGGGCTATAGCCAAGCGGTAAGGCAACGGACTTTGACTCCGTCATGCGCCGGTTCGAATCCTGCTAGCCCAGCCATTTATTTTATATTATTAACGTCTCGTTAGCTCAGTCGGTAGAGCAACTGGCTTTTAACCAGTGGGTCATAAGTTCAAGTCTTATACGGGACACCATTATTTTATATTTTCCCCAGGTGGCGGAACAGGTAGACGCACTGGACTTAAAATCCAGCGGCTTTAAGCGGCCGTGCCGGTTCAAGTCCGGCCCTGGGGACCATTTTAAGGACTTGAGCACATGTAGAAATACATGTGTTTTTTTATGTCTTTTTTAATTTTTAGACAAAAAAAATAATGACTTAGTCATTATTTGTTTCAATTTGTATAGTTATTAAAATCAATTTGATCATAGTTGAAATTAGTTTTACTTTCTGATGTTGAAGCATCAGGACTGTAATCTTCTAATTTACTCATAATTGATGATTTAATGTCTGGATTTTTGAAATCTTCTCTAATTGCATTGAATCAGTTGTCAAACTCAACAAGTTTATCATTAGTTTCAGTTGATTCTGAATAACCATCAGTTGTTCAAGTTACTAATTTTCCATTTCTTACAACTAAGAAGAATGGTGTACCTACGTTTGGTGAAGTTTTATCCCCATTTTTGTAAAAAGCGTTTTTAGCAACTTTTTTTGCAATATTTTCTTTTACAGTAGTATCGATTAAGTCACCACCTGGTGTTGAACCTCATCTATAGTCAATGTAAATATTTGTCACTTGGTCAACAGCTCAATCTAAAATGTTTTTACTTCATTTTTCTCTAAAGTTATTTGCTTTTTCATCGATCATAAATGTTTCGAAACGTAAATCACTTTTTAAAGCTTGTCCAAATCCTGTTAAATCATCAGTTTGAGTATTTCCAACAATTGTTAGATTATTATATTCATTTTGTAAAGATGTAATACGATCTTCTAATGAATTTCCAGGTTCACTTGAAACTATATCTTTTGCAGTTTCAAATTGTTGACAATATTCACAATCTCTAGCTCCAATATATAATATAAAGCTATCTTGTTTGTCAATTCAACCTTTAAATGTTTTTCAATTTGCAGTACTTGAACAAGATACTACAGTTGAAGCAGAAGTAGTTACTAGTGCTGTTGCAGCCAGTAAATTTAAAAACTTCTTCATGTCATCACTCCTAAAATTCTATTATTATTTTACACAACTTTAACTAGTTTTAGTAAAAGAATAAAAATAACATCAATAAGATTTTAACAACAAATTAGTGCTTTTTTTATAAAATATGTAAAAAAATAAGTTTTAATAAGCTGACAAGATCATTTTTTAATATCTGTAAACATCTAATTATTTCTATCGTAAAAGTTAATCTAAAATGTAGTCACTTTTTTTATAAAATATGCAAAAAAAGTGAAAAACTTATACTTTTTTTGATATTATTAACTTGCTTATATCTTATAAAAAAAATAATTTATAAATCAAGGAGGTTACAAATATGCGTGAAGGAGTTATCTTGCGTTGTACAGAATGTAAAGAAGAAAATTACATTGCAAAAAATGATAAAAGAAAAGAAAAAATTGAAGTAAAAAAACACTGCTTCAAATGTAATGCTCATCAAGTACATAAACAAAAAAAATAAGGGTGATAAGTTTAGTACTTTGAATCCTTATTTTTTTTATTAATATGATTAAAGGGAGAGAAAATAATGAAAAAAGATTTATTAAATAAAATATTGGCTGAAACTGGTGCTGATGCAATCTTGTTATATTCACCACAAAACAGATATTGATTTTCAAGATTTCATTCTAGTTTAGGTTATGTTTTATATACTAAAAACAAAAGTTATTTATTTGTTGATGGAAGATATTTAACTGCTGCAAAAGAAAGTAAAATGCTTACAAATATTGATGAAATAATTGGTTTTGGACCGGTATTTTCTTTAATTAATGAAAAAATTAAAGAAAATAATGTTCAAAAAGTTTTATTTGAATCTGATTGAGTATTTGTAAAAGAGGCAAAAACTTTTGAAGATAAATTAGAAACTAAAGTTGAAGCATATAACTTTGATTCGATAAGAATGATAAAAGACAATTGAGAAGTTGAACAAATCAAAAAAGCTTGTGATATAACTCACCAAGTATTTCTAGAAGTTTTAGAGTTTGTAAAACCCGGAATGAGTGAACTTGAATTGGCAAGATTTGTTTCTGACAATTTCTTAAAAAATGGAGCTGAAAAACTTAGTTTTGATACAATTGTAGCTTCTGGTCCAAACGGAAGTAAACCTCATGCAGTTCCAACTGATAGAATTATGCAAAAAGGTGACTTTGTAACTCTTGATATGGGATGCTACTATAATGGATATTGTTCAGACCAAACAAGAACTTTTGTTTTAGATAATGATAACAATGAAAAAATGAAAGAAATATATGAAACTGTTTATCAAGCACAACAAAGAGGAATTGATGCTATAAAACCTGGAATTACAGGAAAAGAAATTCACCAAATTTGTTTTGATTACATTGAATCAAAAGGATATGGTCAATACTTCACTCACGGAACTGGACATGGTTTAGGAATTGAAATTCACGAAGAACCATACAATTCAGTAGCTGGAGATAAAACTCTTGTTGAAGGAATGTGTGTAACAGTTGAACCTGGAATTTACATTCCTTCAATTGGGGGAGTTAGAATTGAAGATGATATTCTTGTTACTAAAGAAGGATTTGAATATTTAACAACACCATTTAGAGAATTACAAATTGTAAAATAAGAAAAGAAGGGGGTTTTGTTTTGAAACCTTTAGATCATGTTGCTATCATTTTAGATGGTAATGGTAGATGAGCTCAAGAACGTAACAAACCAAGAACTTATGGTCACAGACATGGTTTGGACAAAATTTTTGACACTATCTTATTTGCAAAAAAACAAAATATAAAGTATATAACTTTATTTTGTTTTTCAACAGAAAATTGAAATAGACCCGAAAAAGAAGTAAAATGACTTATGGATTTTCCTGTTGAAGCTTTTAATAAAAAGCAAGAAAAAAAATATATTGAAAACGGTATATGTGTAAATTGGGTTGGGAGACGCACTAAAGTACCTAATGAGACAAAAAAAACTTTAGAGGAAATTGAAAAAAACACAAAAGATTTAAATGAAATCTTTGTAAACTTTGCCTTTGATTATGGAAGTTATGAAGAACTAGAAAATACTTTCAAAATAGTGTTTAATAAGTATGAAGATAAGAATTTAAATATAGATAACTTTTCTTTTCAAGAAATACTTGATAATTTATATACAAAAAATAGTCCAAACATTGATTTATTAATCAGAACTGGAGGAGAGCAGAGATTAAGTAACTTTATGTTACTTCAATCTGCTTATGCTGAGTTTTACTTTACAAAAACTTATTGACCAGATTTTAACGAACAAGAGTTTGAAAAGGCTATTAATTCATACAAATTACGCGATAGACGATTTGGGAAAATAGAGGAATAATCATGAAAAAGAATAAAATTGACGATTTTGATATTACAGACACCATTGAAGTAAATACCCCAGAAGAACCAATAAATAGATTTAAAACAAAAGAAGGAAGACAAAGTTTTAAAACAAGACTTATTTCTGCTATTGTTTTATTAATTCTTTTAACAGGGTATGTGTCAGCTGGTGCTATCTATACATATAAAAATGGTCTTTCAAATATTGAAATAGCTGCATATTTCACAATAATTGCTAGTGCAATTTTAACTGGACTTTGTGTTTATGAAATGAACAAAGCTATGGGATTTGTAAAATGATATCAACAATTAATTACAATCTCAACTTCAGTTTTAGCATATGGATATCCATTACTAGGATTCTATGATTATGGATTTTACGAAAAAATGGATATGGACAAATGATTACAAAACTGACAGTTTGTTGTAGTTGTGGTAATTAACTTATTAATATATTTATTAATTGGTTTATTAGACAAAAACATTGGAATCACTAAACTTTCAATTAATTTTGGTATTTCATTAATGATAATTTTAGCATTTAAAACATTTACAATGGTTTCATTAGAAACTGTTCCAGGTATTGGTAATGAAGTAATTGTTAAATTCTCATTTAATACAATTATTTGAGTTTGATTAATGATCATTTTTGGTGATACTTTTGCATATATTGGTGGAATGGCATTTGGTAAAACAAAACTTGCACCAAAAATTAGTCCTAAAAAAACTTGAGAAGGTGCAGCTGTTGGTTTAAGTTGTGCATTTATTGGTGGAACAGTTTATGCGTTAATGTTCTACTTCTTTGCACCAAACTTTAAACCATTAAATAATTCAATTGACCAATTGAATAAACCAGTTGTTAGTGTATTTATTTATATTTTATTAAGTATTGCCTTTCCAGTTATTGGATTATTTGGGGATTTACTTTTCTCTGCAGTAAAAAGATATTCTGGAGTTAAAGATTTTTCTAGACTAATTCCTGGTCACGGTGGACTTTTAGATAGATTAGATTCTGTAATCTTTTCTTGATTCGTACTATTCTTTATTATTATTTTAATTTAGGATTTAAATAATGAAAAATGTTATTTTATTTGGTGCATCAGGAAACATAGGAAAACAAACAATAGAAATTTTAAAGAATAATAAAAATGAATTTAATTTAAAAGCGGTAAGTATTGGTCAAAATACTCAAGCGTTAGAAAAGATTCTTAAAGAATTTAAATCTATTGAAATGGTTTTTTCATCAAATAAAATAGATGTGATTAAAAATAATTATCCAGACATCACGTTTATAAACAATGAAATTTGCGATCTATTTCAAGTAGAATCTGACATTGTTATAAACGCCTTGTCTGGATTTTTTGGTCTTAAAGTAACTTTACAAGCAATTGAAAATGATAAATTACTTTTAAATGCAAATAAAGAATCTTTTGTAACAGCTGGAAATTTAATTGAAGAAAAACTAAAAGAGCACAAACAAGCTAAAATATTTCCTTTAGATTCTGAACATTGTGCTATTTTTCAATGTCTAGAAAAAGAAAATGAAATAGAAAAAATATACTTAACAGCGTCTGGTGGTCCTTTTAGAAATATGACTCTAGCTGAAACTAAACAAGTAACTTTACAAGATGCTTTAAAACATCCAAATTGAAGTATGGGTAAAAAAATAACAATTGATAGTGCAACCATGTTTAATAAAGCGTTTGAAATTTTAGAAGCTTATCATTTATTTAAAACTGATAAAATTGAAACTTTAGTTCATCCTGAATCAATAATTCATTCAATGGTTTTGTTTAAAGATGGTTCAATTAAAGCTCAACTTTCAAAACCAGATATGAAACAAGTTATTAATTACTTTTTATTTTACCCAACAAGAAAAGAGTTTGAAAATCTAGAGTTTTTAGATTTTTCAAATTTAATATCTTTAAATTTGAAAAAAATTGACCAAGAGAGATTTGAACCAATTAAATTAGCACAACAGTGTTTTGGAAAAACTAATGCAAAAGCAATAGCTTTAAATGCAGCAAATGAAGTGTGTGTTCAATATTTTTTAGATGGTAAGTTAGAGTTTTATAAAATAACTGAAATAGTTTCAAAAATTTTTAATAGTGTTAAAGAAATAAATTACAATAATTATAGTGAGATTGTTGAGTTTGACAATCAAATTAGAAAAGATACAGAAAGAGTAATAAAAGGGGAATAGTTATGTCAAGTGGAATGGTGATTTTAGGTTTTTTAGTGGGGGTTTTAATTTTACTTTCATTAATTACAGTTCATGAACTTGGGCACTTTATTGTTGCTAAAATGGCAAATGCATTTGTTTATGAATTTTCAATTGGTTTTGGACCAAGAATTTGAGTTTGAAAGAGAAAAGAAACTTGAATTTCAATTAGAATGATACCTTTAGGAGGTTTTTGTTCAATTGCTTCAAGTAAAGTTGATCCACCAACTGAAAGGGAAAATGAAATAGTTCCAGAAGAAAGAATGATTGATTACATTGCAAGATGAAAAAGATTATTTTTCATTGCATTTGGACCATTAATGAATTTATTTGTTGCTTTATTTTTATTTACAACAATTTTTGCAGCAACTCAATCAAAACCAAATGATCTTTATGCTTATGGAGCAAAATTTGCTCAAAATTCAGTTGCTCAACAAATGATTTGAGAAAGAGAAAAACAAGATAATCCTGAAATGCCTCTGGTTAATATTGACCAAACTTATGCGATTTGAGGTTGAAAGTTAATTTCAACAGACCAAAACCAAGAAACAACAGTTTTATTTAATAATTTATGTACTGAAAGTGGAACTGACTGTGGAACAAATGAAGTTATAAATAGCTTTGAATCAAAACAAGCAGTTACTTACTACAAAACTGTTTATAACTTCATTAATAACTTACAATTAGGTAAAGATAAAGAAAATGTATCTATTCAATTTGCATATAAACAAATTGATAGAGTTAATGGAAGTGCTATTGGGCAATACAAAGTAACTCAAGCAACAACAAGTGAACAATACACTGGTGGAGGTTCAGTTGGAATTGCAGCTCCAAACAGATATTATAAAAATGCCGGAGTAGCATATGGAGCTGGTTGAAAAGAAACTTTTACTCAATCATTTTCAATATTAAAATCATTTGGTAGAATCTTTACTGGAGGAATTAAAGATCTTGCTGGACCTGTGGGTATTGCAAATCAAACTGCTGCAATGTTTACAAGTGCACAACAATTCTTCTTATATGTAGCTTTATTAAGTGCTAACTTATTTGTGCTTAACTTTATTTTAATACCACCATTAGATGGTTATAAAATACTTGAAACTATAATTGAAATGATAATTAGAAAAGAATTACCAGAAAAATACAAACTTGTAGTTTACTCAATTGGAGCAATATTGTTCCTTGGACTATTTGTGGTAATAACAGTTTTAGACCTGGTCTTGTAGCTTAGGGGGAAAAAAGATGCATGATAATTTAAAAGCCTTTTTTGAAAAAATGAACATATTCTTCAATGAAGAAGAAGAAAACTATTTTGAAGATGCAAAAATTTTAAATGCATCTTTTTCTAAATCGGGCAATATGTTAAGGGTCTTTATTGAAGTTAAAGATTTTTTACCAACTAACATTTTACATAAATTAGAAATGTCTCTTAGAACAAATACTCATATACCAACAAAAATTAATTTAGAAGTTTTAAATCAAAATTATGATAATGACTTAATCTGAAGACATATTGAATATGTTAAAGATTTAAAAGCAGAAGTTAAAACAGGAACTATAAAAATACTTTCACCTTCAACTGTGAAATATTTTCCTGAATACAGACTTGTTAAATTTTTAGTAGAAAATGAAACTCAAAAAAACTTATTAGAAGAACATAGACAATATTACAAAGAAAAACTATATAAATATGGTTTTAGAGACTTGGACCTAGATATTGAAGTTTCAAGCGAAAGAAATAGCGATTCTTTAAATCAAGTACAAGAAATGTATTCTAAAGCAAGTTTAATTAAACCTTCTGCTGAAAAACCAAATCAAGAAAAAAGTGCAAATAAAGAAGTTAAAACTTTTAAAACAAAATACAGATCAAATCAAGAAATACTTTTAACTCCAACTTATGAAAAACTTGAAGATTTAGAAGAAAATGCTCAAAATGTAACAATACATGGACAAGTAATTTCAAAACAATCTAGAGTTTCAAAAAGTGGAAGAAATATTTATAATATTGCAATAACTGATGCTACTTCTTCTGTTATGTGTGTGTATTTCCAAAGAAATACAGAACCAACATTCTTTGATGAAATAACAGAAGAAAATAAAGAAAAGTTATCTGGTTTTGAAGAACAAATAATAAGAAAAAATGATTGAGTTTCTTTTAATGGTAGATTTACATATTCTGACTATGATGGAGAATACATTTTTTACATAGACAAATATCAAAAAATAGCTTCAAAAACAGTTTATAGAAACGATGATGCACCAGAAAAAAGAGTGGAGTTACATACTCATACAAAAATGAGTGTAATGGACGGTGTAAGTCCTGTAAAAGACTATATTGACACTGCTAAGAGATGAGGTTGAAATGCAATTGCAATTACCGATCACTTAAATGTTCAAACTTTTCCTGATGCTCATTATGCAATAAGTGCCGCAAACAAAGGTGTGCCAGATGAAGAAAAACTAAAATTAATTTATGGAAGTGAACTTGTTGTAATTCCAGATTCTGTTTGATTTGTAAAAAATCCAACAGGGCAAAAACTAAGACAATCTAAATTTGTAGTTTTCGACTTAGAAACTACAGGACTTTCTCCTGAGTTTGATGAAATTATTGAATTTGGAGCAAATGTTTATGATTATGAAAAAGGTACTTCAAAAAAATATGATATTTTAATTAAACCTAAAAAACCAGTTTCTCAATTTACAACAGATTTAACTCATATTACAAATGAAATGTTAGAAAATAAAAATCCTATTGAAGTTGAATTTAAACAAATTATGGAAATTATACAAGATGGAATTCTTGTAGCTCACAACGCCAACTTTGACTTTAACTTTTTAAATGTTAATGCTAAAAGATTTGGTTATGGAGAGTTAAAAAATACTGTAATTGATACTTTAACACTTGCAAGAACTTTAAATCCAAAATTAAAAAACCACAGACTTGGAAGTGTAGCTAAAGTTTATGGAATTCTTTATGATGAGAAAATTGCTCACCGTGCTGACTATGATGCAGAAGTGCTTACAAATATGTACGAACACATGTGAAGTGAAGCTAAAAAAATCTATCCAATTGATACTGATTTAGATTGAAATAAATTTATGGTAGATAAATTTGAAGATGAAAACTTTAGAAGAACTAGAGGACACCATGTAAATGTTTTGGTTAAAAACCAAGAAGGATTAAAAGATTTATATAAATTAATTTCCTTCTCACATACTAAAAACTTTTTAGGTAGTCCAAAAATCTTTAAATCAAAATTACTTGAAATGAGAGAAAAAGGAAACATTTTAATTGGTAGTGGTTGTGTAAATGGTGAAATCTTTGATTATGTAAGAACTGGAACTATTGAAATGATAGTTGATGCAATATCAAAACTTGATTATGTTGAAGTTCAACCCCCAAGTGTTTATAAAAAATTGGTTCAAATCGGAGATGTTACTGAAGAAGAACTAAGAAAATACATTAAATTAATTATTGATCTTGCAAGAGAACAAAATAAATTAATTATTGCTACAAGTGATGCTCACTATGTTGAACCAGAATTAAAAATTATTCGAGATATTTACATCAATACAAAAGGATTGGGAGGAAGTTATCATCCACTTTATGACTTTAAACAAAGAGTTAAAGATAATCCCGACCAACATTTAAGAACAACAAAAGAAATGTTAAATGAATTTAAATGACTTGAAGATAGTGAATTAATTTATGACATAGTTATTAAAAATCCAAAATTAATAGCAGACCAAGTTACAGAACAAGCTGTTCCAATTAAGTCAGGTTCTTTCGCACCAAAAATTGATAATGTTGATGTTCTTTTAAAAGAAGAGTGTTATAAAAATGCAAGAGAAATGTATGGTCAAGAATTACCAGAAATTGTTTCTGCACGTTTAGAAAAAGAATTAAAATCTATCATTAAACATGGATTTGCTGTTGTTTATTGAATTAGTCACTTGTTGGTTAAAAAATCTCATGAAGATGGATATCTAGTAGGAAGTCGTGGTTCTGTTGGTTCAAGTTTTGTTGCAACAACTTCAAATATTACTGAAGTAAATCCACTTAAAGCTCATTATAGATGTGTTGAATGTAAATATTCAAACTTTGACACTCCACCAGAATTTAAATGTGGATATGATTTACCAAAAATTGATTGTCCAAATTGTGGTGTTCAATTAATTGGTGATGGTCACGATATTCCTTTTGAAACTTTCTTGGGATTTGATGGAGATAAAGTTCCAGATATAGATTTAAACTTCTCAGGGGAATATCAACCAGTAGCCCATAATTTCACAAAAGAAATTTTTGGTGAAAATAACGTATTTAGAGCGGGAACAATTTCAACTGTTGCTGACAAAACAGCTTATGGTTATACATTAGGATATTTTGAAAAAAATAATATATCAGCTAGAAGAGTTGAAATTGAAAGATTAGCAGAACTTTCAACTGGTGTAAAAAGAACAACTGGACAACACCCAGGGGGAATTATTATTTTACCCAAGGAATATGAAGTTGAAGATTTTACACCAGTTAACTTTCCAGCAGATGATCCAAGTAGTGATTGACTTACAACTCACTTTGATTTCCACTCAATTCATGATAACTTGTTAAAAATGGATATTTTGGGACACGTAGATCCAACAGCATTGAGAATGCTTCAAGATTTAACTGGTGTTGACCCAATTTCAATCCCAACAAATGATGAAAAAGTTTATTCATTATTTTCAAATCTTTCAGCACTTAATTTATCACCAGAGAATCTTGAAGGTGAAACAACTGGAGCTATTGGATTACCTGAATTTGGAACTCAATTTGTTAGAGCAATGTTACGCGAAACTCAACCAAAAACATTTGCAGACTTAGTTCAAATTTCAGGGTTGAGTCACGGAACTGACGTATATGTTGGAAATGCACAAACCCTAATTAAAGATGGTGTTGCAAACATTTCTTCTGTTATTGGTTGTCGTGATGATATTATGGTTTATTTAATGTCTAAAGATATAGACCCTTCAACTAGTTTTACAATTATGGAAAGTGTAAGAAAAGGAAAAGGTTTAACAAAAGAGTGAATAGAAATTATGAAGCAACATAATGTTCCAGAATGATATATAAACTCTTGTTTGAAAATCAAGTATATGTTCCCTAAAGCTCACGCCACTGCGTATGTTTTAATGGCCTATAGAGTTGCTTGATTTAAACTTTATTATCCTGCAGAATACTATGCCACTTGATTTTCAACAAGAGCAGATTTCTTTGATTTAGAAGCTGTAATTGGGGGAATTAATGGTGTTAAATCTAAACTAAATACTTACAAAAAAATGCAAAATGATAAGCAAAAACTAACAGCTAAAGAGGTTGGTTTAATGTCTATTTTTGAAGTATTGATTGAAATGTTTGAAAGAGGCATATCTATCAGAAATATTGACTTCAATATTTCTGATTCAGTAAAATTCAAGGTTGTTGAAGAAAATGGAGTTAAAGTTCTATACCCTCCATTTAACGTAATTGACTCACTTGGAGAAGCTGTGGCCAATTCTATAGTTAATGCTCGAAGCCAAAGACAAATTACAAGTGTTAAAGATTTAAGAGCAAGAACTCAAGTTACACAAACACAAATTCAAATATTTAATAAACTAAAAATTACAGATAATTTGAAAGATGATGAACAACTTTCATTTGATTTCTAAAAACCAAGATAAAATCTTGGTTTTTTTATACTAAGAAATTAAATTAATTTATAAAATAAGATATTTTTTTTCTTTATTACTCTTTTAATTGCAACTTTTATGTTTTTATGACAAACTTATATTGTAAAGAGGCAGTTGATTGGCAAATACCACAATTGCAAATTTATCGGCAATTTCACATATGTGAACAAAATTAATGGGGTAAAAAATGATCAAAGAACTTGTAGAAAACAAATATATGGCAAAAATTAAGGAAATTTTAGAGGAAAACGAACTTAGTTTATATGAGTTGAATTGAGTCTTTGAACATGAATCCAACGTTTTGCAAATTTTAGCAGAAAACAAAGATGCAACTAAAAAGTTTATTGAGTTTGATGCTTTAATAGCTGCAAATGAAGCTATTTCAAGCTTATTAGATGAAGATGAATCTATTGTAGAACCTTACATTTTAGAAGTTTCATCAGCAGGAGCTGAAAGAGCTGTAAAAGACCAAAAAACATTGGAAAACAACATTGGAAGTTATTTTTACATTAAGAGTAATATAGCCTTTGAAGGAGTTAATGAATTTAATGCTACATTAAATGACTATAATAAAGAAACTAATACTTTCTTATTTAACTTCTTCTTAAAAGGAAAACCTAAAAAAGCAAATCTTAAATTTGAAGATATTTCATTTATTAGATTTGCTGTAAAATTCTAGTAAAAAAATTTTTAAGTGTTGTTAATTATAAAGAAAAGAGTTGATTGGCAATGGAAAACTTGAAAACATTAAAAAATCTTATTGATAGAAACGAAAACAAAAGAAAAAAACTTTATGATAAAACAATTAAAATTCTTGATGATTTTGTTCAAGAAAACAAAATGTTTTTCTTAGAGTGACATGATAAAAAACCTTATTTGGTCAGAGGTTCTTTTGCGCATAATTTAGATAGTGATTACACTACAAACATCGATATTTGAATACTACTTAAAAAAGTTTCAAAGAAGGATGATGAAGAGCATAACCTATTTATCTTCAACTGATTTGAAGGTATGATGAAAGAAAAGTTTGCTCAATATTCAGTTTCAACATATCAAACAAAATCTTCTATAGATATTAATATTGAAGATCACTTCAATATATCTGTAGTACCTTTTGTTCTTGATAGAGAACAAAACATAAGAAGAATGTATAAAACAAAAAAAGGAAGTTTATCTTTAGATGAAGAAACAGATATCCTTCCAGAACCAGAATTCAATGTAAAGTTCAAAAAAATCGGAACAAAAGGTTCAAGGGATAATATTAGAACTTTAATAATTGCTTTAAAAATTATTATTCAAAATAAATTCCCAAATATTAGTGGAGACATTATAGAAAACTTTATTTTAGATACATACATGGATTTAGGAAAAATCAATCATATAACAGCCTTTAGAAAAGTTATTTCTAAAGTAGCTTATGGTGATTTAAATACTTATGTAATAGAAAAATATAGCAAATGAAAAACATATGAAAAATATGAACAAGATTTTGCTAGACTTCAAAAAATGGCAAGAGAAATGGATGAAAAAATTAGAGAGAAAAACTCAGAAAATTACATCGACATTTTGATCCACTATATTTCATAAACAAGATTTATTCTTGTTTTTTTTTTTTTTTTTGCTTTTTTTGTACATTTTTCTCTAAAATATGACGATAGTAATTAGGGGTAGTTATGGAATACAAATTTTTAAAACAAAAAAGAATTAATGATTGTGGAGTTGCAACTTCAGCTATGTTAATTAATTCTTTACATAATAAAAACTTAACAATAGAAGAAATTAAGTTTGAAAATGCTATTGCTGATAGTGAACTTAGTTTTTATAATATTGAAGTTTTGTTAGAAAAATATAATATCGAATTCAAAACATATCAAGCAACTCATCAAGAGTTTTTAGATTTTGAATTCAATACACCGCTTATTGCAAGTGTTATGAATGATGAAAATTTACAACATTATGTAGTAATTTATAAAAAAACAAAAAAAGCGTTTTTAGTTGCAGATCCAAGTAAAAATGACATGAAGTGAATTGATAAAAATGAATTTATAAAAAAATTTAATGGTTACTTTGGAATAGCTGTTAAATTTAAAAAATATCAATTTAAAACTAATTCGTTTATGAAGTGATGATATTTTCTTCAAGATCAAGTTGTTTTAATTTCTATATTTTTTGTAGTTTCTTTTTTGTGTAACATTATAATTTTAGTTTCAAATACTTTTATTAAGGTATATTCCAAAAACTTAATGATAGTTGATAAATCAAATTTACAATACATTTTTTTAGCTTTCATATTAATCTTTATAGTTCAAATATTTATAAGTTCAATAATAGAAAAACTTATATTTAATATTCGCTCTTCAATTGCTAAAAAAATGTTTGAAATGTTTAGTGAAAAATTAATATCTATTGAATACGAAAAATACAGTGCTCTAAAAAAAGAAGAGTGAAGTAAAAAAATAATGCATATTGGTTCACTTTCTCAATTTATTGTTAACAGTACTTTATTGGTACCATCTCAATTTTTATTATTTGTTATGTCTTTGGTTATGTTAACTTTTATATCAAATGTAATTTTGTTATTGGTAATACTTGAAAATATATTAACAATATTCTTTTCATATATTTCTTATACCTTTATAAAAGAGAAACAAGTTAAAAAGTTATCAGACAGTATTAAGTTCTCTGTAATATTTAGAGAGTTACTTGATGGTAACTTTGAAATACGTACAAAGAATTTAGAAAAAGTATTTAATGTAAAAGTTGCAAATGGATTTAATGATAACTTTGAAAATGAAAATCAAATAAATAATATTCAAAGTATTAATGAAGTGATTGTAAAAGTTTTAAGTAGATTATTTTATTTATTGATTTTTTATTTATCTGCAAACTTTATTTTGGCAAAAAAATTTGACTTTAATGAACTGTTATTTTATATTTCTATTTCCATGTATATAAGTTCTTTTTCTCAAACTATTTTTTCTCTAATCTTAAATAGACAAGAAATTAAATTGTCTATGAATGAATTAGAATTTATACTTGATGAGAAAAAACTTAATAAAGAAGAAATTGTGAAGGTAGAAAAAATTAAATCAATACAAATAAAAAATTTATATAAATATAAAAATGAAAATAGAGTAGTAAGTGATATTAATTTTGAATTTAAAAAGAACACTTTTATATATGGAAAAAGTGGAAGTGGAAAAACAAGTCTTTTACAATTGTTGACTGGATATGTAAATGAATATGAAGGATCTATAAAAATTAATGAAATAGATTTTAAAAAAGTTGATAAAAGAGATTATAGAGAAAAAGTTCTTTTTATTGGTCAATACGATTACTTATTTAATGGAACTGTTTGGTCAAATATTCAACAATTTAAAAATACTATAGATTTAGAACTCTTCAAAAAATTAAGATTTTTTGAAGTTTTAGCAAGCAACAATATAGAAGTTGAAAAAGAAATTATAGATAATGGAACAAATTTAAGCAAAGGACAAAGACAAATAATAAACTTCATGTCGGCATTCTTTACTCAAAAAGATATTTACTTAATTGATGAACCTTTAAGTAATGTTGACAGAGCAACTGCTTACTATTTAATTGACCAATTTATTCAATTAAAGAAAAACAGCATCATTTTAATGTCAGATCACAATAGTCATTATCAGCAATTCTTTGAAGACAAATTGGAGGTATTAAATGAAAAATGTTAATCATAAATTATTATTTATATCAGTTATTTTAATTTTTATAACCATAATATCACTTTTATTTTTTGAAAAAACTCAAATATATTATGGTAGTGTATTTGTTCAAGTTGAAATACAAGAAGAAAAAACCGTTAAAGTAGCTTATGTAATAATGCCAGATAAAATAAATATAAATGAAATAGAGTACTTAAAAATTGAATATGTTTCTGGATATGAAACTATATCTTCTTCAAATTTAGAATACAAAGAGGGTATGTTAATAATAAAAAATATAAAATACGACAGTATTTTACCAAACAATAATCAAATTCTATTGTTTGGCAAAAAAGTCACTATTTTCAAGTATTTGATTTCAAATCTTTATTAATTGTTATAATAAATAAAAATAGGTGAAAATTATGGATGAAATTACAATTATTTATGAAGATGATAATAAAGATTTAGAACAATACGAAAAAGTTTTTGAAGAACTTTTAACTCATACTAAAAATGAATTAAAGATTGATAAAAGTTTAATGTTATCAGTAACTTTTATTAAACCAGAAGAATCAATTAGGTTAAATACTGAATATAGAGGAAAAGAGTATGTTGGAGATGTTATTTCATTTCCAATTGACGATCCAATGGGAATTTACGAACAATTAGATTTTAAAGAAATTGGAGATATCTTTATTACGTATGACGAAGCTTTGAATAAAGCAAAACTTTACAATCACAAAATCTATGAAGAAATGTGTTGATTATTTGTTCACGGTCTTTTACATATCCTTGGATATGACCATGAATTGGGAGAAAATGAAGAAAAAGAGATGTTTGATTTAACAAATAATATCTTAAAAAGAGTTAATGTAGTGTATAAAGTAGTATAATTTTATAAGGAGGTTTGAGTATGGCAGGCAAGAATGGAAAAAAGTCTAGGGTTGGAACTAGAGTTAAAAATAAGTTTGGAAATGCAGCTAGGGGAATTATTACAGCATTTAAAGAAGAATCTACTTTATTGGTGTATCTAATTGCAATATTCTTGTGTGTTGGTTTAGGTATTTGGTTGAAACTTTCAACTGTTGAATGGTCAATTGTTTTACTTACAATTGGGGTTTTACTTGGATTTGAATTCGTAAATACTTCAGTAGAAAACTTTGTAGATTTACTAAGTTTCGAGTATAACATTCAGGCCAAAAAAATTAAAGATATTTGTGCGGCAGCAAGTATCTTGAATGCAGTTATTGCAGTAGGTATTGGTTTTTTAATTTATCTAGAAAAGTTTATAAACACAATTATTAGCTTAGTTCAATAAATTAAAAAACGGAGGTTTTTTTATGGACAAAAATAAAGTTTATGAGGAATTAAAAGTTTTAAGAACAAACGCATATGTTCCTTATTCAAAATTTAGAGTGGCATGTATTATTTATCTAAAAAATGGCAAAAAAATTGAGGGTGTTAATGTAGAAAACGCTGCATATAACCCTACAATTTGTGGTGAAAGAACTGCGGTTTCACAATTGGTAACCCAAGGTTACAACAAAGATGATGTTGAGCTTTTAGCGTTATACACAGATTCTGAAGGAGTTGGCTCTCCTTGTGGAACATGTCGTCAGACACTTATTGAACTGTTAAATCCAGATCAAAAAATTTGAATTTTCAATATAAATGAGTTTTCAGGGGAATATACTTTAGAATATTTCCTACCTTTAAGTTTTACAAAGACTGATTTAGGATAAAAAATGAATTCTAAATCTAAAAAACTATACGAAAACAAATTTATATGAAATATCGTAGGAAGTGAATTTTTACAAAGTTATGCACTTTCTAAAAAAATTAATCTATCATTTGAAGAAATTTATGATTGTTTTGTTGATGATGAATTTTTAGATGATGAAATTTACAACATCTTTGAACCTGAAGTTGTAAATATAGCAAGAGCTTGAATAGAGTTAAAAAATAAAACTTTTAAATTAAAAGAAGCAGAAGCAAAAACTGGGGAAATTTGTAATTTCCCACTCAATGAACTAAAAGAAGTTTATGGTATTTTGGTTCCAAATAATGAAAACACTGAGCTTTTCGATCTTAAAAGTGAAAAAAGTAAAGATTTTGTTTCAACTCTTGTATATATCAAAAAAAATTTATATGGAAGAAAAACAGTTGAATCTGTTGTGGAATTTTTACTTCAATATAGATTATGATTTCTTACACAAAATTGAGTAGGGGAAAATGCAAATGTATTTTCTATGCTGTTGATTCAAAGTGTATTAATATATATTGGATTCTCACCATTAAATCTTTCGATTCAAGAAAATGGTGAAGAAATCTTTTGTGTTGATAGAAACTCACTAAATCAACTTAAAGAAGAACCTATTGAAGATTGAAATAACAATAAATTTTTTAAAGAACATTTAGGTGTTTATATAGAAAAAACAAACGGGTTTTTTGACATAGACCAGTTTATTGTATAAAATCTATTAAATAGGAGAAAAGCATTATGGTATACAATGAATTAAATTTTTGAAATGAAATTGGTGCAAAATTTATCTTCTCTTTCACAAGAAATGAAGGATGCGATATGCAAGAAGATGAAATTTTGCCAATATTATTAGATAAAAGTTATTTAGATGATCAAAAATCAAAAGATATTGACCCTTTAGTTGTAGGAATGGCAAAAGCTTGAGATAAAACTCACGCACTCATTTCAGAAGCTAAAGATAAAATGTTGGCTGGTGAAGATGGACCTTTTATGGATATGACAAAGTTTAAAGACGTCTATATTGCTTTAGACCCAACTTTAGAATATCTAGAATTATTTGAAAATAGAGAAAGTTACACTTTTGTTGATCAATTAGAATATTTAAAAAATCAATTATTTAAGGTCACTGATTTAAGAGAAAATATTGAAGTTTTATTTCAATTTACTTTAAAAGCAGTGGGAGAAGAAGCTTTGGGAGAACTTACATTTAAGTTTTGTTCATATGTGGCAAATGCAATATTAATTTTCAAAAATCACTCACCTGTAATTTCAGATCGTAAAGATGTGAACGAGGAGTTTATGAAATTATTTATGAAATTATCTGTGGAATGTGCAAAAACAATGCCTCATGAATGAAATAAACTTGAAACATACAAAAAATTATGCGATTTATGCGTTTCATTATCTGAAGAATTTCTTCTATATCATCCAGAGTACTATGCAAATTAATTTATACCCACTTGTGGGTATTTTTTTATTCAATCTTTCATTTATATGTTAATTTGGCATTTATTTTTATATAATCAATAAGATTAGTCAGGAGTGAAAAATATGTGAATTAGTGAAAAAACCATAGTAACCGATGTTTTATCAGCTTTTGGATTATTTTTAATTGTATTTTCACCACTATATTTTTCAAACCTGCAAAGAAGAGTTTTAAATAGAAGGTTGCATACTCGAGTTGATGGAGAAAAAATGTTTGAAAGGTTAAAGTATGACCTTAAACTTTCAAAAATTACTGGTGTCGACAAGAGAAGACTTTATAGGGATGTTGATTATGCAAGAACTATTTTTAAAGGGGCTATGGAATATAACTCTAGAGAATTGGTTTGGTATTTCAATGAACTATATGCTAAGAAATTTATTCACTCAGTAATTTTGAAAAAAACTTGATTACATGTATGAATTTGAATTGGAACAATTCTTGTAATTATGGGTGGAAGTTATTTTGATATATTTCACTGATTATTTCAAATGAACACAATGGATGCAAATTCAGGTTTAGTTTCTATATGAGTTTTATTTTTATTTGCAGTAGGTTTTACTACTTTAAATAAATGATTAGAATATAAAAAAATAAAAACAGTTGTAAATGACGAAGTTAGACAAATTAATTTAGCAAAAAAAGAAAAAGTTTGAAAAGACTATAAAATAATATTTTATGGTTCTATCTCAGTAATGGGTGTGGGGTTTTTCTTTATTTTTGTAAATATATTTATAGGTTAGAGAGGAGGAATTAGATATGGCTAGAATGCGAAGAAGTCGAACTAGAGGCCCAAAGTTAACGGACAAAATTATTAATGGTCCTATTGGAAATATGTATACTAAAAGATTTTTGAAATCTAAACACGTAAACATGGTTTCAGAAGGAGATTTTTTAGCAAGAATTAGATGTCTATGTAGCGCAACATATCTAATTCCAATTCAAGGTATTTGAGCATTATTTTATGTTTATGCTCGTTTAGTTGTAGGTCATAGTGCTGGAAGTGCTATGGTTGCAGATCTTGATGAAGCTTGACTAATAAAAGATCAACTAAATGTTTTAAATATGTTGGTAGTTATTCAACTTTACCACATAATATTAATGTCAACAGTTATGATTGTTATGTTAAATATGACGATGGGAAAAGGAACGACAGTATTTACCGTTATCTTTAATGTTTTGTTTTTAGCAGAAGCATTATTTTATGGTAGTTTTGTTTTCATTCTTGATTGAGCAGGTATTTTAAGAAAATTTAAAAACTTATCTGAAGTTGCAAAGATGTTAAAAACTCAATGGTTATGAATAATTGCTATTATTGTAGCTGTAAGATCTTTTAAACCATTAATTGGAATGTTTAAAGATATAAACATGTGAAACAGAGAATGAATTAGAGTTGATAGATACAGAAAAACAGAAGACAAAGAAAATGCTTTTGTTTTCAAAACTTGAGTAACACCAGGAGAAATCTGAGCAAGAAAAATGTTAATAATTGCAGGGTGATTTGCAATTATCACAGCATCAGTTTTTCAATTAACAGATGTGTTCTTTAATACTCAATATACTACAATGAAATATTTAATTTTGGCATTTGGTTACTTTGTTTTTTTAGGAGCATATGCAATGCCTTACAATAAAATAAGTTTAATTTTCTATTGAACAAGTCAAACATTTTTATTGGTCTTAATGATTTATGGATTTGTTTTAGTACAAGATTATGCATGAGTAAGTCCAAAAAACGCGTATATGTATGCATATTTAGCTTTAATTTTGCCTTGATGATTAAGTTTTAAAGCAGCAATAAGATACACTTGAACTTTAAAAGATAGAGAAGAAATTAAAGCTATTGTTTTAAATATGTTTGAAACTGAAGATGAATTTGAACAATATTTAGACCAAAAAAATGAACAGCAAGCAGAAGCTGCTACAACAATTTAAAGAGGAGAAAATCATTTTGGAAAATATAAAATCAGGATTTATAGGTATTGTTGGTAGACCAAATGTTGGTAAATCAACTTTATTAAATACAATATTACAAAGAAAAATTGCAATTGTTACAGACAAAGCACAAACTACTAGAAATAAAATTACTGGAATTCTTACAAAACCAGATTGTCAATATGTTTTTGTAGACACACCAGGAGTTCACAAAGCAAAAAATGAATTAGATAGACACATGAATAAAGTTGCACTACAATCTACAAAAGGAGTGGATGTAATCTTATTTTTAGCTCCTTGTGATGAGTTTATTGGTGAAAATGACAAGTTCATTTTAAACTCGCTAAAAGAGAGAGGTTTACCTGTCTTTTTAGTTGTCACTAAAAGTGATTTAGTAAAAAAAGAAAGATTAGATGAAAAGGTTTTACAATGAAGTCAACAAGGTTTTGACTTTAAAGAAATAATTGCAATTTCTTCTACAAAAGGAAATAACTTAGATCTTTTAATGGAAAAAATAAAAGAAGAGTTACCAGAAACTGGTATTAAATTTTATCCTGATGAACAATTTACAGACCAACCAGAAAGATTTGTAATAAGAGAAATAATTCGTGAAGAAATTCTTTTACAAACTGAACAAGAAGTTCCTCATAGTGTAGCTATTTTAATCGACAAATTAGAAGAAAAAAGTACTTTAATTAAAGTAATGGCTTCAATTATTTGTGAAAGAAAAAGTCAAAAAGGAATTATTATTGGAAATAAAGGAAGTAAAATTAAATCAATAGGAATAGAAGCTAGAAAAAAACTTGAAAGCTTATTTAACAAACAATTCTATTTAGAATTATTTGTTAAAACAAAAGATAAATGAAGACAATCAGCTTCAACAATTAAACAATTAGGTTACGATAAAGATAGTTACTAGGTGAGTGTTTTGGGTATTACGAAAATCGAAGGTATAGTTATTAATGGTTTTGACTATGAAGATTATGCAAAAGTAATAAAAGTATATTCAAAGCAATTTGGTTTGCTATCTTTTTTTGCGCCTGGAGTAAATAAGGAAAGTTCAAAGAATAGATATTCTTTACAAACTTTCTCATTAAGTGAATTTGAAATATTTAAAGCAAGAAAAGAAGACAAAGTAAGTAAGCTGAAAACGGGTTACTTAAAAGATGATCATTTCAACATTTCAAAACGTTATAGCAATTATATTTATTGCACTGTAATTGTAAATGTTACAGAACAGTTAACTGAATATGGGATTAAAAATTCTAAAGTTTATAATGCTTTAAAAGTGGTTTTAGACAATATAGCCAATGATTCAAATGTATTTGTTAACTATTTAATGTTTTTAATGTTTTTTATTCAAAACAGTCAATATAAGATGCGTTTAAATTACTGTTATAGATGTCGAAAAAATACAAATAAAATGATGAGGTTTGAATATCGAGAAAAAGCTCTTGTTTGTAAAAAATGTCTATGACCAGGAGAGGTTATTCAACCAGAATCTTTTGTAGACATTTTTTACAACTTTGATAGACACACATTTCACTATTTAGTTGAAAAACACTATGATAGTAAAGATCTTGTAGTTTTGCATAACTTCTTATCTGACTATTTAGAAAACGAGTTAGGTGTTTATATTAGTGCAAGTAAGATATTGAGAAAGAGTGCTTCTATGTATTTAAGCGATAAAAACCAAGAGGAATATAAATAACACTCATAGTGTATTGACAAATACACTAATAAGGTAGAAAATTCATAAGTATGGAATTTAGTATCGTCCAAAGACGCGCTAAATTCCTTTTGTTTTAGGAGATAACAAAAATGAAACTAGAGATGGAAAAACTTATAGCTCACCTTAAATCACAAGGATTTGTGTTTCAAGGTTCAGAAATTTATGGAGGATTGGCAAATTCATGAGATTATGGACCATTAGGTGCTGAATTAAAATCTAAGTTAAAAAAAATGTGATGAGATTTCTTTGTAAAAAGAAATCCATACAATATTGGTCTAGATACTTCAATTATTTTGAATTCAAATGTTTGAAAAGCAAGTGGTCATTTAGGTAACTTTAATGATCCTTTAATTGATTGCAAAGAATGTAAATCAAGATGAAGAGCAGATAAATTAATTGAAGAAAAATTCACAGACATGAATGTTGGTGGATGAAAAAATGAAGAATTAGAAAACTTTATCAAAGAAAAAGATATCAAGTGTCCAAAATGTGGTGCTTGTAATTTTACAAACATTCGTCAATTTGCCTTGATGTTTAAAACAAATCAAGGAGTAGTTGAAGATGAAGGCTCAACAGTTTACTTAAGACCAGAAACTGCACAAGGTATTTTTACTCAATACAAAAATAGTCAAAGAGCATTGCGTAAAAAACTACCATTTGGTATTGGACAAATTGGTAAATCATTTAGAAATGAAATTACCCCAGGTAACTTTATTTTTAGAACAAGAGAATTTGAACAAATGGAATTAGAATTCTTCTTTTCACCTGATGATACAACAGACTGATTTGAATACTGACTTGAAAAAGTACAACAATTTTTACTTGAAAAAGTTCAATTAAAAAAAGATAACTTTATTTTAAGAGAACATGATAAAGAAGAATTGGCTCACTATGCAAAAAGAACAGTTGATATCGAATTTAAGTTCCCATTTGGAACTGGAGAATTATGAGGAATTGCTCATAGATCTGATTTTGATTTAAAACAACATCAAGAACATAGTGGACAAGATTTAACTTATCTTGACCCAGCTACAAATCAAAAATACTTAGCTAATGTAATTGAACCAAGTGTTGGAGTTGAAAGATTAATTTTGGCAATACTTTGCCAAAGTTATAAAGAAGAACAATTAGAAAACGGTGAAAGAATTGTTATGGAATTACCATACGCACTTGCACCTTACTCAATTGCAATTATGCCTTTACAAAAACAACAAAAAGAACAAGCATTTAATTTATTTGAAGATTTATTACAAGAATTTGATGCTACTTTTGATGAAACTGGAAACATTGGTAAAAGATACAGAAGACAAGATGCAATTGGAACACCTTTCTGTATTACAATCGATTTTGATACTGAAACTGACCAAAGTGTAACTGTAAGAAACAGAGACACAATGGAACAAGAAAGAATTAAAATTGAAGACTTAAAAGATTACTTAAATAATAAATTAAAATAGCAGGGGGGTAAGTGGAATGGCAATCAATCAACATCAAATTGACAACCTTATTAATAAAGTAGATATAGTTGATGTGGTTAGCAAGTATATAGATGTACAAAAAAAAGGTAGAAATTATCTTTCTATATGTCCATTCCACGATGACTCAGATCCTTCAATGCATATTTCACCAGACAAAAAGATTTTTAAATGTTTTGTTTGTGGAACTGGGGGTAATGTAATTACCTTCGTGCAAGAATTTAATAATGTAACTTTTTTTAAAGCATTAAGCATTATTTCAAAAGACTACAACTTAAAAATTGATGGTCTTAATGAAGGGCGAGAAGCTCCAAAACATACGACAGCTGAATCTAGAGTTCTTGAAATTAATAAAGCTGCTGCAGATTTTTTTAATGGTTTGATAATTTCAAATCACGCAAAACTTGCAAGAGCTTATTTAAATGAAAGATTCATAAAAAAAGGCGAAATATCTAAATTTAATATCGGGTATGCAGCTAGTGAAGTTGAATTGTATGAATATTTAATAAAAAAAGGTTTTGAAAAAAAAGATATTGTTAATTCTGGTTTGATTTATTCAAAAGGAATTAGTAACAAATGTTTTTTTGAAAACAGAATAGTATTTCCAATATTAGATGATGAAGGAAATACTATTGGATTTTCTGGAAGAGCTTTTAAAGAGGGTGACGAACCCAAATATAAAAACAGTATGGAAAATATTGTTTTTAAAAAATCACAATTGGCTTATAACTTTTCAAATGCAAAAAAAGAGATTAGAGTCAAAAATGAAATATTAATTTTAGAAGGTTTTATGGACGTTATTAGTTTAGAAAGAGTTGGTATTTTCAACTCTGTAGCTATTATGGGAACTAGTTTTACTGATTTTCATGTAAAACTGTTTTCAAAAGTTACAAAGAATTTTAAATTATTTTTAGACGGTGATAAAGCTGGAGTTAAAGCCTCATTAAAAACGGCAATGTTTTTAATGGACAGAAAAATAAATGTAACTGTTATCTCAAATAAGACCGGCAAAGATCCTGATGAATTGGTCATTGCTGGTGAAACTAATTTAATTAATCAAATGATAAAAGAGTCTTTACATCCAATTGATTTTGCTTTTGAGTATTATCAAGGGCAATACAATATTAAAGACTCAAATCAACTTAGTGATTTTGTAAATAATATGGTTGAAATTATTTCTCACGAAACCAATTTAATTGTAAGAGAAAGTTCTATTTCAAAACTTTCTAACTTAACTGGAATTAATGAAGAAACAATTTTAAATTATTTTACAAAGTTAAAAAATAATCCTGTAATAAGTGAACCAACACCTATTATAGAAAGAGAAATATCTAATGTTTATGACGAACAAGGGTTTGTTAATAATGAAATGATTGAAGATCATTGAATGGCTGGACCTGATGAGGAACAAGGTGGTTTCTTTATGGAATCACTAAATGACTTTGACCAAGTAGTCAAAGAAAACCATCAAGCTGTAAGCCCATCCAATAATAATAAATCAATATCTAAAAATAACTTAGATATATTATTTGCAAGAGCAAAAGCTAAAAAGAATTTTTCAGAAGCAGGAATAATTTTAGATTTACTTAAAAGTAATGAAAACTTAGAACTGATTGAGAAAAATTCAGTTAGATTTGAAAATACAAATCTAAAACTTATAGCAAAATTTATTATTGAAAAATATAAGAGTAACAACTATAACGGTGATGATTTCCAACAAATAGCAAATGAACTTTCAAATTTTAATAAAAAACTTGAAGAAGTTATTTATTATATGAAAAACATCTTATTCTTAGAAGAAACTGGAATTAAAACTAAGAAAGCAATTGAAGATGCATTTGATAAAATAGAAGTTTATAAAATAGCTATGGAAGTAATTGAATATAAAGAAAAAATAGATTCTACAAATGATTATGAATTACAAAAAACTTATTTAGAAAGAATTGAATGGTTGTTAGAAAAAATAAAGCAAATAGAAAGTAAATGGAGAGAATAAAAATGGCACTTAATTTAAAAAAATTTGAAACAATGGAAGAATTTAAATCATATCTTTTTAACTACTTAGAAAAGAATGATAATGAAATTTCTCAAGAAGAATTACAAGACGTATTATTCAAAAAATTTAAAGATGTTGAAGAATCTGAAATTGAAGAACTATACGAAGAATTAAGCAAAAAGAATGTAGTATTCACTGATGAACTTTTAGATGAAGAGGACTTAGAAAGTTTATCTTCAATAGAAGATAATGACGACGAAGATGGAGACGAAGAAACTGCATCAGAACTTGCAGAAGGTTTTGCAGAAAGAAAAAGACAACAAAAAGATCTTAAAAAAGCAAACCAAAACTCAGGACCTGTAAAATACAGAGTTGGTGGAATTAGTAATGATACTAAAATTCAAGATATCATTAAATCTTACTTTAACCAAATCGGTTCTTCAAAAATTCTTACAAAAGATGAAGAAGTTGAATATGCAAAAATGTTAGAAGATGAAGATCCAGAAATTGCAAAAGAAGGTAGAGATAAATTAATTACTTCAAACCTAAAACTTGTTATTTCAGTTGCTCGTAAACACTTAAACCGTGGATTAGACTTTGCAGATTTAATCGAAGAAGGAAATATTGGTTTAATGAAAGCCGTTGACAAATTTGATTACAAAAAAGGATTTAAATTTTCAACTTATGCAACATGATGAATTCGTCAGGCAATTACAAGAGCTATTGCTGACCAAGCAAGAACAATTAGAATTCCAGTTCACATGGTTGAAACAATTAATAAATTAACAAGAATTGAAAGACAATTAACTCAAGAGTTAGGAAGAGAACCTACTTCAAAAGAAATTGCAAAGAAATTTGGAAAAGGAATTACTCCTCAAAAAGTTGTTGAAATTAAAAAACTTTCAATTGAACCAGTTAGTTTAGAAAAACCATTTGGAGATGAAGATGATACTCACTTTGGAGACTTTGTTGAAGATAAAGATATCTCTTCACCAGATGAATATGCTGAAAAAGAAGCTTTAAGAGAAGTTATTGATGATGTATTTGCAGAAATCTTACAACCAAGAGAAGAAAAAGTTATTAGAATGAGATTTGGTATTTTACCAACAAAACTAAGAACTTTAGTTAGACTTGCACAAGAGTGTGAAGATGAAACTTATGAAGACTTAAAAGAAGCTATCAGCGTTTTAGATGTTCATTACGACACTTCAATTGAAAAAGTGCAAAGATACAAACACAAACTAATTCAATTACATTTATCAAAATATGATTCACCAAAAACTTTAGAAGAAGTTGGTAAAGAATTAAAAGTTACTAGAGAAAGAATCCGTCAAATTGAAGCAAAAACAATTAGAAAATTCAAACCTTCTGCTTCAAATCCAAAAGCAAAAGTTTTAAGGGACTTCTTTAAAGGCTAAACATGAGTTTCTTAACACCCAGATTATTTGCAATAGCAAATATGATTTCAGATAGAGAAGTAGTGGCAGATATTGGGACAGACCACGCATATCTTTCTATCTATTTAGCAAAAGACAAAAGAGCTTCTAAAATCTTTGCAACAGATATAAATGAAAAACCATTAGCTGTTGCAAAGAACAATATTATGAGCTTTGGAGTTGCTGACAAAATCGAACTTTTATTGGCAGATGGAATAGAATGAATACGAGAAAAAGATTTAAAAATCTCTTCTTGTATTATGGCGGGAATGGGTTCAGGTACCATTCTAAAAATATTGGAAGATGACTGCAAAAACATTGATTGTTATGTTATATCTTCTAACACAGATGTTGAACCTATTAGAAAATGAGCAAAAAGTAAAAAATATTTTATTGAACGCGAAGAAATTATTTTAGATAATGACATAATTTATGAAATTATTAAAATAAATAAATTTGCAGGTCAAAAAATTAAAACTAAAGAAGATTTAATTTTTGGACCTATTCTTTATAAAACAAAACATAACCAATACTTTTTAACAAAGTGAATGGAAGAGGAACAAAAATTAACTACATTGTTAAATCAAATTCCTAAAAATGAAAAAAAATATAAAGAATTTTTAAAGCGAAAAAATATTATAACTAAAATGCTTAAGAAGGAGAACAGTAATTAATGGCAAAGATTAAAGCTAATAGCTTAATAAACTATTTGAATGATCTTTTTCCTCAATCGGCTGCTGCCGATTGAGATAAAGTAGGATTACAAATAGAAGAAGTGTACAACCTTGAAAGTCAAGATGAGATTGAAAAAGTTGTTATCTGTTTAGATTTAACAAAAGAGGTTGTGGAAAAAGCAATTGAAATTAATTCAAACTTTATTATTTCAAGACATCCATTTCTTTTTGGAGAAGTTGAAGAAGAATTAAAAGACTTAGCAAAAAAAGAAATTTATGACTTATTATTAGAGAATGAAATTCAAGTCTTTTCAATTCACACAAACTATGACAATAGTCCAAACAATAACTTAATAGACTTATTAGAAACTCAATTTAATATCAAGAGTACAGATAGCGTTGGAGAATTCAACGAAGGTTACAAAATTAAATTCCTAAGAGATATTTCTATTAAAGAAATAGTTGATAAGTTGAAATTTATTTTTGGAAAACAAAATAGTTTATTAACTAAAAATACAGACATGGAAAAAATGGTTGATAGAATTTATTTAACACCAGGAAGTGGTGCAGATACAATGAAATTCTTACAATTAAAAGATGTTATGTTTGTAACAGGAGAAGCTAAATGACATGAATGACTTTATGCAGATCAAAATAAAATCGATATGTTTACTTTAGGTCACTACATGGAAAACCATTTTATTGATGATATTAAAGTTAAATTATTTAAAACATTTGGAGATGATTTAGTAGTTTGTGACTTTGATATTAAAAACTTATTTCAATACGTTTAAAAAAATCAGCTTTTAATTAAGCTGATTTTTTTTACAATTCTTCTAAAAATTTTATAACTTGATTTTGTACAACACTACTTGTTGAAGCACCAGCTGTTATTGCAACTGTTTCAACATTTTTCAAGTCTTCTAAATTTATATCGTTTTTTGTATCAATTCTTATGGTACGAATATTTTTTTGAATACCCAATTCTACCAGTTTCATAGTATTGTTACTTCTTTTGTCACCAACTACATAAAGTAATTGAATTTCTTTTTCATTTAATTGTAAGACAGCATTTTGTCTAACATAAGTTGCTTCACAAATATCGTTTTTAATTAAAACTTGAGGATATTTTAAACTAATAGCTTTATATATTAAATCTGTATCAATTATTGATAAAGTAGTTTGATTAGTGGCAAAAATCTTGTCACATTTTATATTCAATTCATTTACTTGTTCTATATTTGTGACAAGATAGATATTTTCTTTATCCAAACTTGTTAATGCTAAAGTTTCTGGGTGATTTTCTTTTCCAATAAATATTACTTTATAACCTAAATTTAAGTGTTTTTCAATTAATTGCTCAGTTTCTAAAACTCATTCACATTTAGTATCAATGCAAATCAAACCAAGTTGATTTGCAAGTTCTATAACTTTTTTATTAGTTCCATGAGCTGATAAAATTACAACGCTATCTTTGGGTATAGTTTTAATCAACTCTTCTCTTGGTATTTTTCAATCATCTAACATTTTTATGCCCAATTCTTCAAGTTCACTTACAACAATTTTGTTGTGAACTAACAAACCTATCATATAAATGTCTTTGTTTGGGTAAAGTCTTAAAGCATCTTTTGCCATTTTTATAGACTTTACAACACCCAAACAAAAACCTCTTGGGGTTACTTTATGTACTTTCAAAACTTTCACCTCGTCTTTACTTATTTTAACTAAAATAGACTAAAATAAAGGTTCAATATTAATTTTTTTCTCTAAATATAAAGTAATTAAGAAGAAATTAATTTAAAATAATTCTATGTAGAAATAGGGGGAACTTATGAAAAAATTTAGTATTTTCTTATTAAAATTAAAACCATATAAAAGAAAATATAAAATGTTTTGAATGGTATTTATCATTTGTTGTATGTTGATATTTCAATTCTTAATGTTAACTCTTTCAATGGTAGTTCCTCATAATAGAAGTGGATTTTATTACTGATTTAATGGACTTCACGCATTATTGGGTGATTCTAGGACTGAACCAAATGCTGCACAAGGATTTATTTTTGCAGCAACAATTGTTGGTTTTATCCCGATAATTCCAATAATCCCAGTTCTTTACTTTACATTTGCAAATTGATTTATTCAAGAAAAATTAAGTGATAAATATATTGATGTTCCAAAAGAAAAATACATGAAATGATCTACTTTCTATCATTTTAGTGGAATTGCTGTAGTATTTTTATTAATCCCTGGACTTATAAGTTATGCTGGGGGTGGGGGAATACTACCTCAACACACTTTTGGAGCAATTCCAGGAGCATTTACAAATAACTTTATGCAAAGAGTTGCTGGAATTTGTGCTTTTCTTTATTATGGAGTTGGTTGCGTATTTGCAGTAATTATTATTGGTTGAAGTATTTGAATGGCTTTATGTTGAGTTGGAAGACAAATACAAAAAGGTATTGATATTTTAAAAGCAAAATATGCTGCTTGAAAAGAAACAAAAAGAGCTGAAAAACTTGATAGAATGGAAGCTAAAGCTCAAGCAAAAGCTAGTAGAAAATCAAAAAAAGAATAAGCAATTTAAAACCCTATTTGTAGGGTTTTTTATATGAATAAAGTTTTGAGAAAAATATTAATAACACTTTTTTTGGTATAATTATTCTAATAAGGGGAGGGTAATGATATGAAAAAACTGATAAATCTATTAATGACATCAATTTTACTTTCATCAAGTGCCTCTCTGGTTGTGGCATGTCGTGGCGGGGCTGGTATGTCATCTGGTTACACTGAAGATGAAAGAATATTGGGTATTACAAGTTTAAATGAAAAAATATTAAAAGACTATAAAATCAAATTTGGTGGAAATGTTTCAAAAGAAGAATCATTAAAACTTATTCAACTATTGGGTGGAAATACTGACACTAGTTCATCTTCAAAGCAAATGTTATTGGGAAGTATGAAAGTTTTTATTATGGCTAACCTACTTTTAAACCAAATTTCTTCAAAAGTTCCTGGATATGGGTGAATTGCTGGAAAAATGCAGTGACAGGCTTCTAGATGAAGTTTTAACGACCTATATGGAGGAGGAGATGAAAATGCTCTTCAATCTATTGGTAAAAATGTTAGTGGATGAATGGTTAATAATGATGAATGGTCAATTTCTGTTACATTTTTAGATGAAGAAAAATTAGGTTGAGTTGGTGTTGGAGATCCAGCTTATGCAAGAATTAATGTTAATAAAAGAATCGTTGTAGATAGTGACGGAGAAATTGTTGTAGAAGAATCTAATCCAAATGCCATTTGAATGGATGAAAATGGAGTTTATCCTTCAGCAATTACACCAATTAACCAATCAACTCATGAGCAAACAAAAAATAGAGGTGCTATTTACCAAGGTTTTGTAAACTCTTCACAATTAATTGGTTTAGATGGTATTTTTGATCCAAATGATGTTTCTGTACCTGGAGGAATTTTAGGTTATACTCCTTCAACAACAGACTTTGTAAATAATATTATGATGGAATCAGATATTATTAATGAAACTTTAGGTAATAAAGAAACACAAAAAGAAATTACAGAATACTTAAACAGCTACTTATTAGATTATGATAACCAAATTTATATTGGTGAAGGAATTAATGTTACTCATATTAATGTGAGGTTTAAAAACAGAATTTATGCAATTCTGTTTAAATCACTATTAGATAGAAAAAACCCAATTTATGAAAATACAGATGAAGATTTAGCATATGGAAAAACTGTTTTAAACGGTTGATGAAGTGCTTTAAATAAAAATGCAAAAGTTGTTGAAAGTGCAAATTACTTAACTTCAGGTGAAAAAGCAGAAGTTAGTGCAATTATCCAAAACTTTAATGCTATGAGGATAATTGACCAAGATGAAGATGTAAATTCACCAGGTCTTTCAACTAGTCAAAGTCAAAAAGTACTTGACGACTTCTTAACATTAATTGCATACAGTAAAGATCCAACTAATCCAAATGATGGTGAAATTGACTTTGCAGCAAGCAATATTACAATAAAAATGTATAAGGTTGCACCTGACGGAGTTCTTTGAAGTGGAGCTATTCTTGATAGTGAAGCAATGTATCGAGACTTTGGTCTTAACTCAGCATATCGTTTAGGAATAACTTATCAAAATAAAACTTTAACTGAGGAACAAGAAGCAAATAGAGCAAATTTTGCATATGATCCAGATAAAGGAAAAGACCCAGTTACTCAAAAAAATGAATTTGTGAGTGATAAAGGATTTAAAAACGTATTCTTTAAATCAAGAATGGATTTAATGCTTGAAACAATTAAAGCAAAGTTCAATGAACAAGTTGCAAGTGAATGAGTTTATCAACCAGATGCTAACACTCTTGCAGTTACACCATTTGATCTTTCAAAAATTGCAAATCAAGACTTTAGCAATAATACATGATTTAAAGATGCAGGTTACTTAGCACAACTTACAAATGCAACATCAACTGACAATTTACGAGTAAATGACTTAAAAGATGCATTTATTGCAGCAACTTATTCAAGAATTCAAGAGTTATTTGATGTTACAAAAGAAGCAGAATACAAAAACATTTGACAATTAGGAATAAGTTCAGACAACTTAGTACTTGGAAAATATCAAGATCTTGGAATAGATTCTGGTAACCCAGAAAACATGGATGATGATTTAGCATTTGCAGAAATGCTAAACAGAGATACTTCAAGATTCCATATTACTGATGTAAACTCAAGTGGTCAAGGAAATATGAGAACAAATATTTACATGAGCGGATTTAACAACACAAGCTTTAATACAAGAATTATGAGTGGTAAAATATCAACTTACGGTGATATTTTAACTAACCAAGATTATGCAAACTGATGAAAAGACTCAACTTTAAATAGTGATTCAAATATTACAAAAGTTGACATTTTTATAAACGTTGGTATAACAAGAGAAATGTTTATGGCATTTGCAAATTATTGAGCAGATAATGTTACAAATAATAAAAATAACCCAGATTATTTCCCGCCATATAGTTAAAAATATGCTTTTAGAGCATATTTTTAATTGATTTTATATATAATTTATAGATAGAGAACAAAAATAAAGGAGCTGATATACATGCAATTTAGATTACCTGCAAAATTTGCACAATTAGTTATAAATTTAGTTGTGCTTGTATTTTTACTATTATTCATTTTTGTAATTGGTTTAAAAGTTGAAAGTGATGATGGTCAAAAAACTATTCACGTAATTGGATTATTTAATAAATCTGATTATTACAGTTGATATTCTTCTGGTTTTGACTGATCTACAGTCAATGCAGCAGGAGAAGGAATAGAGCAAGAATCACAAATTTATGTTGGTTTTATAGATTTTATAAAATTTATGACAATAGCTTCAATTAAAGTTACTGAAACAGAAACTTCATTTGATACAAAATATGATTTTGTTTTAAACACAATTGAACCTGCATTAATATTGGCATGTACCATTTTATTTGCATTAAACTCATTAATGGCTCTTCAAAATGTATTTATTTGAAAAAAAGTTAAATTAGCAAGAACTATCGATGTTTTTATTAAAATCTTTACCATAACAAGTATTGCAATTATTATCTCTTTTTACATTGTATTTCCAGCAATTTTTAAAGGTAAAACATTTACAGATCCAAGATATCCTGAAAATTTTTTACCATTAAATCAAAATCTTGCAGCTAAAGCTTATGAAGCTGATATGAAAAATCCTTTAGTATTATTATTTTTCGGATCAGTTTTCCCATCTGTTATGATGATAGTTCACTCAATCATGAATAGAGGATTATGAAAAAAAGCGCAATAATGCGCTTTTTTCTTTTATCTAAAATTAGATATTAAAAAATGCCCTTTGACAGGCATTTTTTATATTATTAATTATGCATTTCTGCATTTCAAATTGTTGATTTGCTAATAATTAAAAAGATATGAATGAGTAATGAATAAGACTTGTGTCAACTGAAAACACTTATGGAAGTAGACACAAGCCAAGTCGAAAGAAAGGATGTTTATTTCATTGACCCCTTAATGAAAGTGATGTAAAGAAAGGGGTTATGAACCATAAGTGTCGGTCCGAAAGGACATAATTAAATGTATCATATAAAAAATAACATTGCAACTTTTTTTTGAAATTTTGCAAATTTTTTTCACAAAAAACAGCAAAATAAAACATATAAGTGTAAAATTTAAGAGATTTGACTTTTTTTACACTTATGTGTTGTACTGTAAACTCAAGCATAAAAACACCCAAAAATAAGGTATAATCATATAAATGAGCGAGGTGGCAATTGCATGGCAAGTGAACGTTACTTTCAAAAAATTTCTGGTAGAGGAAATTTTTATGATTTCGATGATCAATTAAACTATTTTGATTACTTTGGTATTGAACCAGAAGATATTATTCAAATGTTTGATGAACTTGAAAAAAACGAAAAAAGAATGGGTTCTTATTTATTAGAATTAGAACAAATGATTTATGATAGAGTTGAATTTTATTCAACAAATGTAAGAGATGCAAAAGCAGGATTTATTAGAATTTTTGATGAAAAAACTATTCAATCAGGAAGAGCGTTTGTTGCATCAATGATCTATCTTGGAGCAAGATTATTAGCTCAAGAATTTGTTTTACTTTCAACAGTTAATAAAGCTAACTTTTCAGTAGATTTAAGAGTATATAAATTTGATAAAGAAAAATATAATTATAGAATTTATCAAAATAGTTTAAGAATTTTTTATGAAGCACTTTCTGCTTGAAGTTATACCTTTATCAAAAACAATGAAGATATGCTATCATTCTTCTCTAAAATGGATGACTTTATTGATAAAAAAATTTATGACTTAAAAGCTTATAAAGATTTATTTATGTTAATTTGAATGTATTCTTATGCAAAACAGGCGAAAGACGCCAGAGACTTTCATCTTTCATTAGACCCAAAAACTGAAGCTTATGTTAAAGTTGATAGAAATGTTTTAAAACCTTTAAAATTTGGTTCTTTATTAGAATTAGATAAAGAAGAACAAGACAGAAAAGAGAGAAGAATTGAAGACTTAACTCTTTGAATTGACCCAGAACTTAGACAGATGGCAAAAGATACTAAAGAAGAGTTGTTTAAAGATGTACCTTTTTCTAAATTCTTAACTTTAGAAGATTATATTAAAGTTCTTGATAAATTAATTTTCTCTTTTGAATATTACAATGTCTATGACTATACAGGTTATATGACAAATCTTTTTGAAACAATTCAAAAAGTATTTGGAGAAAAAATAAACTTTGAAATGTTGACAGACATGATAAAAGATGCAACTTTCTATAATATCACAACTCACACAACTGATGTCTTAGATGACTTTTATGAAACAGGAATTTACAAAAGACCATTACTAGGATTTAATGACACTCAAAGAAGATTCTTTATTGTTGGTTATCCAGAAATGATTTGAATGTCAATTCATGCACAAAAAGAATATATGTTATTTGACAGTGTTGTAAGAAACAAAATGTTTGAATTACGTGATGAAAAAATGCACGATATGGTAAATTGAACCATTTGAAAATTGGGTAAAAGATTTGCTGTTATTGAAAATATAGATCCAAATAATGTACCTTACTTTGCAACCAGAAATAGAGATAAAAAAACAAATAACTTAGTAGATGCAATTGCCTATGAAAGAAATGCAAACATTTGTTTCTTCTTCTTTAACAATATTTTTACAGATAATGCAGAACCTTGAGCAAAATACAAAGACTCATTAAAAACAATTATTGGGCCAGGTAACTTGGTTGATAGAGTTGTTAAAAATAGATATTCTTCATTTGCAAAAGATATTAAAAAACTTAGAAAACAAATGAATTTACCAAAAGATGTTAAATTCTCGGTTGTTCTACTTGTAAATGAAGTATTAGAAGTAGATCCAAAAATTGAAATGGAAGATTACAACATTTTTATTGTAGATTATTCTACTTTAGAGTTCTTCTTAACAAGTTTTATTTATAAAAAATAGAAAATCACCTTTTAGGTGATTTTTTTTGTGAAATAAAATTTCAATATTTTTGAAAATTTTCAATAATAGTGTATGATTATATTTAAACAAGGGGGAATTGAAATGTTTAAAAATACTAAAAATAAATCTACAGCAAAAATAACATTTAGTGTTCTTTTAGCGATTTCAATTCTAGGCCTATTAGCAGATCTTGGTCTATTATTTAGATTATTTCAAGCAGCTATTTTAATTTCTATAGTAGCAGTTTATTTTGTTTACCAATTTAGAATGTGAAAAATGATAAGAAAGAATTATAATGACTTAAAAGAAGATAATTTTTCACATTCAAACGCAAGTATGGATAAAAGAGAAATAAAGATATTAATTTATAACTTGATTTTTGTTATTTTTATTTTAATCACTAATTTTACTCTTAATTCAAGTCACCAAAAAACACCTGTTTTCTTGGAAGCTACTTTATATTTTTCAATTATTTGATATTTAGCTTTAAAAATTGAATTAGCAAAAGGTTATATTATCAAAAGAATCATTACCTCTGTTTTAATTAACATTTGAAAACTTGTTTCATTATTAATTAAAAGCATTAAAACTTTTGGAACTAAAATTATTGAAATGATTAACAAAAAACTTATAATTTTTTCTTTGAAAGTTAAACAAGTATTTTTAATAAATAAAGGTCAACAACAATATAGTATTAAAATGAAAAATCAAATATATTTAAGTACCATTTTAAATGGTGATTATTTATAATACTCTTTTTTTAAAAACTAATTATTAAATTTAACAATATTTAAATTATTTTTAAAAAAAGAGGAGAAAAAAATAAATGAAAAAAGAAGCTATAGTAGTTGAGAATCTTAATAAAAGATTCAAATCTGGATATGGAGTTTTTGATATAAACTTTAACGTCCAATACGGAAAAGTTTTTGGTTACTTAGGTCCAAATGGGGCTGGAAAATCAACAACCATTAGAAGTTTAATGGGATTTATAAAACCAGATAGTGGAACTTCAACAGTAATGATCGAAAATGTAGCTGATGCAAAACAAGAACAGAATGAAGATTCTTTAATTGCGCAACTTACACAATTTGATTCATGAACTGATGCAAATAAAGTTCAAAGAAACATAGGTTATGTTCCTGGAGAAATTGCTTTTCCAATTCAAATGACAGGAATTGAACTTTTAAAACAAATTTTCAAATTAAGAAACATGACAAACTGAGATGATGTTAGAAAATACATCGATTATTGAGAATTTAATCCTAATATGAAAATCAAAAAAATGTCAAAAGGTATGAAACAAAAAGTTGCATTAGTAATTGCTTGAATGCACAATCCTGACATTATTGTTCTTGATGAACCAACAACTGGTTTAGATCCATTGATGCAAGAAAAATTTGTAAAATTGGTTCAAAAATCAAAAGAAGAAGGAAAAGCAATTATTCTTTCTTCTCACATTTTCTCAGAAATTGAAAGAACTTGTGATTATGTATCAATTATTAAAAGAGGGAAAATAATATCAACAATTGATATTAAAGATATCCAATATAATGATGAAAAAACTTATGAAGTTAAATTTAAATCTAAAGTTGACAAAAAAACTTTTGATAATAAAAACTTTGAAGTTAAAAGTTTTGAAAATAATACTTTAACAGTAGTTGTTGAAAATAAACATATTAATGATTTTATTAAACTAGTGAGTGGCTTTGATTTGGAATTCATAAAAGAACATCCACTAAATCTTGAACAATATTTTATGAAATACTATCAAAACGAAATAGAAACTGATGTAGTGGATTCATTAGATAATATTGAATTAAAATCTTCAAATAAAAAATCTATTATATCTTTTGAATTAATTAAAGATACTATAAGAAAATCTGCGGGATTATGATTCTTTATGACTGCACTACCAACAATTATGATAATAATTGCATTCTCAGTGCTTATTAATAATCCAAATCTTCCAGTTCAAGTCAGTCCTGAAGCTGCAAATGGATTAACTTGAAATCAAATTTTAATGCAAACTTCTCAAGGATTGATAACTTCATCAACAGGTATAAGTTACTTGTTATTATTGGTCTATGTTTTGGTTACTGGAAATAGTTTGGTAGCTAGTGAAGTTGATAAAGGAACTATGGTTAATTTATTAACTACAAATCAATCAAGAAAAAGTGTTATTTTAACTAAAATGTTAACTTTTATTAATTCATTATTTGTAAGTATATTAATTCAATTTTTAGCAACAACTATAACAGTTAGTGCTTGAGGACAAGGCGCTAACTTAGACTTTGGTGTTCTTGCAATGAATTATTTAGGATTATTCTTAATTTTATTTGCAGTTTCTGCAATTGCATTCTTTTCAAGTACATGATTTAACAAATCTTCAGCTTCAATAGGAGCGGCAGCTGGAATAGCTATTTTATTCTACGTATTATACTTTGTAAGTATGATTGATGATTCAGTAGCATTCTTTAAATATTTCTCATTAAATACTTTATTTAATGTAGATTATACAAGTGTAGGTCAAGTTGGAAAATATCTTGCTCAATATTTAGTTTTATTAGGTGTTGGGATTGGATTATATGTTGGATCTTACTTTGTATTTACTAAAAAAGATTTACCATTATAGTAATAAAATCACCTTGAGGTGATTTTTTATTTCGTTAACTTAAATAACCATTATTAAAAATGTTCAAAATTATGGTATTATTAAATTAATCAGTTTTCAATTGACTGGGTTGTATATCTTATGTGATATGACATACGACAAAACAGGGCGTGGAGTCCAAACTCAAAAGAGCATCAGCTCTTTTTTTGTTTATATTTAAATGACAATGTATTGTAATAAAGTATTGTAAACATATAAATAACTATGCTTTTATTTAATAAGATTGGTAATTAAGTTAGCCACGGTCTGCTTGAAATAGCACTAGCAGAGACTTTGCTCCACTTTGATTAGTGTTGGTTTTTTAAAAAAAGTTGTTTGTGTGTTTTTTGTTCAAAATTATTGAAATTTTACATAAAGATGCTACTATTGAATTAACAGTAGAAAAGGATTTATAAACCATAGGTGTGCATGCCGCACCGGGCACGTTTATAAATTGCTGTTCCTCAATAAACTTCTAAATGAAGTCTAAAAAAATGATACTGCGGTTCATTTTATAAGAGCGTGAGCTCTTTTTTTATTTATAATTAACTTTTATTTACAGATACACAACTCAAAAAAATTTAATAGAAAGGATATAAAGGTGAAATTATTTTTATATATATTTTTATATATATTTACACATATTTTTATATATATTTTTATATATATTTTTTTAGCAATTTTCCTGCTCAAAAAATGGGGAAAATATTAATTATATAACTAAAAAAGTTAATCATTCTAAAAACAAAAGATTTTAATTTAGGAATTACAAATTTAAGGGCTAGAGTTTTATTGGACCAAAATATAATTTTCTTTGCTGATTGAAGATTGTTTGATGTTGTGCCAAATTCTTCGTTTAGTATAAAATCTAGTGACTTTGGACTATAGTTAAGTGATAAACACTTTGGTGATGGTTACACAGTCTAACAGACACAGAAGGCGAACTTAAAAGCTGATCAAAAAAACCTTTAGAAAAGTATTCTAGTATATTTTTAAAAAAAGAGCAAAATAATCAACTTGTAATCATTTTGGTTTTGGGTAGAATAGTAATAATAATCTACTTAATAGGGATTAAATATTAATGAAAAATTGTATTAAACATTAAAAATCATTAATATTTAAGAAATGTTTTATTTTTAATGTAAATATAGTTTTTTTAGAAGGGAATAAAATGAAAAAATTACTTTACAGTTTTATGGGATTTACAACAATTATTGGAACCTGTTTTAATGTTGTAAGTTGTTGGACTAATCCTGGTGGACCAACATCTCCTAATTATGAAAAAAAAGAATTGGGAAAAGAGGAATTAATTAAAACAGAAGATTTTAATCTAGGTCTTACAAATTTAAGAATTAGAGTTTTATCGGATGAAAAAATAGTTTTCTTTGCTGATTGAAGATTGTTTGATGTGGTTCAAAATTCTTCATTTAGTATAGATTATAGTGACTTTGGTCTATATTTGCTTTACGAAGACTCTGGTTCTAGGAGGGAAGAATTTTATGTAAGTAAAAGTCTAACAGACTCAGAAAATGAATTTTTAATTTCTGGTACTCAAACAGAATTCTTTACAATGGTTTTTTACTCATTTGATTGACCATATTATTTTGAAAGTATTGAGGTTTTTTTTCTATTAAACAATCATAGATACACATATACTTACAATGAAGAAGAACTTACAAGTCAATTAAAAAATAAATAACATTAGAAAAATGTTTTAGTATATTTATAAAAATAAGAGCAAAATAATCAACTTGTAAGCATTTTAATTTTAGATAGAATAGTAATAATAATCTGTTTAAAAAAGATTAAATATTAATGAAAAATTGTATTAAACATTAAAAATCATTGATATTTAAGCAAGGGTTTATTTTTAATGTAAATATAGTTTTTTTAGAAGGGAATAAAATGAAAAAATTACTTTACAGTTTTATGGGGTTTACCACAATTATTGGAACCAGTTCTAATGTTGTAAGTTGTTGGTATAAACCTATTCCAAGAGAGTGACCTAATTATGAAAAAATAGATTTAGGAAAAGAAGAATTAATTAAAACAGAAGATTTCAATCTAGAACTCACAAATTTAAGGGCGAGAGTTTTATCAGAAGATAATATAATTTTCTTTGCTAATTGAAGATTGTTTGATGTTGTGCCAAATTCTTCATTTAGTATAAAATTTAATGACTTCGGACTATATTTAAGTGATAAACACTTTGGTGATGGTTATATAGAAATTCGTTTAGATCACAGTCTAACAGACACAGAAAATGAATTTTTAATTTCTGGTACCCAAACAGAATTCTTTACAATGGTGTTTTATTTATATGGTTGAACATATTTTTTTGAAAGTATTGAGGTTTTTTTTATATGAAATAATAAGCGTTATACATATAATTACACAGAAGACGAACTTACAAGCTGGTCAAAAAAATAAACTATATCAAAAAAACATATTCTAAACAGTATAGAATATGTTTTTTTATTTAAATATAAAATAAAAAATCTTATTAAATCATTTGTAATAATTATCTTCTTTCTTTTATAATTTCGATTAACTCTCAACCATACATATTTAGTCCTAATATGTCAGGGTTGTTAGGCTGGTCATAAATTGTTCTAACTTGAAATTCTAAATCATAACAATATTCTTTCAAAGCGTTTTCTCCATATTGTTCAACTCATCATTCGTAGTTATAGATTTTATCAATATCGGGTATATAGTAATCGTCTAAAGCCTTTCTTATAATATGATAAACGCTGCTTGCAGGTTTATTTCATTCACCATTTGCTTTATCTACTCCAGTTTCTGTGATTCTGTGTAATAAATTTTTAGAAATTCAATTACTTTTCATTATTGTTTATACTTCTTTTAGATTTTTCATGATCTTTTAAAGCTCTTTCAAATCAATATCTGTAACTGGCTCTTGATCATGGAAAGGTTCACCCAAGTATTTTAGTTAATCTATATAAAATATTTTTCATTCTCTCACTCTCGCTATAAGTAAACTATATGATTACAAAACTGTGATTACAATATTTCAATTATTGATATGCCCTTAAAATGGAGGTTTTTAAAGAATATAAAGTAATTTATTTTTAAAAATAATTATTTTTTCAAATTATTTAAACCCTAATAGCTCTAAATAATTTGCGATTTTTTCACTATTTCAATCTAATAGTGTAAAATAATAATGAAATCAAAATTTAATAGGAGAGATATTCATTATGACATTGCCCTTTGTAGCTAGTGATTTAGACGGAACAATCGTAAAAAACAAAGATTTTAAAATTTTAGACAAAACAATAGAAGATATTTTAAATTATCAAGAAAAGAGCGGTTCTAAGTTCTTTATTGTTACTGGTAGGGTATTTGCTACTTCAAAAGTGTATATAAATCAATTAAATGTAACTTTACCTGTTGTTGGATGTAATGGTGCAGCCATTGTAGATCCAATTACAAGAGAAGTATTATTTGAAGATGTTGTAAAGAAAGAGTTTAGTGAAAAGATTATCGATTTTGCCAAAGAAAATAATCTTGATTTAATCTTTTATACAGCAACTTCAATAGTTGGTTTAAACGATTCTGAAAGAATCGTAACTTTTGGAGAATCATACAAGGATTTAGACTCTAGTTTAAGACCTGAAATGATTTGTTTTGAAAATCTAGACGAGCTAAAAGAGTGTGTTATGAATGGAATCCACAAACCTGTTAAATATTTGTTCTCATTTCCACTAGATGGAAATGACAAGATAATTGATGAAACTATAAAATTTTTAAACCAATTAGATTTAAATTGTCCAACAACTAAAATGGGAGATAGGTTCTTGGTTGATGCTATGAATAATGGTATTAATAAAGCAACTGGTTTACAAAAATGAGCTGAAATTATGGATGTTGATATAAACACTATCCATACAGCTGGGGACAATAATAATGATATTGAAATGACAGAACAATCACCTTTTGGGTGTATTGTTGAAAATGGTGTTGAAAATGCTAAAAAAATTGCAAAAAGAGTTTTAAAACATATAGAAGATAATGGAGTAGGAGAATACTTAAGAGAATTAGTAGACCAAAATAAATAGAATGAAAAAAGTTGCTATTTTTGGAGGAAGCTTTGACCCAATTCACACAGACCATGTAAACATTATGAAAGCATGTCATGAAAAGTTGGGATTTGAAGAAGTATGAATCGTTCCTGCCTATGTCAATCCTTTTAAAACACTTTCAAGTTCGAGTGTAACTCAAAGACTTGAAATGATAAATATTGCAATCAAAGGTTTAGACTTTATTCGTCTTGAAACTTTTGAAGTTAGAAAACACGAAAGAAGCTACACTTATGACACTGTTTGTCATTTTCAAAAGTCATACCCAGATATTGAATTTTCATTCATTATGGGGTCTGACCAATTGGATAGCTTTGAAAATTGAGATCATTTTAGCGATCTTATTAAGTCAATTGATTTTAAAGTATTTCTTAGAAGCGATGTATACAACAAAGACATTGTTGAGAAATACAATTTAGAAACTTTCACATTTGAAAATAACTTCCTAAGTTCTACTAAAATAAGGAATTTAGAAGATTTAAATTTACAAATTAAGGAAGTTAATGATTATGTTAATAACAAACTTATGTTTTTATATGAAAGAGTAGAGTCAAAAATGGATGAAGAAAGATATTTTCATTCATTAAACGTTGGTCAAGAAGCTTTATTATTAGCTCAATTGAACAACTATGATTTAAATAAAGCTCTTGTTGCAGGAACTCTTCATGATGTTGCAAAAAGATGAACCATTGATGAAATGAAATCATTTATTGCAAAATATGATAAATCACTTTTAAGTGAACCAGAACCTGTATTGCATTCATTTGCAGGAGCATTTCATCTAAAGTATGATTGATTGCTTGATGACCAAGAGGTTGTTGATGCAGTTTTCAAACATACTGTTGGGGATAAGGAAATGTCAACACTTGATATGATAGTGTTCTGTGCTGACAAAATTTCTAGTGAAAGAAACTATCCAGATGTTGAAAAATACAGAGCGTTAGTTTACTCTGATTTAAAAACGGGTTTTATATCTCTATTAGAGCAACAATATAATGTTGCTGTTAAAAAACACGGTCCAAATTCTATTGGACAAAAACTTATAGAAACTTACTCTTATTGAGTAAAGGGGGAATAAATTATGAAGATTTGTCTATTATTTGCCATGACAGACGAAGCTCAACCCCTGATAGACCAATTAATGCCAGAATTGGTCGAAGAACTTCCGTACAAGATCTACAGAAAAGGTGACACACTTATAGCAATTAGTGGTGTAGGGATTGCCAATTCCTCAAGCTGCTTTACTTACGTTGAAACTAAATACAATTGCCAGTATTATATCAACTCAGGACTGGTTGGTTGTGTCAGTGAAAATTTAAAATCGCTAGATTTGGTATTAATTGACAAAGTCTATAATAGCACAGCTGATGCTACAGGCTTTGGATACGATTATGGTCAAGTCCCAAAAATGCCAAAATCTTATTCTTCAGATTCAACTTTAAAAAACGATTTTAATAAAACAAACAATTTTAAAAATGTTAATATTGCATCTAGCGATGTATTTATCAATAACTTGCCAAAAAAATTATTATTTATATTGCCAATAAATGATGAAATAGATGTTGTTGATATGGAGTGTGCTGGTTTTTATCAAGCAGCATACATTTTCAAAAAGCCAATTATGTCTTTTAAAATTGTAAGTGATACCTTATCTGAACCCTCAAATGAAACACAATTTAAAACTATTCTTGATTTTGCCAGTCAAGAAATAGCTAAGAAAATTATTAGTTTTTTAGAAACAAAAAACTATTTATAATAGTAACTTGCACTTTTGTGCAAGTTTTTTTATTATCTATATATTGAGGAAAAAAATATGGAAAATAAATATCAAAAATATAGTAGTTTATTATATGATGCTACAAAACCTCCAGGAACAAGTGTGGATGGAGATTTAGAATTTTATAAAGAATACATTCTTCCAGTTGAAGGTAAGGTATTGGAAGCTGGAGTTGGAAATGGAAGAATGTTGATACCTTTCTTGAAATATAAGGTAGACATTATAGGAATTGACAAATCAAATGAAATGTTAGAACTTTGTGAAGAACATTTAAAAAATAATAACTTAAAATCAGAATTGATTTGTCAATCTTTAGAAACTTTCTGTAGACCAGATGAGTTTGAAGCTATCATTATGCCAAATGCAAGTTTTAATTTGATTGAAACTAGAGAAAAAGCTTTAATAATTTTACAAAACTATTTCACTAGTTTGAAAAAGAATGGTTTTGTCATGATAGATTTAATTTTTCCATCAGAGTTTAAAGTTGGTGTTTCTCATAAGTTAAAACACAATGTATTTGATCTTGAAATAGAGGTTGAAAATATTTCAAAGAGTATAAATTGAGAAGAACAATATAGCTTAACAGAAGTTAACTATTATATTGATTCAACTTTAAAAGAAACACAAAACTTTAAAATGTCTTGATATGGTATTGAAGAATTTAAAATGATACTTTCAAATTTAGGTTTTTCTAAAATTGAAGTTATAAAAAATTATAATAAAAAAAGTTTTATAAATTTAAAAACAGCAACTTTTATTGCTTATAAATAAAAAAAGTTTGACAATTGTCAAACTTTTTTTAAAAGTTAATTGGTTTCCCATACTCTAATGCAATAGCAGCTTCTCCCATAGCTTCACTTAAAGTGGGGTGAGGGTGAATAGAGTTTGCTATTTCTGAAATTGTACCTTCAGACTCCATAACAGCTGTTATTTCTGAAATCATTTCTGTAGCATTATCAGAAATTATATGTGCTCCAAGTATTTTTTTATTATCTCTTTGACAAATTAGTTTTACAAAACCTGTTGGATCACCATCTGTCAAAGCTTTTCCAATTGCTTGGAAGGGGAAAGAATAAGTTAAATAATCTAAACCATCTTTTTTAACTTGATCTTCTGTTAAACCTACAAATGCAATTTCTGGTTTTGTGTATACACAACTTGGAATTCTATCATAATGCATTTTTTTATCTTCTCATAAAGGTTTTTTCATTTTCTTAGCAATTCTATTTGCAACAATTATTCCTTGGTGAGATGCAACATGAGCTAACATAACTTTTCCAGTTACATCACCAATTGCAAATACATCTTCAATGTTTGTTTCACAATAATCATTTACTTCAATATGATTTCTATTTGTAATTTTTAAGTTTATGTCTTCAAAACCAGTTGTAACAGTTTTTCTTCCAACAGAAACTAAACAATAGTCTGCACTAATCTCTTTGACTTCTTCTAATTGTTTAAAAACAACACTGTTGTTTTTAAATTCCAAAGTTTCTGCATTTGTAATTATTTCGACATTCCCATCTTTTAAAAGTTGTTTTGTCATTTCTTTTGCAACATCTGAATCTAACATTTCAAGAATTGTTGGTAAGAATTGAAGTATAGTAACTTTGCTTCCAAGATTTTTGTAAATACTTGCAAACTCAATTCCAATAACTCCACCACCAATTATGATTATTGATTTTGGAATTTTTGGTAATGAAAGTGCTTTGGTAGAATCAATTACAAAATCATTTTCAAATGCACTTTCATAACCTTTAGTTTTCATTCCATTCGGAACGCTACCTGTTGCTATTACTAAGTTATCTGCTCAATATATTTCTGAATCTATTTGAATTGTATTTTTATTTACAGCTTTAGCAGTTCCTTTTACAAAATCAATTTTGTTTTTCTTTAAAAGAGCTTTAACTCCTCCTGTAAGTTTATTTACAATATCATTTTTTCTTTCTTGTATTTTTTCTCAATCTGCTTTTACAGATTTAACATCCAAAGTAATTCCAAATTCTTGTGTTGAATGAAGAAGACTTGAATAAATCTTTGAAGATTTTAATAGTGCTTTAGTTGGTATACAACCTTTGTTTAAACAAACTCCACCATAATTTTCTTTTTCTACAACTAAAGTTTTTAAACCAAGTTGTGCACAACGTATTGCACAAACATAACCTCCAACTCCAGCACCAACAACTATTACTTCATATCTATTTTGTTCTTTTATTTTTAAGTCTTCATCATTTTTTATTTTGTTATTACTTCTGCCTCGTTTAATTAAGTCATTAGAAACAGGAGTGGAACCAATAACTGAAGCATTTTCTTCATTATCATTTTTATTTGTCATATCTATTTCCTTTCTAAATTAACAAGGTAGCTGGATTAATTAAATAGTTTTCTAAACTAATTAAAAATCTACCAGCATCTGCTCCATCAATTATTCTGTGATCTGCTGAAATTGAAATTGGCATAATGTCTTGAATAATTATTTCTTGATTTTTAACAGCTGGTTCTTTTTTTATAACTCCTAAACCAAGAATTGCAGATTCAGGGAAGTTAATTATTGGAGTTGCATACTCCAAACCAACTGATCCAAAGTTTGTTACTGTAAAACTAGCTCCACTAATCTCTTTCATTGAAAGAGATTTATTTTTGGCTTTTACAGATAGTTCATTTATTTTTATAGCTAATTGATAAACACTTAATTTATCTGCATCTTTAATTACTGGAACCATTAGACCTTCAGGAGTGTCACATGCAATTCCAATATTAATTTGATTTACAAAATCTGTTGTATTTTTTTCTTTGTTGATTCTTGAATTAATATTTGGAAACTGTTTTAAACAAAGAGCAACAGCTTTTACAATAAAAGCTAAATAAGTTAATTTAATATTTAAATTATTTGCATGCTCTTTAAGCTGAGTTCTTAACTTAACAAGTTCTGTTACATTTAAATTTCTCATTCCAGTAAATGCAGCAATTTCACTATGAGATCTTTCCATAGCTTTTATTGTAGCTTTTCTTACTTGATTCATTGGCATTGAAGAGAATGTTAAAGTGTTGTCAAAACTTGGTACATCAATTAAAGGATTTGAATAATCTTTTTGAGGTTTTTGTTCCAAGGTACTTGTTACAAAAACCTGACTAGGAGCTTTGTTGTAATTTTCAACATCTGCCAATAAAGTTTTTCCACCTTTACCAGTAGGGGTAACAAGTGAAATATCAATTCCTAATTGTTTTGCAGTTTTACGTGCAAGAGGAGTTGCTCAAACTAAATTATTCTGATTTTCATTGCTAGTAGAAGGTGAAACGCTTTCTACTTCAACTTTAACTTCTTCAACTTTAACTTCTTCAACTTTAATTTCTTCAACTTTAACTTCTTCAACTTTACTTTCAACGTCTTGTGATACTTCACTTTCTTTTCCATCATCAATTTCTACAACTACATCTCCAACTTTTATTTCTAAACCTTGTTCTACATTTATTTTTGATATTGCACCATCAGTTGGTGCGAAAATATCTGAAGTTACTTTATCTGTTTCTACATTAAAGAGAGGGTCTCCCATTTTTACAACATCACCAATTTTGATATAGATTTCTTGTACTGTTCCTTCTGTAAGTCCTTCACCAATATCTGCAAATTTTACTTTAAACATAAATCTTAAAACTCGTATTCTATAAGTTGATTAATTTTGCTTAAAATTTTTTCTTTTGTAGGTTGGTGATAAGTTTCTCCTGACTCTAAAGGAATAACAATATCATATCCAGTACATCTCATTGGTGGTGCTTTTAAATAACCAAAAGCTTCTTCATTTACTGTTGCAATTATTTCTGAAGAAACAGAAAAAGATTTTACAGCTTCATGTACTACAAGAAGTCTTCCTGTTTTTTTAACAGACTCAATAATCATTTTTTTGTCTCAAGGTTTAATAGTTCTTAAATCAATTAATTCAATTGTTACATTTGGATTTTTGCTTTCATATTCTTCAACAGCTTTTTGACAATCAACTGTTTGAGAACCATAAGTTACAATAGTTAAATCATTACCTTCAAAAATATATGCAGCTTCACCAATTGGTACTGTGTAATAACCTTCAGGTACTTCTTGTTTGAAAGCTCTATATAATTTTGTAGGTTCTAAAATAATTACAGGATCATTTGATTCAATTGCTGCCAATAATAATCCTTTTGTATCATAAGGGGTTGAAGGAATAATAACTTTTATTCCTGGAGTATGTGCAAAGACAGCTTCAATTGCACCAGAGTGCAATTCAAGTGCACGAATACCTCCACCCATTGGAGTTCTTACAACAATTGGAGCTGGATATTTTCCGCGACTTCTATTTCTAACTCTACCCATGTGTCCTAAAATGTTTTGTAAAGAAGCCATTCCTAATTCTAAAAATTGTAATTCAACTACAGGTTTTAATTTATTCATAGCCATTCCGATAGCAGCTCCAATAAATAAACTTTCACTAATTGGTGCATCAAAACATCTCTCTTCACCATATTTTTTTTGTAAACCTTCAGTAGCTCTAAAAACCCCACCTTCATAACCAACATCTTCTCCAAAGACAATTACTTCATTTCATTTTTCCATGGCTATGTCTAAAGCTTCATTAACAGCTTTTATATTATTTAAAGTTTTCATTACTTGTCACCTCCAAATTTATTCTCATTATCTGGATAAAATGTTTTGGCTTCTGCAAGTTGTTCGACTAAAAAATCTGGTTTTTGATCATAGATATAATCAAAAACATCACTTACAGGATAGTCTTTATTTTTTTCAGCTCACTCAAATTCAGTTTTTAAAAATTCAAATTGTTCACTATCTAAAGCTTCTTGTTTTTTCTTACTTCAAATTCCTTTTTCTACTAAATAGTTTTTCATTCTTGTTAAAGGATCGTCTAATTTAGCTTTCTCAAATTCATCTTTTGGTCTATAAACATCTGGGTTATCAGAAGAGGAATGAGCTCCAAGTCTGTAAGTATCAAATTCTATAAAGACAGGCCCATTTCCTTCTCTACAAAATTTTAAACATTCTTGAATTACTGCATAGCAAGCTAAAAAATCATTTCCATCAACTATAAGAGAAGGGGTACCTGATGCAATAGCTTTTACAGCAATGTTTAAAGATTTTGTAGATTTAGAATAGGGGGTAGAAATAGCTCACTTGTTATTTTCACAAATAAATATAACAGGTAAGTTATGAAGTTGGGCAAAGTTCATTGATTCATAAACTTCTCCTTCGCTCATACCTCCATCACCAGTCGTTGTTAAAACGACTCCCTTTTTATTTAAGTATTTTTCTCCAAATGCTAAACCAGCTGCTTGTGAATATTGAGAACCGATAATGATGTTTGGGGGCAAAACATTAATTCCTTCTGGTGATTGGCCTCCAAACTCATTTCCAGTTCAATAAAGCATTATATTTCTAACAGGAATTCCTGATGCTAACCAAGCTGCATTGTTTCTATAACCTGGTGAAAGTCAATCCACACCTTTTTCCATGCTCATAGCATATGCAACTTCACAAGCTTCTTGTCCACTTGAAGACAAGAAAGATAAAAGTCTTCCTTGTCTTTGAACTATATTTTGAAACTCATCTTGTTTACGAGATAAGTTCATTATTTTATAAGCTTCTATTAAAGTTTCATCACTGATATCAAATTCTATATTGTTATTAATTATATTTCCTTGATTATCAAGGATTTGTATTTTTTCATTCTTTAAAGGATCGTATTTTCCAATAAATTGCATTAATTTAATTCCTCCTTATTGTATTAGTAAATCTAATATATCTTGAGAAGAAAAGTTATTACCAAAGATATTTTCTATATCACTTGATTCAACACATTCTCTTAAAACTTCAAGAGAATATTTTTTGTTTAAAAGTAATTGTTCAAATTCTAAAGTACCTTTAAAACCTAAAAAGTCACCATAAATTTTAGCGTTTTTAATTAAACCTTCTTGGATATCTAAAAGAACTTCTACCAAACCTTTTCCTTCAAGTCTTGTTTTATTCTTATAGGTAAAGGTTGAGTGTTTGTTAAAGGTTCATTCTTCAGTATCATATTTTTCTTCTTTTATTTTTTGAATTAGTTCATAGTCTGATTTGCTAAGTACTAACTCTTTTACACTATCTAATGATTGGTAAGTGTTTATTATTAAGTTTATAAACTCTTGTACATCAATTTCTTTGTCACTTTCATTGTTAATGTTGGTTACTCTTGAACTAATAGATTCAATGTTTTTTGATACAATTTTGCTTCTATCAACTGTTAAATATTTGGCAATTTTAGCTAAATCTGAATTAACTAAAATTGTTCCATGTTGAAGAAATCTGTCTTTCCACTTTCACATAGCATTTCCTGAAATTTTTTTTCCATTTACTTGAATGTCATTTCTTCCTGAAAATTGTGCATTTATACCTAAATCCTTTAAGGTTTTAATTATAGGTTCAAGCATTTGTTCAAACATGCTTACAGCATTATTTTTTACATCTGTGTAAATAATGCTAAAGTTTAGGTTACCTAAATCGTGAAAAACAGCACCTCCACCAGTATTTCGTCTAATAATGGTTACTTTATCTTCTTTTGCTTTGACTATATTTACCTCTTCAACTGTATTTTGGTTTCTACCAATAACTATAGTATTTTTGTTTTGTCACAAAAATAAAATAGGTTCTTTGTAAACTTTGTTTTTAGTTAAAAATTCTTCAATAGCTAAATTCAACTTTGGATCTGTATTGCTAGTTCTAAAAATAAACATCTTATTCACCTCAATTTCTTGTTACACCTTAATAGTACATATTAAATAAAAAAAAGTAATAATTTCCAATAAATTTATTAATATTGAAAATTTATTTCTACTTTTACAATTTTCAAAATTTTATGCCAATTATACACTTTTTGGTTTTTATTAGATATAATAATTTTGTAACAAGAATAAGGCAAGGCAAATAATTAGGTAATATTACCTATAGAAAGAACAAGAAGGAGTGAAAGACAAAACAGCAGCAATATCGGGTGCTGCATAACAATTATCAATATGTTGATTATTTCTTCTTGAATGAGGGAAGAGAAATGTTTAACAAAGGTGTTAAAAATGCAAGTATAGTAGGGATGACATTATTCCTGGTCGGGACAGTGATTATTGGTTATTGAGCAATGTTTGTCATTATTGATGATTTAAGCTTTAAATCAAACGCTATAGCAAGAAATTGATATATATTTTTCTCAATTGGTATTGCATTAATGGGATTAATATTTTCTATAGCTTTTTATAAAGTTAACAAATATGATCAAACTGAAAAAGGTTACTTAACTTTAGTAATTGTCAGTTCAATAACAATATTTACTCCATTTATCTTTTTTTGAATTTATTTTGTAGTAAAATTTGCAGAACATAAAAAAGTAAACAAGTTAAAAATTAAAAAACAGACTATTAACCTCGCTTTATAAGAAAAAACCTTAAAACATTTAGTTTTAAGGTTTTTTTTGACTCTAAAAAGTGTTATTTTATATTATAATTGTAAAGAACGGAGAATAAATATGAATATAACAAATAAAATACCTTTAACAAATAAACCTTACAAAACTTTTATAAATGATGTATTAGCTTATACAAAAGATTACAATTTTGTAATAGGGGAAGGGCCACTTCCAAAAGCACTAAAAAATGATGAAAAATTTTTGCAAAAAATGTATAATTGAGCAACTCAAATTGTAGAAGAATTGTCATTACCTTATTTCTTACAAGATGAAAAAGAAATAGAGTTGGACGAAAGTGTAATTGAAGTTACTATGGAAGTTTCAAAAGAAACAGAAAATTTTAAATTATTTAAAAATGTTTGCTGATTTACAGTAATGTTACTAGATTATAGTCAAATGGAAAAATTCGAAAAAGTAGATTTTGTTTATCTAGTTTCAGAAGTATTTAAAGCAAATGGTTTTGTAGGTAGTGAATTAGATCAATACTATTCTGATTTTGAAGCATTCTTAGGAGTTTTAAGAGATAGTTTAGTTGAAAGAGGAAGAATCCCTGCAAAAGTTAATTTAGACAAGTTTGTTGATAAATTTGGTAAATTTTTAAAAATGGCAAATGAAAACACAAAACATGCAACTATTCAAAATGAAACACAAAATCATGGTGGATTAGTAGGTTCTGTAATTGGATTTGCAAAAAAACAAAGTTTAAAAAAACAAATTAAAGAAAACTTCTTAAGTATTGGGGTAGAAGATATTCTTCAAGATTTTATTACAGAATACCTTGTTTATATTATTTTGGATTATTTCGAATCACCACAAGCAAAAGCTTTATTAGTTTAAAAAAATCCTTAAAACTAAATGTTTTAAGGATTTTTTTTGTGTTTTTTTCTAATACTCGTTTTTTGCTTTTGCATTTATAATCATTTGTCTAATATAAAAGAATACATAAAATATTAATCAAATAACTAAAAATCCAACACAAATCATTAAACCAATGTTTGAAGCTGTTTTATTTCAAAATTGTAATAAACTTGAAAAAATAAAAGCAGCTCCAAGTATTGACATGGTTATTATAAGTCAAAGTCCTGGTTTACCAGGTATTTTCATACCTCGTCGATATCTTCTAATTCTATAATCGTACTTTCTTCTGTACGCCATACTCTCACCCATTCCTTTAAATAAATTATAATCAAAAAACCCCATAAGTGTTAATTTTGATGCTTATATAATGAACAATATTGTATATAATGATAGTAGTTATGGAAAGGTGAGAGTATGGCGTGACACAGAAATAATAGGGTAACTATTAAAGGTAAACCAGGATTAATTTTAAAAATTACAATAGCTATAATTGCTTTAGGTTTCTTTGCAACAATTTTATTGATGTATTTTAAAGTAAACGGTGCAATAAATGGAATTTATGTTTGTGGAGGATTAACTCTACTTTGATCAATAGCACATATTGTATTTTTAGTAAAAGAAAAAAATGAAAAGGTATAAAAAAAGTAGTTTATATAAACTACTTTTTGTTTGTTAAATTCTTGATTTTTTGTTAAATACTAGTAAGTCTAAGTAACCTAAAACTATTCCAAATGCTATTCAAGCAATTATAGCTCCAGGGATACTAAATCCACCTTTAACAGTTGTATCTACCCCATTAAACACTGAAATGTCATCAGTTTTGTTGTTTGTTGGAGTACTTGGATAATTGTTGACAATTTTTTCAACAACCTCTGTTTTAAAGTGGTGAAGTGGTGCTGCAGGGTGCATAAATGAACTTACACCTTTTTCATAGTCATTAAAGAATTTATCTTTATCTCCACCAAAGAAAATTAAGAAGAAGTTGTTTAAGAAGTTTAGATTTGCAGATCTATTTGAAGATTTAAAGAAATTTTCATATCTTTGTATATAAACTTCATTAGTTACATCTTTTGAATCATCATAATTACTTAAGTATTCAACAGCGTTAATTGATCTTACAGATATTCTATAGTAATTACTTATTGCTGCGTTGATCAACATAACTTCTGGATGTTCTTTATAATAATCCAAATTATTTTCTGGTTCTTCTTGATTTCAAGTTAATGAAGCTCTTGAGAATAGTTCATCTAAATTACTTGAAATTTCAAAGTATCCAGATGAATAAGAACCAGAAACTCCTGCAAAGTACATAGGAGTTTCTACTGCATATTTTTCATATATAAAGTCAAATAAACTTGCATATTCTGGTAATGATTTTTTTAAGTTATTTATTTGAGGTTTAATGTCAATTGTAAATGGTTTTGAACTATAACCACTACTTACAACACCTCAATTTTTATTTTTTAAAGTTAAATAATCAATATATGAAGATATATTTTTTGACTGTTGTTCAATTTTGTTAAATACGTTCAATATTTCAGTTCCATAGTAAAAGTTATCTTCTGGATTTGAAAGGCTATAGTTTATTTGACCAGCATATAAATTTTTACCTCAAATTCCTTTTCCAGAACCACTACTTAAAGTACTGATTTTTTCAGCATATTCTTTGTCTGTAAAAATATTTTTAAGATTTACATCATCTTTAAAAGTATTGTAAAATTCAGCTCCAGCTGAAAGTCCAAGATTTAATCTTGAAATACTTTCTCCTTTTTCTTCACCACTTACAATTGATTGTGTCAATCCCATAGTGAAGGGGTAGAAAAATACACATAAAGCAATTAGGATATTAAATAAAATACCAATTGCAGCAGAACATATCATTGTAACTAAAGCAACTATTGGAAAGTATGCTAAAGGCAAGAAGTAGTAGAAAGCACAAATAATCATAATTCCTCTTGAAAATAAGCTTCCTACCAATCCTGCAGGTCCTGCAATAACTGCAGATAATAATAAGTTTATAGTTACATAAATATATGCAATTATAATAGCTTGTGAATATCTATATAGGTAAGATATTCAAGTTTTAATACCTGCTCTAAGTTCTATGTTGTGAACTCCATCATCTTTTTGTTTTTTGAAAAAGAAGAATGAAATTAAAGTTAAAAAAATTGTAAAGAAGAATCCTACAATTAAGTAATAGATTCCTTTCATCATGTTAAAGTTTACAAAACTTTCAGTTAAGTTTTTTCCCATTAATGTCATGATGAATACAAATAATAGTGACATTAAGACAAAAACACAACCAGTTGCTATAATTCCTTTATTTCTAAGTGCTAATTTTAAGTTTAATCTGTATATAATGTTTAATCTTTTAAGAGTTGGTTGATTTTCTTTTGTTGTTAATTGAATTTCCTTATGCATAAAGTTTCTCTAATAGACCAACTTCAACATTTCTTGGGTCTATAAACTTTCTGTAAATATCTATAATCAACTCTTTTTTGTTATCAAATGCTTTATCATATACAATTTCACCAGCTTTAATTAACACTAAGTGGTTTGCTATTTCTTGAAGTTCTTCAATAATATGGCTTGTAATCATAATAGTAACTCCAAGTTTATTTAATTCTTTTAGAATTGAAATAAACTCAATTTTTGACTCAACATCTAAGTTAGCTGTTGGTTCATCTAAAATAATGTATTTTGGTGATCTAATAAGAACACTTGCCATAATGGCTTTTTTCTTTCAACCCGCTGAAAGTTCTCTAATTCTTTTGTTTATGAATTTTTCTAAATGTAGCATTTCATAAACGTTTTGTAAGTTTTTATCAATTTCATGCTTTTCTATCCCGTTAGCTGCACATAAAAATAAGATATATTCACTTAATTTCATGTCCAATGGAATGTTGTTTGTATCTGGAAAGAAAGCCAGTTTTTGTAGATTGTTGTTTTTAAATAGGTTTTCTCCATCAATTAAGATTTCTCCTTGAGTAACTTTAAGTTCATCAAAGATAGCTTTAATTGTTGTAGTTTTCCCAGCTCCGTTGTCCCCAACGAAAGCAATGATATCTCCATCATTAATGTTAAAAGTAACATTTTTGATACCTGTATCATTCTTAAAAACCCTTGTAAGATTTTTAATTTCTATCATTTTTTATTCCCCCTACAATTATTTTATGTTAAAGGTTTATGATAGTCAAATTAAGACACATTTTCAAAAAAATTAAAAAAAATTAAAAAAAATTAAAAAAAGTGTACATTTTTTTAAAAAAAATTACGATAGTAATAATGTAGCTATTATAAAAAATTAATATATAATTATTAAAGAAATTAGAGGTAGGAAATGAAAAAAAATAACGGTAAAATCAGGTTTGTTGATTTATTTGCCGGAATAGGTGGATTCCATAATGCAATAAATAAAGTAGCAAACGATATGAATATGACAACTGAATGTGTATTTGTATCTGAAATTGACGAATACGCTATAAAAACATATACTAATAACTTTAATATAAGCGATAAAAACATTATAAATATTAGAGATGTTGATGAAGAAGCTACAAACGTACCTGAACACGATTTTTTATTCGCAGGTTTCCCTTGTCAAACATTTTCTAATGCTGGTAAAAAAAGAGGTTTTCTAGATGAAATTAGAGGAACTCTGTTTTTTGACATTGCAAATATTTTAAGTAAGAGAACTCCAAGATATATATTGTTGGAAAATGTAAAACACCTTGTTAATCATGATAACGGTAAAACATGAAAAATAATTAATGATAAATTAAGAGAAATAGGTTATTTAATACCTGAAAATCCATTAATTTTATCACCACATGAATTTGGAATTCCTCAGGAAAGATACAGAGTCTTTATACCTGGTATTTATGTGGGTCCGGAAAAGGCCAAGACTGAGTTTTTACATATTTCTTTAGAAGACAGAAAAAAAATGAATCCACTCTCAAATATGAACGCTAATGAAATAGTTAGTTTTATAAAAGAAAAATTCTTGGAATCAGATGTGGATGAAAAATATTTCTTAGCATCAGATCCGAAAAATCAATATTTACTTGATGTTTTTGATGCATGAAATGAATTTTTAATTAATGTAAAAAAACCAGAAGGTAGAACTTTGCCTGTTATTTGGGCTAATGAGTTAAATAAAAGTTATAGAATACCTTCGGATTGAGCGGAATGAAGAAAAAAATATATTATAGATATGAGAAATATTTATAAAAATAATAAAGATTTCATCGATCAATGGTTAATCAAATATGAGGTACATAATTGAAAAAAAAGAGAATTAAAATTTGAATGACAAGCTGGTAAAGATATTAATGATATTAGAAAATCTTTTATACAGTTAAGACAAAGCGGAATAAGATGTAGAAGACCGACAAAGTTTCCTACATTAGTGGCTATGGTTCAAATACCTATAATATTTGATGATAACAAAAAAGGGTGGAGACACTTAACGCCAAGAGAAACTGCTAATTTACAAAGTTTTCCAAAAAATTATAGAATTTTTAATGAAATTAGCGAAGATAGAAAAGATTTTTTCAGTTATAAACAATTTGGTAATTCTGTAAATGTTAAAGTAGTTTCTTATATTCAAGAAGAATTATTGAAAATAGATAAAAAAACACTGTAGCAGTGTTTTTTTTATTATAAAATATTACTATTGAGGAGTAATTATGAGTGACACAGTTAAAAAAAATAATGAAAAACTTTACAGAAATATAGTTAACGGTGAAATTAAAATGATGAATCATAATGAATTTGATAAGTTACAAATCCATTATGATGAATTTGTAACAGAAGCTGAAAAACTAATATACAAAGAAATAAAACCCTCTGAAATTTTTTTAGATGGTAGTAATTCAGCATTATCCAATAAAAAAAAGAATAACAAAAAATTTATTAGATTTAAAAAAGATGACAAAGACATAATAGTTTATTTTTTACAAATAAAAAATTCTGGAAATGATAATGATGATAACAAAAGGCTTCAACTATACAAAAAATTTTTAGTTAAGGATACTATGATTTTTGCATTGGGAGTGCTTTCTATAGGAGAAGAATATATAGTCTCTTTAACTGCAAATTTATACGATTTTTTGACACGATATGATGGTGAATCATACTCTTCATATTGAATTTCTACTTTCCAAGAAGTTGAAGAAATTGCTTTTGGTAAAAACGAAGCAACTATTGATGAAAAATATAATTACAAGACAAAAGATTTGAAAAAAATTATAAAAGAACTGGATTCAAGAATTAACTATAATGGAAAAAATCAACTAACTTCATTTAATGATTTAGATGTGTTATTCGATTTTGTAGAAACAGATTTAAGTGATTTAAAAGTTGAAGATTTTAATGACAAGAACATTACTGATTTAATACATAAAAACAAACTTATTAGAAATCAAAAGATAGTAGAAGAACATCTCAAAAATTATCAAGAGTGTATTAATTGTTTAAAAAAACAAACTTTTATAAAGAATGGTTTAGATATAATGTATTTTGATGTTCATCATTTCATCCCTTATCACTTAAAAGTGCAAAAAAAATTTAAAAAAACATTAGATAGTAAGATTAACTTGGTTTCATTATGTCCTTTGTGTCATAAAATGATACACTTATCTAATGAAGAAGAACAAGGTAAAATGGTTGAATTTATAGCAAAAAAAGTTGTAAATGAAGATTTTTTAAAAGTCTATCCTGAATATTCTTTAGAAAAACTAAAAGAAATTTATTTACAAGTATATAGAAAAGAGTTAGAAGAAAATGAGTAACAACAATATTAATGAGATAGATATTAGACCAGAGTCTAGTATATATGCAACTTATCAAAGATTAAGTTACAAACCAACTTATGCACTTGCTGAATTTGTTGATAATTCAACTGCAAGTTATTTTGAGCATGAAGAAGAGTTAAAAGAATTTTATAAAAAGAATGGTAAAGATTACAAACTTAAAATTTATGTTCTTTATAGTCATGATAAAAGTAATTCTATTATCAAAATTAGAGACAATGCATACGGTATGGAAATTGAAAATTTTAAAAGAGCTGTTGTGTTAGGTAATCCTCCAGTGAAAAAAGGAGGAAGAAATGAGTTTGGTATGGGTTTGAAAACAGCTGCAACTTGATTCAGTAAAAAATGAACAATTAGATCTACTCAATTGGGTTCAAATAAAGAATATGCAGTTACAATGGATATTGAAGAATTAAAAAGAAGTAATCCAAGCACTTTACCTATAAAAACTTCAGAAGTGGAAGCAACAGCTCACTATACAGAATTGGTTCTAGAAGATCTATTAAAACCATTTGCAACAAAAAAACAAAAACAAACTGTTGCTAAAATGATTACAGGTATGTATAGAAGAGATATAAGAAATAATAATATTCAGATAGTTTTTGCTGAGAATAAAGATGGAGTATGATGTGACTTTGAAGGTAATGTATTTGAAAGTTTGCAAAAAGTTCCAGCAGTTAAATTTACTCAGGTAAAACCAAGAACTATTCTACCTGGTCAAGTAACTGGAATTCATAACGAAACTCTATGTGTGGGAACTTTTGAAGATAGTTTTGAATTTGCAGGAGAAACTCACTTAGTGAAATTTTTGGTAGGAATTAGAGATGTGGGTAGTCGTAAGGAAGCTGGATTTACATTATTTAGAAGAAATAGAGCAATCATCGGTGGTTATGAAGATAATTATAGACCAAGAGAAATCTTTGGAGATGCTTCTTCTTTTGTTTATCAAAGACTTTATGGAGAAATTGATGTAGACAGTTTCCCGGTAAATCAAGCTAAAGATGGTTTTAGTTGAGATGATGGTTTAGAAGATGCTTTTATAGATTTTTTAAACAGAAAAGTGGGAAGATTTAAAATTTGAGCAACACAATTAAGAAAGTCTGACGAATCAGGAGCTAAGAAAGTTAATACAAAACTTAATAAAGAAGCAAATGAAGAAATTAAAAAAATGCTTAAAACTTCAGAGGTTAAAACTGTAGAAGAAGTAATTAAAGATTATAATGAAGGAACAGAAATTCCTTCAGAATTGATAACTGCAATTAAAAACGACAATAATGGTGATAAAAAAGATACAAACATTATGGATACTGTTATAACTAATAAAAGTGGAGATAACGAATTAAGTTTTGCTTACTTTGTTTCTGAAAAAGTTAATCCAAAAAATTGAATAACTATTTCAATAATCAACGAGAGTAAAGGTTTATTTTCAATTACTTTATTTGTAGAACACAAGTTTTTAAAACCTTTTGCTCAAGAACCTGAATTTATAATTTTTATGAAAAAATTTTCATTAGCTTATGCTTCGGCAATATTAGATTTAAAAACAAGATCATTAGATGGAAAAGTAGACCCTCTACTTATTACCAACAAAATTAACGAATATCTTTTGGAGGATTAAAATATGTTTAGAAATAGATTCATAGAAATTTACACACCAGAAATTGGAGCGGCAGCAGTAAATGAAATTTTAAGTAAATCTAAAAAAATTTTACAAGATACATTAGAAGATGGTAAACCAAACTGTAAAACTGGGATAATAGTTGGAAAAGTTCAATCAGGTAAAACCTCTAATTTTCTTGGTTTAATTGCAGAAGCTTTTGATTCTGATATGTATGATATCGTATTTTTAATTGGTGGAGTTGACAATGAATTGTTGAGTCAAAATAAAGATAGGGTGTCTGAAGTGTATTCGGATGTTAAAAATAATAAAAGAAGAATTAGTGGGATATTTAGTTCTGATGAATTTGGTGCTGATAGGAAAGCTGACTGGGTTGAAAGTAATAGAAGATTTTTAAGTTCATCAAAAGATAAAAAAAGCATAATTACAGTATTAAAAAACATTAATCACCTATCAAATTTAGAATCAATTCTTACATATTATAAAGATATTTTTAAAGATAAAAGAATACTTATAATTGATGATGAAGGTGATCAAGGTACTTTAGATGGAAATGCAAATACAAACAAGGAACCAAGAACAAAGTGAAATCAAAAAATTTCTGATATTAAAGATCAAATTGAACAATTTTCATATCTTTCTGTAACAGCGACTCCATATGCAAACATGTTGATTCAACAGAATGATGAATTATCTCCAAAATTTGTTAGAACAACAAAACCAGGAAAAGGTTACTGTGGTTTAGAAACTTTTCATGGAGAAGATTCGGATAAATACTTAGTTGAAATTCCTGAGCACGAACTTGAAAATTTATATTCATTAGATGAAAAACAATTTAAAAACAAGGATATAAATCCTTCTTTAGAAAAAGCTTTAAGTTATTTTTTGTGTGCTTCTTTAAGTCTTATTAATGAAGAATCAAAAAATAAATATTTTGAAATGCTTATAAATACCGATAGAGAAACTGGATATCATGATGAATTTAAAGAAAAAATAAGAATTTATTTAGATAAAATTGTAGAAATTGCAGAAGAATTAGAAGAAGACCCAAATTCTATAATGAAAAAAACATATCATGAATTTATTAATCTTGGTTTTGAAATGATTAACAATAGAAAGCTTGATGAAAGCAATCCTAAGGATTGCGCATTTATAGAAGATTTTTTGGGTATAATAGAAGACACAAGAGCCTTTTCAATAAACAGCAAAGGTGATCGTTTCGGTGAAAATAAACAACAAAGGTTCAGAATTTACATTGGTTCTAATCTTCTTGGAAGAGGAATTACTTTAAAAAATCTTTTAGTAACATATATGACAAGAACAGCTAAATCTAAAAATCAAGCAGATACAATTTTGCAAAGAGCAAGATGATTTGGATATAGAGGAAAAACTCTTAAATATATGAAAATTTTTATAATAGAAAGACTTATTAAAGAATTTTTTGATATTTCAGTTTTGGAAAATGATCTTTGAGAAAAGTTAGATAGAATTGAAACAGGAGAACTTTCTGTAGAAGGTTTTATGAATTCCATTTTCTTTTCACTAGATGATGAAACTTTAAAAATAACTAGACCAAATGTTGCCAACTATAAACCAGTTGGAATCTTTTCTTGATTAAACCAAAATATGGTACATCCAACAAAAGAAATAGAAAGAATGTTCTATAAAAATGTAGAAGAACAATCTAAAAATATTGAACTCGGTGGCAGAAGATTTGAATATAAAGATTATGAAAGCTTGACAGAGTTTACAAAAGAATCAAATATTTCTAGTTATATATTTAAAAAAATTAATTTAGAATCAAGATATGAAATAGCGGAAGCTAACTTTAAGGAATTTCCAGTAAGAGTTATTCTGATGAAGCCACAAAATAGAGACAAACCATTTCGTTCTGTTTCTGAAAAGCAACGTTTCACAATTCATGCATCAGGAGCTAATAAAGATGTGGATTATAATGATGAAACACAATACTTTGGTGATTCAAAAATTGATTACTATAGTGAAAATAAGAATAAGGTTATAATCCAGGTTTATAATTTTAATTATAAGAGAGAAGGAGAAATAATTGAGGAAGATGCTATTGCATATTCTGTATTTTTTCCGAATTATAAAGTAAAAGGTATAACAAGGGGTTAAAGTATAATTTTCACTTTCTCACTTTATAGATTAGAATAAATATAAGTATTTACAATATTCTATATTTAAAATTATCACTGATTTTTTAAAATAATTACTTTTCAACTTTCTGTTTAATAAGGTTTTGAAAGTAAAAGCAATAACAAAATTTAAACATGAATTATAATAATAATTCATGTTTTTTTTGCGTTTTCTTTAAAAAGGGTCTTGTAAAAAAAAAAAAAAAAACAATAGAATTACTTTTAGGAGAAAAGTAAATGAAAAAAATTCGACTATTTGAAGCTTTTGCAGGTATAGGTTCACAAAGAAGAGCTTTAAAAAGTGTTGTTGGTAATAATTTTGAGATTGCAGGATTAGCAGAGTGATATGTACCAGCAATTGTAATGTATCAAATTATAAATAATGATTTTTCTAAAAAAAATGTTCTAGACAATGTTCCCAGGGATGAAGTGATAGATTATTTGAATTCTAAGTGCTTATCTTGAGATTCTAAAAAACCAGTTTCAAAAAATTTTTGAAATCGAAAAAGTCAAGATATCTTGAATGTTATATATTCTGCTGTTAAAAAATCTGAAGAAGAAGGTAACATTTTTGATGTTAGAACTTTACATGAAAGAACCTTAGAATCTATTGATATTTTAACTTATTCTTTTCCTTGTCAAGATTTATCACAACAAGGGATACAAAAAGGTATGAAAAAGAATTCAGGGACAAGATCTGGGTTATTGTGAGAGATTGAAAAAGCTATAGATAATACACCTAAAAATAATTTGCCTAAAATTCTTCTCATGGAAAATGTCCCAGCCTTGCTAAATAAAACAAATGAATTAGAATTGAAAGAATGATTAATTAAACTTGAAAACATGGGTTATAAAAATTCTATTGGAATATTAAATGCTGCAGACTTTGGATCTCCTCAAGCAAGAAGAAGAGTTTTTATGATTTCTTCTAGAAATAAAAAAATAGAATTACCTGTCGGAAAAAGTAAACCTGGAAAATTAAACGATATTTTAGAAAAGAATGTAGAAGATAAATTTATTATGACTAATTTAGAAAAATATGATTTTTCTGAATTTTCTCTTACAAAATCAAATATTAAAAAATGCAGTTTAATAAATTATACAAAATTCAACTCTGAAGCATATGTGTATGATCCTGACTTTACAGGTCCAACTTTAACAGCAAGCGGAGCAAATTCAAGAATTAAAATTTATGATAAAGGATTTATTAGAAGAATGAGTCCACTAGAGTCATTCAGGTATATGGGTTTTGATGATGAAGACTATAAAAAGATTGATGAGTTTGAATTTTTAACAGACACACAAAAAATTTTTGTTTGTGGAAATTCAATTTCAATAGAAGTTTTGAAAGCTATTTTTGAAAGGATAGATAGTAATGAGTAAACAAAGTGATTTGTATGTTGTAGAGTTGCCTATAATTAGGAGGAATTTTTCTGCAACAAATTCAGCCAAATTCAAAGGAGTGTTAAAAATAATCTCTAACAAATTTGGAATCATTAAAGATTGAAAAATTACATTTCATGAACTATGGTTAGATTTAAGCACTACCCCAAGTTGATTTGATGGAAAAAAGGATATATTTAAAATTAGAGAAAAACTTTTCGAAGAATTAAATCTAAAACAAATTCCAAGAAAAAACCAAAATCATAATGAAATTCGTCATTTGAATTCTAATGAAATTGAAATTGTTAATGAATTTTTAAATAATAGAAATAAATATAGGTCTACAATTAAAAATATTTTGACTGTATTGAAAGGTAGTAATCCTTCTGGGGAGGTTAAAAATCCCTGAAGTGCTGAAATGATACTTGATTATAGTGGAAATATAAAAAACTTTGCTGTTTTAATAGGTGATTTAATCTCAAAGAGACCAAATTATTTTGATTTATATGAGATAAATGCGAAAAAAATTAGTTTGGAAGAATTCACAAATTTAAATGAAGTCATAAAAAAACTATTTATTTTTATGCAAGAGAGCAAGGATTCAGGTCAATTTAAAATTTATATGGAACAAGTTAAGGATTATTATAAAAAATATTGTGATTATGAAAAAGAAGCTGAAAAAATAGCTAGAAATGAAAGAAATAAATATAGTACTAATATTATTCGATATTACACTGGTCAAAATATTCCTTGTCCTTTTGGTTTTTCTTGAAACGATAATTGAAATTATCAAAAGTGTCATATATATGAGTATTATATGCTAAGAGATAAAATAGAAGAATGTTTATATACAAATAATGTAAATGAGTGTAATAAATATTTGGCAATGATTTCAGATCCAGAGAATTTTATCCCATTACCAGAAGAGCTGCACAGAAAATTCGATAAACATACATTTACTTATGTGAATGGGGTATTAAAAGTGGTAAATGATGAGGGGAAAAGAATTAAAGAATTAGGGTTGTTGAATAATTATTTGGTGATACAAAGACCTTTTTTTAGTGACAAAAAAAATTATTATTTTGAAATGAGAAATAAAACAACAAATGTTTTTTAGATACTTTACGAAAGCAACTTAAGTTGCTTTTTTTATTTTAATTTTTTTCTTTAATTAATCACATATTACACTTGCAATAAAAAAAAAAAAAAAATTAGAATTACTTTTAGGAGTAAATATATGAAAAAAATAAGAATTTTTGAGACGTTTGCAGGAATCGGAGCTCAACACAAAGCTTTTGAAATACTAAAGAGAAACAACATTTTAGACTATGAGGTTGTAGGGACAAGCGAGTGAGATATATGAGCGAATATTTCTTACAATGCAATTCATCACAATAACGAAAACATTGCTAAAGAATTGGCTGATATTGAAATTGAAGATTTCTTAAAAAAATTCACCCACTCAAATAATTCTAAAGAACCTATAAATAACAAAAATTTATCTAGGTTTTCAAGGCACACAAGAGAAATGTTGTATAGTTCTTATAAGAACTCTAAAAACCAAGGTAGTATTGTGGAAATTAATGGCCAAAGATTAATAGACGAAATAGGTGAGTTTGATCTTTTAACTTATTCATTCCCTTGCCAAGATTTATCGGTTGCAGGAAGTTTCCATGGTTTTAATCAAGGAATGGCTAAAGGTTCAGGAACACGAAGTGGTTTACTTTGGGAGGTTGAAAGACTATTAAAAGAGTTAAATTCAATCAATAAATTACCAAAATATTTGCTATTGGAGAATGTAAAAAATATGATTTCTGATAAACACAAGAATGATTATATTGAATGGATTTCTTTTCTAAATGGTATTGGTTTTAATACTCAAACTTATATTTTAAATTCGAAAGATTATGGAATCCCCCAATCAAGAGAAAGAGTGTATGCTTTAAGTATTTTAAGACCTAAAAATATAACATTTGAAGATACATATTTTTCTGTAGGAAAAATAGTTTCTAATAACAAACCAAAAGATATATCGGAAATTTTAGGTAGAAAAAAGACAATGGAACGTGTTTTAAAGTTAAATTATGAAGATAAAACAATAAGAGATGAGGCGTTGGAGTCTATACCGAATAGAACTCCAAGTAGGGAAAGAATGTATTTTGAAAATAGAGTTTTATTTACGCTAAGAAAAGAAAAAAAAGAAAGTTGTGAAAATAAATTTACAAAAATCTACCATAAATTCAAAAATGGATATTTTTTAAATTATTGCAGTACTCTTACCACCAAACAGGATAGGAACCCCAACGCTGGCATAATTGATTTAAAAAATACCAAGTTGGAAAATTTAAAAATTGAAGAAAAAAGGAAAGCTAATTATAGATTTTTAACTCCAAGAGAAGCATATCTGATGATGGGTTTTGAAAATCAAGATGTAGATAAAATTTATAAATCAGGATTAATAAGACGTGAGGTTAAGTATAGACAAGCTGGTAACTCAATAGTTGTAAATGTCTTACTTGCAATATTTAATTTAATTAAGGAAGTGTAATCATGAATATAACAAATGTAATGAATTTTAAAAAGTGATTGAAGAACAATGGGTTAGATGACAATTATTCTTGTAAATGATGAAATATAGATACATCATTGACTTCTATGTTTAAAAAATTTAAAAGTTATAATTTATCAGAATTAGAGGTTATAAAAATTACAGGTAAAGAAATCAATGAAAAGGGATGCACTATAATTGTAAAAGGATTCAATGAACAACTTTCCTGATCTGCATGAAGTCAGTATTTGAGGGTTCTTTTGCTTTTTGGATGTATTGAAAAACCAAATGATTTTGTATTTAATACAGCAATAGATTTTGGTAAGCAATGAGTGAATAACAATATTGTTTTTAAATTTTCTGATAAATTTAAAAATTCAAATAATTTTATAGAATATTTTTGCGGCAATATGGATTATCTTTGGAATTGCATTACAAGTTTTGCTAAAAGTAAAGAAAATATTTTTATGATTAGAGCTTGTTATGATTTATTGTTCACTTTATATCTGTTTTACTCTTTAAATAAAGAGACTGATAAAAAAGAAAAAGCAAATATTTTATTGATAGTAGAAGAATTTAAAAAGAAGAAAACTACCGAAACTAAGTCATTTGAAGGTGCTGCTAATTCTAATAGAGAGTTAATGCCTTTTTTGAATGTACTATTTGGTGATAAAAATGATGAAAAAGTAACTATAGATGAGGGTACTATCGAAAAAACTATAAATGAAACAATTGGATTTCTGGGTGAATACTTATTCAGTATTTTTTTAAAGAACTTTAATAAACTTAAAAAATTTACAGATATATCTAAGGTAAGGTCTTTAAAATTTGAAGAATTTAAATGAGAGAGTCAAATTAAAAAAACCAGTCCATACGATTTTAGAGTTGATAATTATAATTTATTTGAAGTTAAATCTAGTATGTCAAAGGATGATAAAGAAAAGTTCATTATTTCAGATAATGAGTTTGAATGTATGAAGGAATATAAAGACTACTATTTTTTATGTACAATAAAAAATATTGACCCCAATGTTGTGGATTTAACTCATTCTAAACCTAATTTTGAATTATTTAAGGATTTAAAAATTAATTTTTATAATTTTCAAGATTTTCAAGAGAAATTTGATATGAAATCTAGAGGTTATTGGGTTAGGGAACTATAAACAATTTATTTGTAATAAATTGTTTTTTTTATACTTATCTGTATAATACACAGTAAGGAGCAATATATGATAGTAAATTTAGGTCACGTTAGAGCAACTTTGTTAGAACACAATGAGGTATATATCATACCAGTATATCAAAGAAATTATTCATGAACAAAAGAACAATGTTCTCAATTTTTTGATGATTTGATAAAACTTAAAAATTCTAATGATGTTCACTTTATCGGAAATATAATTCTAAATAGAAATGTTAATAATTTAACTTATATCAATGAAAACATAATTATAGATGGTCAACAAAGGATTACAACTACCTTCATTTTATTGAAGGCTATGTTGGATATGGTTTCAAGTCCAGTTGAAAAAATGACAATTGAAAGTTTTATTTTTAAAAAAGATGGAGTAAAAAAATTAAATTTAAATATTGAAGATGATAATAACTTTAAATTACTTTTAAAAAATGACCACGAAAACGTAGATAAGTCTTCATTTGTTTATATAAATTATTTATATTTTAAAGATAAATTAATTAGTTTGTTTGATAAACAAAAGGATTATGATATTCAAGTTATGATAAATTGTATTTCTAGATTAGTTTATGCAAACACAACTTTAGATAACAATGATGATGCTCAAGTTATTTTTGAAAGAATAAATTCAACAGGAGTACAATTAACATTAGCTGATTTGGTGCGTAATTTTTTACTTATGTCATATCATGATCAAAATAATTTATATATAGATAATTGGTATGTAATAGAAACTTTACTAAAAGAAAAGGTAAATGCCTTTGTTAATCACTATTTAATTTTTAAATCCTCTTCTGCAATTAGTGATAAAAAGTCATATCCTGAGTTTAAAAAACTTATATATGAAAAAAATCTTGATAGAAGAGAAGTTCTTTACGAAATGAAGAATATTAGTAAACATTATGCAAAAATAGTGGGCTTAGAAAATTTTGGAAACAAAAAAATTGACCAAATGCTAGAACATATTAGAGTGATTAATCAGACCACTTGTTATCCTTTCCTTCTTCACTTATTTGAGGACAATAAGAGTGGTTTAATTGATGACGAAACTTTATACAAGTCATTAAAACTTATTAGAAATTATTTGATAAGAAGAACTATAACTGATAAAAGTGCGAAAAATTTAAATAAACTCTTTTCTAATTTATATGATAAAGTTTTCAAACTAGAAGTTAATAGAAATAATTATTATGATTCACTTTGTTCTTACTTAATTCAAATTACTACTACAGATAGATTTCCGACTGACAGTGAGTTTGGAAGGGCTCTTGTGAAGAATAATATTTATAGTGCAAGAGCTATTTGTAAACTATTGTTATATGAAATTGAACACTACGGTTTAAAAGAAAAACTGGAAACAGAACAAATCACAATCGAACATATCATGCCTCAAAATAGAAATGAAAAATGAAGAACTCATATTGGAGATGATTACAATTTAGTGCATGAAATATATTTGCATACAATCGGAAATTTAACTTTGACAGGTTTTAATGTTGAATTATCTGATTATTCTTTTGAAACAAAGAAACAAAAACTTAAAGAGCTTAGTTCAAAATTCACTGTTTTAAACGAGTCTATTTTTGATAAAAATGTTTGAAATGAAGAAGCTATAAAAGCACGAGCTCAAGTGTTAATTAATAAAGCTATTAAGGTTTTTGAGTACAGTCAACCTGAGAAAAAATTTGAATATAAAGAATTGTTGATTCCTAAATCAAATTTAGTAAATTTTGGAGATATTAATGGTACAAAAATTGCAAGTTTTGTTATGGATGGTCAAGAACATTATACTAAGGATTATACAGAACTTTTAAGAATCACTTTAGAAGAATTATATAGAAGTAGAGAAGAGTTGCTAATTTCTTTAGCAAAACAAAACTTCTCATTTAAAAGCACAAAAACAATAGATTTATCTTTTGATAAAGAACTTATCAAAAGATCCAAAAAACTGGATAATGCACCAATTTATTTTAATTATAACTATACACCAAATGATGTAATTTCTCTAATTGGTACTATTTATGATTATTTAGATTTAGATAAAGAAACATTTGAATTTACTACAACAAGAAAAAAAGAAACTCTTATTGATTAAGTGTTAAATATGAGGAATATCCAAAATCATTTTGGATATTTTTTATTTATTAGGTTTTTATTTTTCTGTTATTTCCTTTAAAATAAAAAAGAATGGAATTTGTAATGAAATAATGCGTTTTGTAAAGGATGTTGAAAATGCTAGATAAGAAAGACAGGTTAATTTTAAATTATTTAATTGAAAAAAATGAGTGAGAAAGTATATCTTGGTTAAGTAACAAGTTGGGTTTAAGTCGCTCAAATTTAATGTATCATGTAGATCACATTAATAATATATTGGTCAAATACCATTTAAAGCCAATAGATTTAAAGATTAATTACCTAGAAGGAGTTTCACAAATTAAAACCTTTTATGATAATTTTTTAAACGAAGTTATTGATGATAATAGTAATACAAAAATAGTATTAAGTTTATATGAGAGGCACTTAACAATAATTCTATTCATATTATTTAACAAAAGTGTTTCTTTAAAATCATTATCAAATATTTTAGGTGTAACTTCTAATACAATTTTTAACGATATTGAAAATATAAAGAAGAGTGATTACATCAAAACTAACAATATTAGTTTGAATATAAATAAAAGTGGATATCAATTAGTTGGGGATAGTTTTTCAATTCATAAGCTAATGATAAATACACTTTTTGAATTATTAGATATTAACGGAGATAAAAATCTGTTATATTTTTTAGTGCGAAATTTTAATTTTGACGATTATGAGTTTTTAAAAAACTCAAATATAAATAATTTGGATTTTTTTGAAGATATAACTAACATAATTAACGAGAATCTCAAGAAAATATCTTTTAAGAATGTTGATAACAATACAATGTCATTTATTCTTTTTCTTGTATTCATCAGAAAATTTAAATCAGATTTATTATTAGAAGAGGTTAAGCAATATATAATGAAAAAAATTCAGTTTGAAGAAACGAAATGGTATATATTGAGTTCTAATGTCATCAATGAAATTAAAAAGAAATACAATTTACAAAAGACAGATATTGGACACTTTGAAAAATTATATTTAGCGCAAATAATTTCATATAATTTTTCTGATGAAATAAATATTGATTCTTTTGAAATAGTTTCTTGAGAACAAATTTATAACAATATAAAAGTTGGATTAGAAAACATTGGATATAAAGTTAACGAAGACTTAAACAAAAGAAATTTCTTAAAATGTTTTGCATATTATGAAATTATTCCTTTTAAAAAATTGTATGATGGCAGTTGACTTTATTCAAACAAAATTAAAATCTTAAAACAAGAAAATTTTCAAAAATTTTTTAAAGACTTTACTATTTTATATAAACAGAATAAATATGAAGATATTGACGAAAACAATTACTTCTTTTGATTGCTTGCATCAATATTTTTAGTAGGTGTTACAAGTATTCCAAAAGTGAATGTGCTAGATAGTTCAAAAGAAACTTACTTCATAACAGACTTAACAAATATTTCTTTAAATTTATGATTGTACAAAATAATTAATACATTTGGCGAATTAATAAATTATAAAATCATTTCTTATGAATACTACTCAGCTAATAAACAAATTATCAAAGAAAAAAATGTAATAACAAATATAAAAGAACTAAAAGACTTAGAACAAATCATTTTCTTATCAGCTGACTAAATTAAATTTTTGGTCATATAATTATCCATTTTTTTAAATATTTCAAAAATTTATATTTGAGATAATTTTAATGAAGGAGGAAGTTGTTATGAATGATAAGAAAGAATTTGTAAGAACGGTTTTGGGTGATATAGACCCAAAAGAAATGGGTGTAGTAGATTGTCACGATCACCTAATTAAAAACGGAGGACCAGAAGTTGAAGAACACATTGATTTCTTGATGATAGATATCAATGCAGCTAAAAAAGAGTTGCAAAACTATTTGGATGCTGGAGGAAAAACCATGGTTACAATGGACCCACCAAATGTAGGTAGGGATGTAAATAGAATGCTTGAAATAGCAAACGATTTTAAAGGAAAAGCACATTTAATTATGTCTACAGGATTTCATAAAGCAAAATTTTATGATAAACACTGTTCATGATTGAAAACTGTTGAAGAAGATAAAATTGTAGCTATGATGGTTGCAGAAATTGAAGAAGGTATGGATAAACATTCTTATAATGGACCAGTTGTTGAAAGAGTAAGTGCAAAAGCTGGAATTATTAAAGTTGGAACAGGATATGCTTCAATAGATCCATTAGAACAAAAAAGTTTAAGAATTGCTGCTAAAACAAATTTAGCTACAGGTGTACCTATTTTGATACATACACAATTAGGAACAATGGGATTAGAAGTTGTAGATATTTTATTAAAATTAGGAGTTAGTCCTAAAAAAATAATACTTTCACACTTAAATAAAAATCCTGATAAATATTATTATGAAAAAATTTGTGAGAAAGGTGTCTTTATTGCTTTTGATGGTCCAGATAGAGTTAAGTATTATCCAGACAGCACTTTAGCTGAAAATATGAAATATTTAATTGATAAAGGTTATCAAAAACAATTACTTTTAGCAATGGATGCAGGTAGATTCTATTACCAAACTGCATATTCAGAAACAAAAGGTCACATAAGTTTTGGTATAGCATATATGCTAACACACTTTGTACCTTTACTAAAACAAATCGGTGTAAGCCAAGATGCTATTGATGACATATTAATAAATAACCCTCAGGTCGCTTTAGCATTTGATAATTCAAAGAGAGGATAAAATTAAATGAGTAATGAAACAAAAAGAAATGATTTAGAAAATCCAGAAGCTGGAATTAAAAATCAATTAAAGAAAAAACGTAGTAAGTGAATTAATTGAGCAATATTAATAACTATTGTAACTTTATTATTAACTTTTATTATTACTTGTATCGCTATAAAAAGATTGGACATTTTGAACTTAGTATTTTATCAAATCATAGTAGATAATATTCTAGCAGTACCTTCAATTTTGGTTGGTTTGATAGTTTTCCTAGGATATTTATTACAAAAAAAACCTTGATATGATGCATTAAGCGGAATGTTTAAAGGTATTTGTGGTTATCTAATTCTTCAAATGGGAAGCGCTTTCCTAACTGGAGTTTCAAAACCATTGATGATCACATTTGGAACTTTAATGGGAAGTAATGTTGTCTTGTTAGATACATATACTTCATGAAGTGAAATTAATGAAGCGTTAGGAACAGCTGTTTCAATGATAAGTTACACTGTTTTAATCGGTTTAGCATTCAATATACTTCTTGTAGTTCTAAAAAAAATAACAAATATTAGAAGTATCAATGTAACAGGTCATATTATGTTTCAACAATCAAGTGTTGTTGTAGCTATTCTATATTTCTTTGTATTCAAAGATATTAATGATGATGCAACAAAACAATTATTAACAATACTGACAAGTGGAATTTTAATTGGAACATATTGAGGAGTATTTTCTAACCTAGCATATGCTCCAACTCAAGCAGTTTCAAATAATGCGGGATTTACAATTGGTCACCAACAAATGTTTGGTGTATGAGCCGCTTACAAAGCAGGAAAATTATTTGCATTAAATAATAAAGAAGTTAAATCTGCAGAAAAGCTAAATATGAAAAAAGGATTTAGAATTTTCCACGATAATATATTTTCATCTTCAATATTACTTTTCATCTTCTTTGGAATACTATTCTTAATAGTTAAATTAGAAGGTAGTTGAAAAGAAATGATCGACTCAATGGGAGGATATAACTTATTTGCAGGTAAAAATTGATTATTACAATTAGTTGGTCTTGTATTTACTGTTGTAGCTTCTTTACAAATATTAATGTTTGGAGCAAGAATGTTTGTTGCTGAATTGCAAAAATCATTTATAGGAATTAGTGGACGTTTAATTCCTGGTGCTTCAATTGGTATTGATATTGCAGGATCTTTCTCATACGGAGAAAAATCTGTAACATTTGGATTCTTAGCGGGTGCTATTGGTAACTTTATTGGTATTGGTTTAGTTTTATTACTAGGACAAGTATTTAAAATTGATATTTTTAAAGTTATTATAATGGTAGGATTCATTCCAATGTTCTTTGACGGAGCAGCTTTAGGATTATATGCAAATGCAAGTGGAGGTTGAAAAGCTTGTCTTACAATTCCATTTGTTGCAGGAATATTGGTAGTGTTTGGTGCAGTTCTAGTTGTACAAACTGGAGGAAGAACAGGGCAAATATTCCAAATTGGATATAATGGTCTGTTTGACTGAACAACAATTTGAGCAGTAATTATTGCTATTTTAACAACAGTACCATCTAGTGCTGCCATGTACTTAGTGTTCTTTGTGCCAATTATTTTCATAATAGTTGCACAATTTACAACAACAGAACCTGGAAGTTCAATGATTATAAAAAGATTATTATTTAAAAAATGATGTGAAAAAGACAATGAAAGAGCTAAAGAAATAGCGATTGAAAAACAAAAAAAAGAGGAATTAAAGAAACAAAAATTAGCAAATAAATAATTGTTAGGCAATTCCCATAAGAAAGAAGGAAAAAAGATATGAAAAAAATTTTATGTGCATGCGGTAACGGTATGGGTAGTTCAATGATGATAAAAATTAAGGTAGAAAAAGTATTAGAAAAATTAGGAATTGATTCAAGGGTAGATACTTCATCAATAGGTGAAGCAAAAGGAATTGCAAATTCATATGATGTTGTTCTTTGTTCTACATATCTAGAAGAAGACTTAGAAGACTGCAATGCATATGTAATAGGTCTAGAAAATCTTATGGATGAAGAAATGATTGAAGAAGGATTTAGAAAGGCTTTTGATCTATAATGACTGAATTAAATTTCTTAAATTCATTATTAGAAAATAGGTCAATCCTAATTAATCAAGAAGCCAACGATTGAAAAGATGCTATTACCGCTTGTTTTCAACCATTATTAAAAAATGGTGTTATTAGTGAAGAATATATCAAAGGTGTAATTGATAGCACTTTAAAATATGGACCTTATTATATAATTTGTCCAAACGTTGCTATGCCTCATGCTTCTTCAGAAAGTGGAGCTTTAAAAAATGGTTTTAGTATCATGACTTTAAAAAAACCAGTTCTATTTGATAAGCAAGAGATTAGTGTATTGATTGGTTTTGCAGCAGTTAATAGTGAAGTTCACATGACAGTTGCATTACCTCAAATTGTTGCAATTTTTGAAAATGAATCAACTGTTGATAAAATTGCAAATTCAAAAAGTGAAGAAGAATTAAAAAAAATTATAGAAGGTGTAGACTTTCTAAAATACCTAAAATAGATAGGAATTGATATGAATGAATAAACCACTTTTACAAGTGGCACTGGATAATTTAACTTTAGATGATGCATTAAAAACATTAGAAAATGTAGGTAATGTGGTTGATGTCATTGAAGTGGGTACTATACTTTTATTATCAGAAGGTAAAAAGTGTATCCGAAAAATTAAAGAACTATATCCTGACAAAATAATTTTAGCTGATGGTAAAATTGCAGACGCAGGAAATATAGTTTCGGAAATGTTTTTTAAAGAAGGTGCTGAAATAACAACTGTCATTTGTTGTGCAGATTTGCCAACAGTTGAAGGTGTTTTAAATATCTCTAAAAAATTTGGTGGAGACACACAAATTGAGTTAACAGGTTCTTGAAGTATGGAACAAGCAAAAGAATGAAAACAAATTGGAGTAGAACAAGTTGTATATCACAGATCTAGAGATTCACAAGCTGCTGGGGTAGGCTGAGAACCAAAAGATATTGACAAAATAAAACAACTTTGTGATATGAACTTTAAAGTTACTGTCACTGGAGGAATTTCAGAAGCAGATCTTGATATATTTAAAGATTTACCACTTTATATAATTATTGCTGGAAGATCTATAAGAGATGTAGAAGATCCAAACAAAGCTGCTTTAAGTTTTCAAAAAGCTTTAAAGGAAAAATGAACTAATGCTTAATTTGAAAAATAACTTCTTAGGAGTTTATGAAAAAGCCTTACCAAAAGTTTCTTGACCTGAAAAAATTAAGGTAGCTAGTGAACTTGGATTTGACTTTATTGAATTATCAATCGATGAAAGTGACGAAAGACTTGAAAGATTGAACTGAAGCGATAAACAAGTTGAAGAAATTTTGCTAGAGTGCAAACAAAATAATATTTTTATAAGGTCTATATGTTTTTCTGGTCAAAGAAGATATCCTATGGGAAGTCATGATAAAGAGATTAGAAAAACTTCAATGAAACTTTTAGAACAATGCATAATTTTAGCTCACAAACTTGGAATTAAAATTATTCAATTGGCAGGTTATGATGTGTTCTATGAAGAAAAAGATCAAACAACCAAAGAATACTTTTTAAAAAATTTAAATGAGGCTATGAAAATTGCAAATAGATATGCTATAAATTTATCTATTGAAATTATGGATGATGTTTTTATAAATTCTATTTCTAAGTTTTTAGAAATAAAAAAAGAAGTTAATTATCCATGATTGAGTGTCTATCCAGATTTGGGAAATCTATGAGCTTGAAATTCTGATAATTCTATTGAAGAATTAGAAAAAGGTTTTAACGAGGTAGTTGCTTTACACATTAAAGATACTCTTTTAGTGAAAGAAGACTTTCCCGGTAAATTTAAAAACGTTGAATTTGGTGAAGGTGATGTTGACTTTAAAATGTTATTAAAATATTTAAATACTAAACAATATTCGGGAAGTTTTGTAATTGAAGCTTGATATGAAGACTTTCCCAAAACCGTATCATTGCTTGAAAATGCAAAAAAATATGTTTTAAACATTTTTAAAGAAACGGGGTGAGAATTGTGTTAGAGGAATTAAAAAAAGAAGTTTATGAAGCAAATATGCTTTTGGAAAAATATGAACTAGTAACTTTTACTTGAGGAAATGTATCTGGAATTGATTGGGATAAAAAACTAATGGTAATAAAACCAAGTGGAGTAAGTTATGATAAATTAAAACCAGAAGATATGGTTGTAATGGATCTTGATTATAATGTTGTTGAAGGAACGTTAAATCCTTCAACAGATGCTCCAACTCATATATACCTTTATAATAAATTCCCAAATCTTAAAGGAATATGTCATACTCATTCTCTATACGCAACAAGTTGATGTCAAGCTGGAAAAGATATTCCAATTCAAGGTACTACCCATGCAGATAACTTTTATGGTGATATCCCTTGTACAGAACATCTTGATGTAAAAAAAATAAAAAATAGTTATGAATACGAAACAGGAGTTATAATTGCAGAAAAATTTGAAAAGAATAACATTAAAGTTGAAGATATGCCAGCAGTTCTAGTTAACAATCACGGTCCTTTTACATTTTCAAACTCTCCAAAAAAAGCTGTTGAGATTGCTAAAATTTTAGAAGTAGTGGCACAAATGACTTTAAATTCTTACATGCTAAGTAAACAAGAAAACAATTTAACTCAAGAATTAATGGATAAACATTATTTCAGAAAACATGGTAAAGATTCATACTATGGACAAAAATAATTTTAAAAATACTCATTAAATGAGTATTTTTTTAGTATTTTTTTCCATAAACTATAATTAAAAGTATAATTATAAATATGAGGAAAATGTATGAAGAAAAATATTTTAAATGAACTTGAGTGATATAGTAAACAAACTATTAACACGACATTTCAATCTATAGCTCAAATTTTGGTTAATTTAAAACCAAATGAAAAAATACCTGGTATAGCAGAAATTTCTAAATCTGCTTTCACAACACCTAGTTCTGTTACTAGATTTTGTGCGCAGTTAGGTTATGAAGGATACAAAGAGTTAATTAATAGATTATTTTTAGAATTTGAATTTCAAAAGGATGATATTTACTCTAATACTAAAAATATAAATTGAAATAATGATTTTATTTTTGATAATAATTTTGAAACAATTCTAAAAAAGATGAGATTAATAAACGAAACTGCATATAAAAATATTGTTAGGATTTCTCAAAAAATTTTAATCAGTAAAAAAATAATTATACTTTATTCAAAACAAAGTGAAACTTACGCTCAATATTTTTATGAGTGCTTAGTTAAAATGCAAATAAATGTAATTTTAATTTCTAATAAGAGTCAAATAGATTTTAACCATAAAAATGTTGAAGGTGCGTTTTATGTGGGGATGTTATTTGGAGATGATATTTTTTGATTTGAAAAACTTTTTAGAGAAATAGAAAATAAAAATATAGGGTTAATTACAGACGAAGAAACATATACAGGAAGTGATAAAGAGATCACTATTGATAGTAATGATGGTGAATTAATTAACTTTGTAAATAGCAGAATTTATATTTACTATGTATTAAACCAAATTGTGAGACAAATTGCCAATAGAATAAAATAATTTTTACAATAAGGAAAAATTATTTTTTTTTGTTTAAATTATCTAAAAGTTTTAAAAAAATGTAAACTTTTTAAAAAGGGAGGTAAAGAATGAATAATTATATATGTCTTGATATTGGTGCTAGTAGTGGAAAAATGTCATTGGCAAAACTTGTTGATGGAAAAATAGTGTTTGAAAAATTACATGTATTTAAAAACTTAATGATTAAAAAGGCTGGAGAATATTTTTGAGATGTAGATAGTTTTTTTAGTGAGATTATAATAGGTTTAAAAAAAGCTAAAAGTGCAGGTATAGATAATTGTTATCTTGGAATTGATACATGAGGAGTTGATTATGTATCTTTAAACGAAAAAGGCGAAAGAGTAATGGGAGCTTATTCATACAGAGATAATAGAACAGTGGATTTTTTCAAAAAACACAAAGGGGTATTTGATAAAGAAACTATGTATCTAGAAACTGGTATAGTTTCTCATGAATTTAATACAGTTTATCAATTATATGTTCAAAAAATTTGAGAACAAGAAGAAGTTAAAAAAATTCTTTTGATGCCTGATTACTTTATATATAGATTAACAGGGGAAATGATAGCAGAAGCTACCAATCTTTCAACCACTCAACTCTTTGATATAGATAAAAAGGATTTCATTCCCGAAATTCTTGAAAAATTAAAAATAGATAAGAGTTTGTTTGGTAGAGTTGTCTATCCAGGAGAAGAAATAGGTTTTATAAAAGAAGAATTAATTGAAGAATATGATTTGCCAAAATGTAAAGTGATAGCTGTGGCATCTCATGATACTTCATCTGCAATAGCTTCAGCACCTTTAGAAACAGAAGATGATGTTTTTATTTCTAGTGGAACTTGATCGTTACTAGGTATTGAATCAAAAGAAAGAATTATAAATAAATTAACTTTTAAAAGTGGTTTTACAAACCAATTAGGTGTTGAAGATTCAATCACTTTTTTGAAAAATATTGCAGGAATGTGAATTTTACAAGAAATAGAAAACAATTTGTCTAATAAATTTGATATTGAAGAACTTTTAAATGAAGCATTAAAGAATGACTCTTTCAACTATATTATGGATTGTGAAGATATTAGATACTTAAATCCAGAAAATATGATTTTTGAAATTTGAAAGTACTTTGAGCAAACTCGTCAAAATATACCACACAATATAGGTGCCTTAATTAGGTGTGTAGTGGATAGTCTTGCATTATGTTATTACGATAATATAAAACAACTATGTGAACTTACTAACAAAGAAATTAATAAGATCTATATTCTAGGTGGAGGAAGTAGAAATAAAATTTTAAATCAGGAAGTTGCAAATATTTCTAAAAAAATAGTTGTTGCAGGTCCAAGTGACGCAACTATGATTGGTAATGTTATAGTGCAAATGATCGCAAAAAATGAGATTAAAGATATAAAAGAAGCTAGAAAAATTATAAAAGAATCATTTGAAATTGAAACCTACAGACCAGATGGTGAAGATTACAAATATGTTATTAATAAATATAATTTAATTAAAGAAATGAGGAAAGAATAATGAAAGAAATTATTGAAAGATATGAATATGCTAAAAAGGTTTATGCAAAACTTGGTATTGATACAGATAAAGCTATTGAAAGAATAAAAAAAATACCTGTTTCTATTAATTGTTGACAGGGAGATGATGTTAAAGGGTTTATAAAAAATGATCAACCTATTTCTGGGGGAATTTTAGTTACAGGTAACTATCCAGGAGCTGCTAGAAATGCAGGTGAACTAAAACAAGACTTATCAAAAGTTTTATCACTGATTCCAGGGAATCATAAATTAAATTTACATGCAATTTATGTAGATACTGATGAAGAAATAGAATTAAATCAAATCGAACCAAAACATTATAAAGGTTGAGTAGAGTGAGCCAAAAAAGAAGGAATTGGATTAGACTTTAACCCAACCTTATTCTCACATCCAATGTATAAAAATGGATTTACATTATCAAGTAGTGATGAAAATGTAAGAAAATTTTGAATAGAACACTGTAAAAAATCAATTGAAATTGCAGAGTTTTTTGCAAAAGAACTAAATCAAAAATGTATAAATAATATTTGAATACCAGATGGTTATAAAGATTTTACAGTTGATAAATACGGACCAAGAAAAAGATTGAAAGAATCTTTGGATGAAATTTTTTCAAAGGATTATGATAAAAGTTTGGTGTTAAATACAATGGAATCAAAATTATTTGGGATTGGAATAGAAGCTTACACTGTTGGTTCTAATGAATTCTATTTATCATATGCAGTATCTAGAAATACTGGATTATGTATGGATATGGGTCATTTCCACCCAACTGAACAATGTTCTAATAAAGTTTCTACAGTTTTAAACTTTATTGATGAATTATTATTACATGTCACTAGACCTATGCGTTGAGATTCAGACCACGTAGTTTCTTTGGATGACGAAACTCAAGAAATGATGAGTGAAATTTTAAGAAATAATTTTGATGATAGAGTTCATGTAGCTTTAGATTTCTTTGATGCAACCATAAATAGAGTTGCAGCTTGAGTCATTGGTACAAGAAATGTTATAAAAGCGTTGTTGAAAGCATCGCTAGAACCTACAGAAATTCTAAAAAAAGCAGAACTAGAAAATGATCTTACAACAAGGTTAGCTTTATTAGAAGAACAAAAGAATTATCCATGAGTTGATGTTTGAAATTACTATTGTTATAAAGAAAATGTTCCTTTTGATGAAAGTTGATTGGATGAAGTTAAAAAATATGAAAAAGAAGTATTGTCAGAAAGGGTGTAACAATGTTAAAAGAATCTATTAATGAATCTAAAATTTTAAATCAATTTCGTGAAATTACAGGAGTAATTTACCAAAATTGATGAGCTGAAAGAAATGGGGGAAATATCTCTGTTCTTTTAGATGAAAGTTTTGTAGATAGTTTTAAAATAAATAATGAATTTTCAAAAACTAAAGATTTACCTTTTGAATGTCCTAGTTTAGATGGTAAGTTTTTCTTGGTAACTGGATCTGGTAAATATTATAGAAATATATCTAAGTTTAATGAAACTGCTTGTAATGCAGGAATAATACAAATTTTTGATAATGGTAAAAAAATTGGAGTAGTTTGAGGATTTGAAGAAGGTTCATGACCTACAAGTGAGTTACCAAGTCATTTACTATCTCATGTTGAAAGACTTAAAGTAAATCCAAATCATACAACTGTTATTCATTCTCATCCTACTGACATAATAGCTTTAACTTTTGTAGAAGAATTAGATGAAAAGAAATTTACTTTTAATATGTGAAAAATGATTTCTGAAGCAAGTGTAGTTTTTCCAGAAGGAATAGGTATTTTAGAATGAATGTTACCGGGAAGTAATGAAATTGGTGAACAAACTGCAGAAAAAATGAAAAAATATAGATCTGTTATTTGAGCACATCATGGAATATTTTGTTCTGGAGAAAGCTTGGATGAAGCTTTAGGTCTGCTCGAATGTATTGAAAAATCAGCTAAAATTTATTTAAAAATATTGCAAACTAATAAAAAGATACTTAATGAAATTAGTGTTGAAAATATGAAAGATATGTCTAATTTCTTTGGTTATGAATTGAATGAAGACATATTAAAATAATCCCATTGGGATTTTTTTTATTTTTTAAGTAATAAATAAAAAAAATTTTTTAATATAAAAAAATTACCTACACAGTTTAGAAATTAATTAATTATTATTTAATATGTTAATTTATAAGTGTAAAGTCTTTGGCTTACAAAAAAAATGAGTAGTTTTAGATTTGAAAAATCTAAACGGAAAGGAAATTATGGCAAGTTTTACAATTATAGAAAATTTTGAGCCTATTAAAGATTCAAAAATGCTAGACAAAGCAAAATCTTTTAATAGAGAACTGTTTAAAAAAACAGTTAATCCATGCAGAATTATTAAAGGTCTTAAAATTGACGAAAGTACCAAAAGATATGTACCTAATGAATTGATTGAAATAGAAAAAATGAAAGATATTAAATTACAACAAGATGAGAACATAATAATAGATTTTGGTAACCATTTTGTTGGAAAATTAAAAATTAAAATTGCACACAGTGGTTCACACCCTGATGCTCCTGGGTTTATAAAATTGAAAATGGCTGAAATTATAGATGAATTAGCTGCAGACTCTTCAAATTATGAAGGATGAATTAGTAAGGGTTGAATACAAGAAGAATGAATCCACATAGATGAATTTCCTATGGAAATAAAGTTGGATAGAAGATACGCATTAAGATATTTACAATTAGATGTTCTTGCTACATCAGCAAAATACAAAATTTATGTGGAAGAAGTTAGTTTGGAAGCAGAATCTTGAATTGATTTTAAGGATAATCCACAATTAAAAAAAGTTCAGGATAAAGAATTAATTGAATTAGATAAAGTAGGTTTAAGAACTTTGAGAAATTCAATGCAGAATGTATACGAGGATGGGCCTAAAAGAGATAGAAGATTATGATTGGGAGATTTAAGACTTCAGGCATTAACAAACTATTATAGTTTTAATGATTTAGAGTTGGTAAAAAAATGTCTATATCTATTCTCTGCATCTAAATTTCCAAATAAATCTTTAGGAGCTTGTTTGTTTGTTAGTCCAGAGGTGCAGGTTGATGATACTAATTTAATTGACTATTCACTAATTTTTATATCAACTGTCTATGATTATTATGAACACACAAAGGATATTGAATTGGTAAAAGAATTTTGGGAAGTTATTATGGATCAAGTAAATACTACTTGGGAGTTCTTGGGAGAACAAAAAATGACCAATCTAAATAATGATACTTTTTGATCATTTATAGATTGAAATCCAGAATTGGATAAAAATGCAGCAATTCAAGGTGTTTACATTACTACATATAAACATGCAATTTATTTGGCTAATGTATTGGGGAAAAATACTGACGCTAAAAATTTGGAAGAAAAAATTAATTTATTATCTGAAGTTGCTAAAAATAATTATTGAGATGAGAAACAAGGATTGTTTGTAAGTGGTGATCAAAAACAAATTTCATATCACTCAAATATATGAATGGTTTTATCTGGTTTATTTGACCAGGAAAAAAATAAAAAGATTTTAAAAAAAATAATAGAAGTTAAACCCGCTATAAAACTTAAAACACCTTATGCTTATCATTATTTTTTAGAGGCATTATTCTTAAATGATATGCAGGAAGAAGCTGTTAAAATAATGAAATATTATTGAGGGGAAATGATTAAATTGGGAGCAGATACTTTTTGAGAATTATTTGACCCAGAAGACCCATTTTATTCTCCTTATGGATCAAGTATAGTTAATAGTTATTGTCACGCTTGATCTTGTGCACCTACATATTTTATTAGAAAGTATATGGATAAATAAAATGGCAAATACAAAATGACAATCTGATAAAAAAGAGATCGAAAGCTTCATCAATAATGTTGGTGGCTTAGAAAATATATTAGAAATTTACAATTGTATAAGTAGGTTAAGAGTAGAGGTAAAAGATAAAGGTAAGGTTAATTTAGAAGGGTTAATTAAAAGTAAAAATGTAAATGAAGTTTTAGAAAAAGAAAATACTGTTCATATAATTTTTTTAAAAAAATATAATACAAAGTTTTTTAAAAAATTTCAAACGTTTACCGGTTATGATGAAGGTGTTTTTGAAATAAAACAAATAGTAGCCGGTAAAAAGAATGTGTTAGATAAAGTGGTAGAAACATTCAGTGGTGTTGCAACTCCATTACTATATATATTAGGTGCTTATGGTATTTTATCAATGTTTAATTCATTTATTACTACACAATGAGTACAGGGTAAAGAAAGTTCTTCTCTTATAGGAAACTCAGAGTTTGTAAATCAATTAAGTATCATTATGGGAATATTGACTAGTGGTATGTCATTGGCATTAACAATGGGTATTCCATGAGCTGTATTTAGATATACAAAACAAAACCAAGTATTTGGTATTGCTATAGGTCTTGTGTTTGTATTGTCTTCAAAAGTTGGAACTATTGGTATAGCGGATTTAAATCAACTAAATTATGTAGAAGGTTGAGCAGATCTTAATGTATTCAAAAAATTATATTATACTTGATATTTTAGTGAAGCGGGAGGGAATACTCTAGCAAATGGGTTGCATTCAACTAGTTTTACATTAAATTGATTTGGTAACGGTTCATTTGCATATAAATTAAGTTTTGACGGAAACATGATAGGGGTAATTATATCTTCTGTTCTTTGTGTAAATGTAATGAAGTTAAGTAAAAAGGTATTTAAAAATGAACTTGTAAAAAATATTTTAGAGGCTCCAACACTATTCTTTGTTTGCTTTATAATATCTTTCTTGATTATAAGTCCTTTAACTTTTATAATGACTGACTATATTTCAATGGGATTGAATAAAGGGTTTTCAAATATGTATGCCAAATGATTCATTTGAGGAATCATTGGAGCATTTGGACCATATATATTGTTATTTTCACTTGATAGTTTTATTCTTATTATTGGTTTCTTGCAATTTTATACACCAGATACTATGGGTAATGAAAATGGACCAATAGTTGCAGTTATTATCTACATGTGTCTTACAACTTCGATCACCACTGCAACATTAACATTTATAATTCAAAATAGAAATATTGATGAACTCAAAAAAAGTGCAGCAAATTTTGCATTAATTGGTTATATAAGCGGTGTTTCATCTCCAATGTTGTATAAAATCAATTCTAAAGTGAAACACACTATGTATGCTTCTTGTGCTGGTGGATTTGTAGCAGCTCTAATCTCTTGTGCATCAGGTATAACTGGAACATGGGGAACTGGTTCTGTTTTAGGAATTTTATCAATACAATCTTCATCAACTATGAGCGGGATCAATACGTGAGCACCCAATGGATTATTTTGAGGATTTATAGTTTGTTTTGCAGCTGTTATAGTTTCTGGAGGGGTTACCTTTGGATTAAGTAAGATTAATTATTTTAAACAAAATACAAAAGAAGTTATTGAAAAAGAATGAGTATCTAATAAAACTATGGATATTAGTGCAAAAACTTCTAAATAAATTTTTAAAAATATTTTAAAATAACTCAATTTATTGAGTTATTTTTGTATATAATTATCTAGTGTTAAGAGAACACGTCTTTTATTAGTAAATGTAGGCAAGTTACCTTTATGAGAAGAGAAGAATTATGTAGGAAGGTAAGTGCAACATGGGATTTGAAAACAATAGAGGCCGTGGCGGAAACGACAGAGGCGATAGAGCACCAAGAAGATTTTCTTCAAATGGTGGTGGTGGAAGAAGTCAAGGTGGACCATCTGGAAACAGTGGAAGAATTGAAAACTTTGAAAAACCATTAATCGAATTATTAAAATCAATTAATGAAAAATTAGACATCTTAATTGAAAATAGTAAATAATTAAAAAATACAGTTAAAGTTTTGAATCATCAATACTTGCTGTATTTTTTTGTTTTTCTTTTCATTATCAAAATAACGGATTATAATTTTAAAGATAAGGAATATAGTTATGAAAAAAGAATTTAGTGAAGTTGAAAAAAAGGTAAATGAATTAAATAAAAAAGATATAGATTTTTTAAATTTTTGTAAAAACAACATCGATCTAATATTGGACAGTAACTTAAAAGATATAAGTCAACAATATGGGTGTGGAATGTCGTTTATATATAATTTTTTTAAAAAAATTAATATAAGTTCAATTAATGAATTCAGAGTTTTTCTTCATACTTCAAAGTATAAAAACGAAGAAAACGAACAAATAAATATAATGAAAAGTACAATTGAAGATGTTATTGACAACAATAATGTAATGTTTGAAAACCAATTGGATAAAATTGATGACTTATTAAAAGAAATTTTTGAGCAAAGAAAGACTCTTTATATTTGTGGGCTTGGTTATTCTGGAATAGCTGCATATGATTTTTTTGCTTTAAAATTTTTAATAAACTTTAATAATTGACACTTTGTTAATGAATCTAAAGATGATTATTCATTTAATTTTAATACTGTTAAGGAAAATTCATTGTTTGTAGTTTTTTCTCTATCAGGAAGAAGTAAGAAAAACATGATTTTAATCAATAAGATTAGAGAACTTAATAAAAATTGCAAAATAATTATGATTACAGGAAACTCTGACTATAACAAAGATGGAGTTGATGATGCAATAATTACTTCTAATTTAATGAAAATGAATGATATTTATACAAAACTTGTAATAGTTTCACCATCTACAGATTTTTTATTTTTCAATAATTTTTTTAAGACCAGAGCTTTACATAAATATAAAGATCTTTTCTTTGAATCAAGTAAGTTTAATGATGAGTATTCATGGTGAATTAAGCCTAAAAAAATTAAGAATTTAAAGTTTTAACGGAATAATTTTCCGTTTTTTTTAATCATAATGAAAAATAAATTTTGAAATAGTAAACTAAAAATGAACAGGAGGAAAAAAATGCAAAAGAAATGAAAAATATACTTAGTGCCACATACTCACTGAGATAAAGAATGATATTTTACTAAATCTACATCAAATGTTTTTTTGGTAAATAATATTAATAAAATATACGACTATTTCAAAAAAAATGGTTCAAGTATGTATAAATATGTTTTTGATTCACAATTCTCAATAGTTGATGACTATAGAGAAATTTATAAAGATGGTGAATCTAAAATCAAAGAAATGGTAGCAGCTGATAAGTTGGTGGTGAGTCCATGATACACACAAACTGATACTTTCAACGTTACTGGTGAGTCAATAGTTAGAAATATGTTGACTGGTGTAAAAGAAAGTCAAAAATATGGGAACCATATGAAAATTGCATATATGCCAGATTCATTTGGTTTTAACGCCAATTTACCTCAAATCTTTAATTCTTTCGATATGAAAGGGTTTATTCATTGAAGGGGTGTTAAAGGTGAACAAATTAAAGATGGTGTTCTAAATAATTGAGAAGGTATTGATGGTTCAAAAATACTAGAGTATAACTTATATAAATTTGGTTATACATGTGGTGGAAATTTCTTATATGATTTATTCCATGATGGTTATGATAAAGATGATATTAAAAATAATGCTAAAAAACTTTATCATGAAATGATGAATGATAACAGAGAAATTTTAAATCACTTAAAATCAGTTAGTTTAAACACTAATGGCAAAATACTTTTCCCATTTGGTTCTGATCAAATGACATTCTTTGAAAACTTGGTAGAAATTATTGATGAAGTAAATAAATTAGATTCTGAAAACGAATGAATAATTACAAGTTATGAAGAATATATAGATTTATTAAAAAATGAAATTAATGTTGAAGATTTAAAGGTACTTTCAAGTGAGTTGAGATACGGTCAGTTTTCAAGAGTTCATAAAACAATAAATTCAGGTAGATGAGATATCAAAAAAGGTATTAAACACTTAGAATACTTAATTTATGATGTGGTTGAACCTTTAAATTTAGCTTATGCAAAACTTGGGGGAACTTATCACAAAGAATTGATTGATAAATCTTTAAGATATCTATTTGAATGTCAAGCACACGATAGTGCTGGTGGATGTAATACAGATGATACAAACGATACTGTAGTAACAAGATTAAATATGGGAATAGACATGATGGAAACATTAGTGACACTATTACAAAGACAAATAGCTAATGTAAAAAATTTACAAACTAATGAATTTATTATATTTAATCCAAAAATTGAAGAAAATAAAAAAGAGTTAAAAATGAAAGTTTTTAGTGAAACTCAAAACTTTTACCTAGAAGATGTTAATGGTCAAAAAATTGATTTTAAATTATGCGATCAAGTTAAAATTGATGCTGAAAAATTTGAAAAAAAATGTGATGCTCAATATCAAGATTCTTCAAAGGAAAAGAAAGTGTTTTGAAGTGATATTATCATTCCAGAATTCAAAATGAAACCTACTTCAATTACAAAAATTAAACTAGTAGAAACTAATGAAAAAATTAATTATGTGGTAGATGAAAGAAATACACTGGAAAATGATTTATGAAAAATTTCATTTGAAAATAATCAATTTAATCTTTTTGATAAAAAAAATAATCAAAATATCGAAAATGCATTTAGCATAGAATCTGATTATGATGCTGGAGATTCATATGACTTTTCTCCAAAAGCATATGATCAAAAAGCTACAAATGTTTTAAAAAATGCTATTTGTAAAATTGAAAACTCAAATGGATTTGAAACTCTAAAAGTTATTTATGATTATGAAGTTCCTAATGGTTTGGAGGGTAATGAAAAAATAACGCAAAAAGTTGAGTTTAAAGTTTGACTATCTAAAGACTTTATTGATTTCAACTTTAAGTTGATCAATAAAGCAAAAGATATACGTTGAAGATTTGTGTTAGATACAAAACTTGAATCTACATTTGCAAATTCAGATACAGCCTTTGGAGTTATAAAAAGAGATTATGATTATGACTTTGAATTAAAAACATGAAAAGAAGATGAATGAAATGATTACCCTACAGATATTGAATCAGTAGAAAGTGTTGTTTGATTGGAAAATAAAAATTTAAAAACTGGTGTTTTTGTAAATGGATGTAACGAATATCAAATTATTGGAACTAAGAGAGAAAAAATAGCAATTACTCTTTTTAGAGCATATTCTCTAATTGGAAGAAAAGATCTTCTATTTAGACCTGGAAGAGCAAGTGGGATAGAACAATATCCTCATGACACTCCAAAAGCGAATTTAATTGATAAAGAAATTTTGATTGATTTAAGAGTTGCTTATAATTCTGAAAAAAACTTAGTTAAGGAAGCTAAAGAATGATGTACTCCATCAACTTATTATCAAAATCAAGTGTTGAATAAATTCTTTGCAAAAGGGCAAATGTTTGTTCTTCCTACAGAAAAAATAAGTTCATTTAATTATGGTGAAACTTTAATTTCAGATATTCCAGAAATAAATAAAGATTTAGTTGTGTCTTGTTTTAAAAAACAATATGATGGGGATAAAAAAATTATAAGAGTTTATAACCCAACAACTAAAGTAATAGATATAAAAAACCTTTCTAATTTCAATCATTTAAATTTAAAAGAAGAAGTAATTGAAAAAAGAGAAACTATTAATCCAAATGAATTTGTAACAATAGAAATTTAAGAAAGGAAGAGAAAAATGAGTGAGTCTAAAAATAATATTATTTTTATAAATGAAAATATAAAAGATAAAAATAGTGTTTTAGAATTTTTATCAAAAGTGGCTCTTGATAATGGTTATACAAATAACAAAGATTCTGTATTAGAAGCTTATACCAATAGAGAAAATCAAATATCTACTGGCCTAGAGGATGAATTTGCAATTCCTCATGCTAAGTCAAAAGCAATATCAAAACCAGGTTTAATTTTTATAAAATTATCTGAGGGAATTGAATGAGAAACTTTCGATAATAAGAAAGTTAAATATATTATTAGTTTCTTAATTCCAGAATCTGGTGGTAGTGACTATCTTGAAAAATTATCAATATTAGCTGGAAATCTTGCAGATACAGAAACTAGAAAAAAAATTAAAAATTGTAAAACTGAATCAGAGGTTAATGAAGTTTTAAATTCTTTCTTTATGACTAAAGAAAAAGAAGTTAAAAAAAATAAAAAGAAATCTGATAAATATATTTTAGGAATTTCTTCATGTGCTGCTGGTTTAGCTCATACTTATATGGCTAAAAAAGCAATTGAAGATGCTTGTGAAAAACTTGGCTATAATTATAAAGTTGAAGCGCACGGATCTTTAGGTGTGGAAAATAGAATTACAGAAGAAGAATTAAAAAATGCTTTATTTTTAATTAAAGCTGTTGATGTAGAGGTTGATGAAGAAAATAGATTTAATAATTTATTTAAATACCAATGTTCTACAAATGATTTTATTAAAAATAAAGAAAAAGAACTTGAAAAAGCAATTTCAAAATATGAAAAAGTAAAAAACAATTTTACAGAAAAAGAAGAAGTAGAGTTCAATACAAAAAATATAGATTCTTCTGAAAGCAATAAAAAAGATAATATTGCAAAAAGATTTGGAAGAGACATTTTAAAACATATGATGTCTGGTATTGGTTATTGTATACCGCTATTAATTGGTGCTGGTTTAATGATTGGTATTTCTCAATTATTAGCCTTAATAAGTGTTGAAAATAGCGTTGAAAATTTCTCAAGCCTATTTCCAGGTACTTTAGATAGCAAGGATTGAGTTCAAGATGTAAAAGGTTGAAATGGTTTCATTTGAACATTATATTTCTTTGGTATGAATATAGGTCTAGGTTACTTATTCCTAACATTATTAGGAGGATTTATAGGTTACTCTATAAATGGTAAAGCAGGATTGGCTCCTGGTTTAATAGCTGGATTTGTATGTATTATGAGAAATACAGGATTTATTGGTGTAATTCTTACATCATTAACAGTTGGTTATATAATTAAATTTGTGATTGCGTTTATGACACCAAAAGGTAAGTTAAGACCATTAGGATCTGTATTGTTTGTTCCTTTAATCGGTTTCTTTGCAGCAATTTCAATGGGTTGATGAGTTTATGGATTCCCATTAGAATGATTAAATGTTGCATTACAAGATGGTCTTAAAAAATTGGCCGAAAATCAAACACAATTAGTATTATTGTGTGTGTTAATTGCTGGAATGATGGCATTTGATTTAGGTGGGCCTGTAAATAAATCAGCATGAGCTGTTTATACATTCTTATGAACAGATACTTCAAACAGTGATGTTGTAAGATTTGTTCCAAATGCAGCTGGTAATATTGCTATAGCGGTTCCGGCATTAGGAATTGCAATTGCAACTTGAATAGTTCCAAGATACTTTACATTAGATGATAAAGTTAAGGCTAACACTTCATTTATTACTGGTTTATTTGGAATTTCGGAAGGAGCAATACCATTCTTAATTAAATATCCTTTAAGATCAATTTGTATAAATGTAACTGGTGCTATATTAGCAGTAATTCCATTTGTAGTAACTAAAAACACTATGACAGTTGGTGCTGGTGCAATCTATGGATGAGTATTTACTTCAAATCCATGATTATATATTGTTTGTATAATGTTGGGAGCTGTATGAGTTGGATGCTGACAAGCATTATTCCAAAAAATACATTTCCACAAAAAAACAAACACTAAATTTGCATTATACTATTCAAAAAATGATTTTAAAAATAACTTTATTTCAATTGGTAATTTATTTGTTAAAAAAGAAAACAAAAAACCTTTATTAGAAGATAAATTTAAAATTTTTATAAATGATAATAATATTAATATTGAAAAAATAGAAAATTATTAAAATTAATAAAAAGTCAAACTATTAAATAGGTTTGACTTTTTATAATTTATAAATAATTTTACTAAACAAATACATAATTAAGACACTTCTTGTAGAATCTAGAATTGAAGTTCTTTCTGAATAATCTACAATTATCATTTCCTTATATGTGTCGAATTTATGTTTTTGACTTCTAGAACAGATAACAACAATGTTATCTGTTTTTTCTTTGATTAAATTATAATAATTAACTAAGTATTGATTATCCAAACCAAAACCAACAATTACAAATAGATCGTTGTCATTAATCTCTTTAAAAATTGAAGGGTTAGACTTTCTTTGATAATTAATTTGAGCATTATAACCAAGTAATTGTAATTCACTTACAAATAATTCACTATTAAAGTATTGTTGATAACAACTTAATACTCCAATTTTATTTGATTTTTTAATCAGCTCTATTAGACTTTCAATTTCTTTATCTTGTTGGTCAATAATTTGTAAGGAACTTTCAATTATATTTCTATAGTCATCTTTTTTTGAAGTATCTCCACTTTTATGAATTGTTCCAAAATCATAGTATTCAGTTTCAACTTTTACTCTAACTGCCAATTCTTTAAAACCATCATATCCATATTTTTTGGAAAATGCTGTTAATACGCTTTCACTACAAAAAGCATATTCTGCACAAGCTTTTGATTTAGGTGTTTCTCCTTTTTCAATACAATCAAGCAAGTATTGTGCAATTAATGAGTGTGTAGGGTTAGTGTCGTTGTTTTTAACTAGAGTTAGCTTTTCTTTGATTGATATAAACATATATTTCTCCTCATAAGTTTTTTTGATTTTCCAAAAAACTTTTCATTGATATAAATTCTTAACAAAAAAATTTCCAACTTGTTAATATAAGTCTAAGGAGGAATTGATATGTTAAAATTTCCAAAAGATTTTCAAATAGGTGCTTCTATGAGCGCCATGCAAACAGAAGGTAAAGGAATTACTCCAATTGGAGAACTTGCCTTTGACAAATACTTCAAAGAACATCCAGAACTGTTCTTTGAAGGAGTTGGACCAGATATTACCAGTGACATTACAAGACATTACAAAGATGATCTTAAAATGTTTGGACAAATTGGTTTAGAATCAATTAGAACTGGTTTTTCTTGAGCTAGACTTTTTCCAGATGGAAAAACTTTAAATCAAGAAGCTGTTGACTTCTATCACGATTATATCAAAGAGTACAAGCGTAATAACATTAAATTATTTATGACTTTATTTCACTTTGATATGCCACTTTGAGCACATGAAAAGGGTGGGTGAGAGTCAAGAGAAGTTATTGATTCTTTTGTAAAATATGCAAACTTTGTATTTACAGAATACAAAGATAGCGTTGATTACTATGTAACTTTTAATGAACCATTAGTACCTGTTTATGAAGGATATTTAAATGATAAACATTATCCTGCAATAAATGACCCAAAAGCTGCAGTTGAACAAGCTTTTGGAATATTTCTAGCTCACTCTAAAGTGCTGTTAGAATTTAGAAAACATAATTTAAAAGCTCCGATTGGTGTAGTTTATAACTGAAACTATACATATGCTTTTTCACAAAGCAAAGAAGATATTGAAGCTTCAAAAATATATGATGCTTATGTAAATAGAGGACCTTTAAACATTATGTATAATGGTACTTTTGACCCAATTTTATTTAAAACTTTAGATGAGTTTGGTATGTTACCAACTTATACAAATGAAGAAATAGAAATTATTAAGAAAACAAAAATTGATTTCTTGGGAGTAAATTATTACTTCCCTTGCAGAGTTAAAACTGTAGAATGTAAAGATCCAAGATGAATAATGGATTGTATGAAAATAGAAATACCAAGTGATGCTAAAATAAATCCTCACCGTGGGTGAGAAATTTATCCTGAAGCACTTTACGAAATGGGTATGGAAATAAAAGAAAAATTTAACAATATACCATGATATATTGCAGAAAATGGTATGGGTGTTGAAAATGAAGAAAGATTTAGAGATGAAACTGGAATTATTCAAGATGATTACAGAATAGAATTCTTAAATGATCATTTAACTCAAATTCACAGAGCAGTTGAAGAGGGATCTAATTGTTTTGGTTATCATTTGTGAGCTGCTATTGACTGTTGAAGTTTTAGAAATGCTTATAAAAATAGATATGGACTAGTAGAAGTAAATCTTAAAGACCAATCTAGAAAATTTAAGAAATCTGCAAGTTGATATAAAGAATTAATTGAAAATAAATTCAAATAAGAAAGGAATTGATTTTTATGGCAAATATAAAAATGTATCAAGATGATGCTAAACATTTGTTTGAAAATGTTGGTGGATATGAAAATATCATTTCATTTAAACATTGTATGACAAGAATGAGATTTACTTTAAGAGATTGAAGTAAAGTGAATGAACAAGAAATTAAAAGTCAAAAATATTGTACTGGAATAAACAAAGTAGAAAGTTCAAACCAATACCAAGTAATTATTGGTATGGGTGTTGCAGATTTCTATAAAGCTTTTTGTGAAGTAAATGATTATGAATCTGATGGAGTTAGTAGAAAAAATATTGACTTTAAAACAAAACAAAAAGAAGATATAGCTCAAATTAAAGCTAAATGAAGAGTAAAAGGATGAGGAAATAAAGCTTTAAGTTTTATTTCAAATGTTTTCTCACCAATTGTATATCCTTTATTAGGGTATGGACTTATTTTAACAATTTGGTCATTATTAACAGTTGAATGATCTGGTCCAGCAAGTAGTGCTGCAGATAGTGTTCACTTCTTTAAATGAGTAGTAGACATACTAGATATTTTAGTAGGAACATTTTCTCTATTTATAACAGTTGTTGTAAGTTACACAGTATTTAGAGCTATGAATGCCAATGGTGTTTATGGAATAATAATTGGGGTAATTTTAACTTCAAAAGGATTAGTTGAAATGGGAGCTGTTGATGTTGAAAGTGGAGAATCTATTTTAGGAAATTATCCAGGATTTGATATCACAGGAAATGGAAACTATTATCCATGATTAATTAACTTTAATGGTTTATTAATTCCAATGATTGTTGTTGCAATCTTTGGAGTATATATGGAAAGATGAACTGATAAAATTAAAAACCAAACTGCAAAACAAATTGTTGCACCAGTTTTAATAATATTAGTTACATATCTATTTGCATTATTTATAATTGCACCAATTGGAATGTTATTTACAAATTACTTATCAATATCAATTAACTGATTAAGTACAAATTACATTGCAAAATATATTGCTTTACCAATAATTGCTGCACTTTATGGTCCTTTAGTAATTACTGGAATGCACCACTCAATTACACCAATTATTCTTCAAGGACAAGCAACTTATGGTGCAACTATTATTCAAGGATTTATTACAATTTCAAATATCAGTCAAGGAATTGCAACAATTGCCTTTACAGTATTACATAAACGTGTAAAAGAATTAAAAAATGTTGGAGTTTCAAATGGAGTTAGTGCAATTGTTGGGGGAATTACAGAACCTTCACTATTTACAGTAAACTTAAAACACTTATTCCCATTAATTGCTTGTTCAATTGGAACAGCTTGTGGAACATTGTTATTAGTAGCATCAAACACTTATGCATTACAAGGTGCAAGTTCAATATTTGGAATCTTAATGTACCAAATGCAAGCTCCTGAATTGACAGGTGTAACTACTTGAATTGGTGGAGGATATGTTTGAGGAATCCTTTCAATTCTATTAAGTTGTGGAGTTACATTTATCATGACTTTAATTTTAGGAAAAACAAAATACTTCTGAAATAGATCAAAAGATTTATTACAAGAAGATTACAATGTTGATATAAATACTTTAAAAATTGAAATGAAAGTAAAAAAACCAAAACAACAAAAAGTTGTTAAATAATTAAAAAATAATTATTAACTCTAAGGTAGGTCAAAAAAAGACTGTGCTTTAGAGTTTTTTAAACATATTCTGTCAAGTATAGAATGTGTTTTTTTATGCAAAATTTGGCTAAAGCTTGTATGAAAGAGTCAAGAGAAAACTTTACGCGCAGCAAGAAGTTTTCTTTTGTAGGTTAAGGAGAGAGTTTGAGAGAAACTAAGGGTGAAACCCTTTGGTTCTCTCAAAAAGACAACGCAAAAAATTGTGAGCTATCTCACTTTCTTGAAATTTTAAATTTAATTATATGTATTCCAAATTGAAGTTGGAGTAGCTCTGTGTTTAATTGTTATTCTATAATTATTATAATAATTAATATAATTATCTATTTGATCATAAACTTCATAATGATTATTTAATTTAATATGGTGAAGTCTTTCTGTTTTCAAAGAAGAAAAGAACGTTTCACACATAGCGTTATCTAAAGAGTTTCCTGCTCTAGAGCATGATTGTATGATGTTGTTATTTTTTGAATATTCAGCCATAAATAATGATGTGTATTGAAACCCATTATCAGAATGCATAATAATTTGAGTTTTAGGTCTAACCTTTTCAAATTTTTTTAATGTATTTTTTCAAATCATAAGGTCATTTTTTAGTGAAATGTGTCATGCAACAATCATTCCGCTATAAGCATCTTTTATGACACTTAAATAAGCAAATTTGTGATTTCCATATGGTATGTAACTCACATCAGTTACAAATAATTCATTGGGACCATATAAACCTCATTTTCTGTCAACTATATTTGGTATTCCGCTTTTTGTGTTTTTCTTTTCTTTAGGAACACTGTAAGAACGTTTCTTTCTTACAAAAGATTTTATTGAAAGAATTGACATATATCTTCAAACTTTCTTCTCCGAAGCTCTAACTCCATATTTATTGAATAAATCAATAGTAATTCTTGGAGCCCCATACATTCCCATGTTTTTTCTATAAATTTTTAAAATCTTTTTTGCGAGTGTTCAATTGAACTTAACTTTGTATATTTTTTTGCCGCGTTTTATTCATCTATAATAACTTGATTCTGTAATTTTAAAAATTCTGCACATCAAATACACAGGATAATATTTCCTGTTTTCATCGATAAAAACATAATAGGAATTTAACGTTACTTTGTCTTTTGATTCTTTGTAAATTCCTTGAACTTTTTTATGATTTCGTTCTCCATTTCAAGTTCCTTATTTCTTTTAAGTAATTGTGCAATTTGTTTATCTCTGGGATCTACACTATTAACTCTAATATTTGTGTGATTAGAACTGTTACCACTCTTAACTTCAAAACTAGCTTCTCCCTCGTTTTCAAATCTAATACAAGTTTGCCTTGCAGCGGAATATGAAACATTATATTTGATTGACAATTCTCTTCAACTTAAATCTTTTTTAAAATGATCATTTACAAGTCTTTTTCTTTGTTCTGGGGTTAAAATATTTGATTTATTACCTTTTTTGTTTGCCATAAAAAAACCTCCTATGCTTTTCATTATAATGATAATGTTTTTTTATCATTATAACTATACATAGGAGATTATATTCACTTTAGAGTTTTTTGTTTTTTTATAATCAAGGTATTAGTCAAAATGATATTATTTGTATGAGGTGTTGGGATGAATTATTGATTTGATTTAATTTTAAAAATAAGTGGTGGGGTTATTTTTTCGTCCATAGTAGCTTTTTTAATATGAAATTTTTGAAAAAAATTTAGAGATATTAAGTATTTGAGAAATAAATACACTAAAATGAATCAAAAATTACATAATTTAAAAATGAGCGAATTGAATTTTGAAAGCAATAATAAATTTGATATAAGTGATATTAGAACTTTCAATAATAAAATAAGCGAAGTGGTTTCCTTTATTCAAGAGATTATAGATTATGACAATATTTTATTAAAAAAGGACATACAAGGTAAGTTAACAAAATTATTAAAGAGTTATAAAAAATATTTGCTAAGAGTAAAAAAAGATTATCCATTATTTAATTTACAAACTTTTGATTTTTTGGATAATGAAGGAGTTTTGCAAACGGTTAAAGTAAAATACAGATTAGAATTAAGGTGACAAAATTATCCAGACCTAAATTACAACAAATTAGAAAATTTAGAGCAATTTAAAAAAGATATTTCAAAATTAAGTTATCAAGATCTTTTTCAAAAGAATTCTATATTTTTTATCTTCTGATTAAGTAAATCCATCTATCATAATAAAATCACTTATAGCATAACTATTTTTAAAAATATAAAACTCGAATTTAATTTTGAATATAATAAATTCATTTCAAATGAAAGTGATATTAATATTATTAAAGATAATACAAAAAAAGCCTAAATAACCGATAAAAAATTAGTTAAAAAAGTGTATTTTATTATTTTGACAATTTTTTTCATATTCAAAAGGTTTATTATAATTACAAGAGGTTAAAAGTGATGGAAAATAAACAAAATAATACATATGAATATTTTTATATAAATGATTTATTAAGAATTTTTAGTGAATCATTTATAGACTTTAAAACAAACTGTCCAAGAGTATCTACTTTACCAGTTGAGTTAAGAAAAACTTTAGATCAATATAAGGTAATGGAAAATAAGTGAAATGTTTTAGAGTTTTCTTCAAACTTTGAAAAATACTTTCCTTACATTCAATTAAATCAATATTTTGATGAGTTTGCTTTTTGTATAGGGGATTTTAAATTATTTAAAGATGGTATTGTTGATATCATTCAAAATGAATTTAAAAGGATTAAAGATGGAATAAATACAAGAGTTATTAGAACTGAAATTGAGATGAATTGGTATTTTTCTTTTTTGTTTGATGAATACAAACAAAAAAGTAGAGCTGTACTTTCCTTAACTAAAAACTTTAATAGCGAAGAGGTTTCAACCACTTCATTTTGAAAGATTATCTTTGCCTTTAAAAAGATTAATGAACTTGATGTTATGAATGAAGATAATTATGATCTTTGAAATTTGTCTTTACAAAATTTAATTAAAAGTTTTGTAAATTTTGAACATGACCCAAGTTTTAGAGAAGATGAACTGGGGATAGCTGTATTTGAAATTAACGATATTATTGGAAAGTTAAAATTCCTTTACTTTCAGTTTGCATTAATTCACAGAATTTGGATTAATCAAATAAATTTAAAAATAAACCCAGAAGAAATGGCAGAACCTGGCATTTCAATTTATGATAAGGATAATTTTTCATTCAAATTTTTTGAAGATACCATGAAGTTAGAATCAAGTTTTGAAAATAAATTAAATTAAAGCGACTAATTATTTAATTTTTTTAATTTTTTTAGTGATCATTTTTTTATATATTATATGTATAATATATATGTAAGACCAATGATTAGTTCTCTGTGGATACTTAGATAATTGTAGTGTAACTGCAAACTCTCTTTGGCGGTAAAATCACCCTTGCTAGGGTGATTTTATATTTATAGAGGATTTACAAATGAAAGAAATTAATATTTATTTAGATGAATCTGGAAAACTAAGTGATGTCTATAATAAAAATGATAAGAGACCCGAAAGATTTTTTATCATTGGTGGATTTGTTGCAGAAAAAACTAACAAAATTTCCAGGCATTTTTTGAGAAGTGAATTAAAAATTAGAAAAGATTATAATATTGACAAAAAATTTGAAATAAAAGCGGCTGATTCTAATCCTGATATAACAGCAAGATTATTAAATTCTTTAACAGATAATGTTTATCCTGTTTAGATAGTAGTTGATAAAAAACATATAAATACAAAAAATTTTAAGAATGAAAATCTCGCATATAATTATTTCGTAGGTACTTTACTAGTTTTTTTAATGAATAACAAGGACTTAAAATTAGGTGATTATGATGTTATTAATATTCACCTAGACAATAGATCTATAAAGATTCAAAAAAAATATAAATTAAAAGAGTTTTTAATTTTAGAAAAAGGACTAGATAATATCGGAGATGTAACATATCATGACTCTAAAGGAAATGAACTAATAAGAATAGCAGATTTTTTAGCTCATTTTCAATTTAAAAGATACAATTACAAAAATAAAAACGTTTTGGGAGAAATTGAAAAAAAATTAAATCCTGAGATTTTAAACAGACTAACGTATTGTCAATCTTTATTTCCTTTTGCCTTATTTAATTTATAGATATTATTATATTAAAACGACTAATTACTAGTCGTTTTTTTTGATTGAAAAGTCTTAAAAACGCTCAAGTAAACTTATGAGTTGCATTTTTTTTTTTTTTTTATAATAAGAGCAACTTGCATCACGGCAAGATAGAAGGAATAAAAAATTATGAAAAAATTATTAACATTATTGTCAATAGGTGGATTAATAACTCCGCTTGCATCTACAGTAGTTGCTTGTGAACCTTCAGAAGACTCTTCAAGTAAAGGTGGTACAGGTAATGGGAATACTGGAAACGGTAATACTAAATTTGCAACTCTAAAAGAAGTCTTTGAAAAAACTGATTTGGGTGCAATTGTGGTTGATAAAGATGAATACGAATATCCAGGTACTCAAAATAGTGAATATAACTTAACATACTTTTTTCTTAAAGCAGCTTATAAATCTATAAGAGAAGCTTTAAAAGAACCTTACTCAGAAGTTGGAAAAGATGATTCATGATATCCAACACCAGAAGCTAATGTGTATTATTCTATATCTCATGTTCTTTCTTTAATGAATCCAGATACGGTTGGAAAATTTGGAAAAGATTCAACTAAATTAACTGTTAAGTGAACTGATGAATCTAACGTTGGAGATTATAAAAATGAATTTCCTATTGGCGTAGAAGTTACATTTACTTTTAATTTTGTAATACCAGAATAATTTAGATTTTGTACGTTAATCAAATTTTTAACTTAAATTAAAACGACTAGTTACTAGTCGTTTTTTGGTACTCTTTGAATTTGTTCTCTTAAAAGATAAGACAATAAAATCTTGTTTTCTTCAGAGTCTTTGTTGTAAAAATTATTTAGAGCATAGGCAAATTCTATATATTTAGATTCTGGAATTGTAAGAACTCCTATACCTAAAGCTATTAAGATACTATTTGCAAAAACAAAAGCAGTTCTTTTGTTTCCATCTCAAAATAATTGATTAGTAATTAAAAAAGGTATTAACTCAATGATCATTTCAATTTTGTCTTCCATTTTGTTAAGTGTTTCAAATTTACTAATAATTTCCTTTTCTGAAAGTGGATTTATATTATGGTTTACACCAGCTACATTTGAAGGCGTATTTCTAAATTCTCCTGGAAAAACAGCTATATCCTTTGCAATAATCATATTTATTTCCTTAAGAAAATCTATGTTTAATTCCTTAAAATTTTTATTAAGAATCAATGTTCATGCTCTTTTAAGGTTAATTATAATTAAAGCCTCTTCTTTATCGACATAATCTAAAGTAATTCCTGCCAAAATTGTTTCGGTTTCGGGAAAGGTCATATTTAAATGTTCAAATTTTGATAAATTGTATATTGACTCATTTGCTTTTGAACGAGCAAATCTTATTGCTAACTCTTTTTCCATAAACATCACTCATTTCTTATATATTAATTTTACATTTTCTCTTTATATTACTAATTTTATTTCAAATTTAATTTAAAATAAAACAAAGGGAGAAAAAGAAGTGCGAAAAATATATGGAAAAATAGATTTTAATATTGAAAAGGTTTTGGTCAAAGTATTTGATTCATTTTATATTGATTTTATGGAAGGATATAATACTATTTTTGTTAAGAATCAAAAAATAAAAGATAATTTATTCAAAACAGTTAAAATTAGCAATTTTAATCAGATTTTAAATTTTTCAAATAATTTAAGAGATTGTAACGGTTTATTTAAATTGAAAAATAATTGTAGACATTTTGATGGAATGGTAAGCGCAATTGGAAAATTTGTATTAACATTTATAGATTTTTATAAAAAGGTTATTTTACAAATAGAGAATAATAAAATGCAAGAAAATTTAACAACTCAAGATGAAATAGAAAGTCTATTAAATATAATGATGAAAATATTTAAAGATGAAGTAAAAGAAACAGTTAATTCTGAATTAATTGTAAATTTAAATAAAGATTATGGTAATCCATTCATAAACAATGATCAATTCTTTAGAAATTTAGCAAATATAGAAAATGATGAATTTTATAGAGTTGCAAATAATCCACTAGAACATTCTATTAAGTATTTTGAACAATTAAGTTTAGGGATTGGGCTTCATTCTGTAATTTTTATGATGGATGATAATAACATGGAACAAAGATTGGAAGGGTATCTTGCATATCTTAATTTAATATTTATTATGAAAATTGTATTTACAACAATAAATATTGTTTTAATTGAACCAAGAAGTGGTTTTAGAAGAAATGTATTAGATTTTGCTTTGCAAAATGTTTGGTTTTTTTCACAAATAGAAGATCACACAAATAGATTTAAAGATAGATTTGAAATAGAAACTGAATTAATTTTAGTAAATGCCTTTTGTAAGAGATTGAGAAGAGATGTTTTAGAACCTGAAGAATTAGAAACGGTTATGTATTTATGAAATACTTTTACTAATAGTCATTTTAGTAGTATAAATGAAACTGATAAAAATATTTTTGATTATAGTAATTATCTTTTGAAAATAATAAATAAATTAAAGATTGGCGATCATGGATTAGAAAATAAAGATAGTTATTTTAATTCAAAAATAAAAATACACATTTCTGATTTGGCTTATGAATTAGTAGATTATTTATTTAAGTGAATCAGTGTGGTAGGTTTAGAAAATCATCTAGTTTTATCCAAAAATCAAGATAAATATGTTTTTGAGTCTATAAATAGATTATTTGAAAATCTCTTAATGGAATTAATTCAAGAGACTAATTCAATGTATGAATCAGAGTTATCAGGTCACAAGGAATTAGAACCAATTATGTCATGATTGATTACAATGGATAATGAAGATTTAATAAATAAGAACAATGTTGATAAAGTTACTAAACTTTTTAATAATTTAGATTTTTCAAAACTATTAAATCTCAAAGATATTTTAAAAGACCTTAACAATCCCGCAACTTTATTTAAAAAAGAAAACTACTTTTTAAGACATTACTTTTCTGGTTTTGACAAAAACCAAGAAACGGTTTTGGAAATGATCACCAATAACATAATTGCTATAATGTTAGAATTCAAAATTTTTTATGCTTTAAAAGAAATATATTTAAAAGATGGAGTAAACATAGAAAAAGAATTAAAAATAATAATATAAAACTATGAAAATTCAACTTCAGCTAATTTTATAAATAATATTACCATTGCTTTTTTTGTTTTGAAATGTATTATTATTTTGAAAAGGGTGATGTTGTGAAAGATTTAAATAAAATTTTAATTAGTTCAGAAAATAAACTTCTTAGTGAATACTTAGAAGTTAGTTTATTAGATTCAATAAAAATAAATCAAGCAATTTTTTGATTGCTAGATGAGTCTGAAAAAAATAATTTTAGAATCTACAAAACTCATCTCTTAAAATTTTTCTCTATTTTAGAACTAATTTTTGCACAGGAATATAGAAATAGTTTTACTAAGCAACAATATGTAGCATTAGAAAATGGACCAATTCCAGGAAAACTAAAAGAACTAATTGAAGAAGTTCAACTTAATCAATTGACTAATATTGAATTTATCGATAGTTTAGCTTTTAAAGCGAGAAAACTTGAAAAAGGCACAGAAGTTATAAAAAACGAAGAATTTGTTCAGAGTTTGGAATTTTTAAGTGAGAAAGATTTAGAAGCTATGAACAAAGCTTTGAAATTAATTCTGGAACTTAAAACAGTCGAAAAATTGTCTGAATTTACACACAAGTCAAAATCTTATTATCATTATTATGGATTGGCTAAAAAAGAAGGTAAAAATTCTTATCCTATGGATTTTTCTATAGATTTATCAAAAGCAAGAGAATAAGTCTATTTAAATAACAATGAAAAACAATTTATAAAAAATTTATAATTTTCATATTTTTTCTTAAAACTATGTATAATCATTATTAAGAAAAAAGAGGGAAATATGAATAAAATTTGAGCGATCAAAACTGAAAAATTAACAGAGTACCAAGGGTGCTGTCCTTCATTTTTCGATTTTTATTCATTATTCATTATTTAAAATCAATTACTTTTGTAATTGATTTTTTTTATGCAAAATAATGAATCAGAAAGGATTTGTATTATGGAAAACGAAAATAATATCGAACTTATACTTAAGCCTCACGAGAGACCTAAAAGTGTAGGTAAATGAATGGTACTTTCTCTGCAACATGTCTTTGCCATGTTTGGAGCAACAGTGCTTGTACCAATGGTTATTAACCAAAATGCTGGAACTGAAGTTATCAACATCTCTATGGCATTGTTTTGTTCTGGAATTGGAACACTAATTTATATAGCTTTAACAGCTGCAAAAGTACCAATTTATTTGGGAAGTAGTTTTAGTTACATGAGCATCTTAGGAATAGGGTTCTCAACTCAAGCAGGGGGCTATGGCTGAGGAAATGCTATCTTTATAGGTATATTCTTGGTTGGAGTAGTTTATATGCTTGTAGGGGTCTTAATTCACTTCACAGGTGTGCAATGAATTAAAAAAACCTTCTCACCAATAATTGTTGGTCCAATTGTTATGATTATTGGACTTAGTGCAATTAAAAGTGCTTTATCAAATTCTGGGATCATTTATGAAAAATCAACAGACCCAGCTTTAAATTACCCACAATATTTAGCAATAATAATAGCTTTTGTGACATTCTTGTCCGCTGCAATTTGTATGCTAAAAGCAAAATCATTCTTTAAAGTTATTCCAATTTTAGTAGCTTTAATGATAGGGTATGTATTAACTTTAGTTCTGCACTTTTCTTTAAGTGGAACAGATATTAAACTTGTAGACACAAGTTTAATAACAAATACAAAAGATTGAAGCTGATATCCAAGTTTCAAGAAAATATGAGATGTTAAACCTAGTTCTATTGGTCCAGCAGCACTTGCAATTGTACCAATTTCAATTGTTACAATGGTAGAACACTTAGGAGATCATATCAATATTGGAAATATGACAAATAAAGATTTTGTAAAAGACCCTGGGATTAGTAGAACTTTATTTGCCGATGGAGTTGCTATGAGTTTAGCTGGTGCAATTGGAGGACCTGCAAACGCAACTTATGCTGAAAACACAAGTGTTGTGTCAATTACAAAAGTTGCCAGTGTTTGAGTTACTGGACTTGCAGCGGTTATGGCACTTATTATGAGTTTTGTAGCACCAATTAATCAGCTTATATTAATGATTCCAAAACCAGTAATGGGTGGAATCAGTATAATGTTATTTGGAATGATAAGTTCTAATGGTATAAAAATATTAATTGATAATAAAACAGACTTTAGAGATGCAAGAAACTTAATTATTATAAGTTTAGTTGTAGCAATTGGAGTAGGAATGGGAGTAACTGATAGTGTAATTATGATTGGAAAATCATTTACAATAACAGGATTATTCCTAGCAACATTTGTGGGAATAATTCTAAACCTTTTATTGCCCAAACATGATAATTTAGGAGTATTTAGTTGAATTGGTTCAATTCAAAACAGAAAAGAAAATAATGAGAAAAAACCTAAAATAGAAAAATCTAAAAAAGAATCAGAAAAAGTTAAAAAATAGGTGAATAATTAATATAGTCTAAAAAAATCTGTTTAACAGATTTTTTTGTTTAATATTAAGTTTAATAGGTAATATTTATAACACTTACTTTTTAATAAAACTTAAAATATGAGTGTTATATTGTTATAAAATTAAATTAAATAAGGAGTTTAATATGAATCAAATATTAATGGCTTATGCCGCAAAAGCAAATTACAAAGGAGCTATAATTAAAAAACATAAGAATAGTTCTTTGTTTTTTGGTTATTTGTCTCATGCTTTTGGCGATAAAGCTTTTTGATGAGCAGAATACAATAAAAGAAAAGAAACAATACAGTGTGTTGATGATAGATTACAAATGTGAGGTTGACCAAGTTGTACACCACTTGACCGTTTGGTAGCAAAAATGTTTAAAAAATATGTAAAACTTATTGATAATGAAAGTTATGAACACGCAGAAGCAATGGATTTTGTTATAAGAAAATATGATTTTGCAACAAAATATTGAAAAAAATTTAAACGAAAATCACGTCCTTGTTCACTACTTGAATTTCAACAATTTATTTATGGAGATGAAGCTTTTCAACCAGAAAAAGATTTTGAGTTTTTCTTTAAAGATGTGTTTCAATGTGATGAATGATTAGATGATGAATATAATGAATTTTTAGATGTTGAACAATATTTACAAAATGTAATAAATGAATTATATTTAGCTTTTGATAACTATAGAGAAGAATATCCTTGAATTGAAGTAATGCCAAGTGATGCAAATGTCAAAATCCAAGGAATTGAAACTAAAATAACTGCTTTTCCATTTGCTTTCGATATTGAAAAAGTGAGTGAAAAAATTTGTGAAATTGGATACTTTGATCACGTACAAAAACTTGCTTTTAAAGCATCTTTTGCTTATTTTATTGGTAATCTTAATGAAAATCTTTTAGAATTTTACATGGAAAATGTTGATGTTGATAATTTTGCTTTAAAAACTCAAGAAAAAGAAATAATTAAAATTTATTTAGAAGCAAGTAATTCGTTTGCTTTAAGATTAAGAGAATATGTGTCAAATAATTATCCTGTTTTTGACCTAGATAAATTAAAAAAACTACTATACTTGGGTGAAGAAAGTTACGAAGAGGTTTGTGAACTAATATACCCTATACTTTCTTTAGAAGCTAAATAAAAGTAAAAAAATCTTAATTGAGTTATCAATTAAGATTTTTTTTAAAACTAATTAAGAATTTTCTTGAACATTCTCAATTTTTTCAATTTCATTGTTATCTTCACTTTTACTTTTATTTCCTTCAACAACTCCATTGTTTGCTTTAATTTCTTTAGCGCAAATTGCTAATAAAACATAAGAACTAAATGCTGTTAATATTGAAATAGTTGCTAAAACATAAGTTATAACTCCGCCATTTTTTGCAGCTGAATTTGTCATCATCATCAAAATGAAATTTGTAATTTGAATAAATGCAGCAACACTTGTAATAATTACAATAAATATTCCAGCAGAATACACTAAATCTCTTTTTTGATGTAGTGATAAGAAAACTATTGAAAGAACTGCTCCTACCATTACTGGTCAACTAAGCAGCGCATAAAAGTACTTTGTAAATATAAAAAAGACAACTGAAGGTATGTAAGCATCAGTAAATGAATATTCTAATTGTTTGTCTGCAAACAAATTTAAAAATAATGATGCTATTAGTAAGGAACAACCTACTATACCAAATACTATGTATTTTCTTTCCATATTTTACCCCCTTAGACGAGGTTATTTTAACCTTATATGGAGAAAAATACAAATTTAATAGGAATTGGAAAAGTGGTTAAAAATTTGAGATACTATCATTAGATAAACACTTGAAAGAAGTTATTAAAGAGGGATAAAATATGAAAAATAATTACAAAATTTTTATAGATCCTTTATATGGTTGAGCAGCTAATGGTGATCAAATTATTGATGACTTTTTTTCATTTAAAGATTATGAAGATAAAAATTTGTTTGATAAATTTAGTTTGAAATTTAAAAGTTATGTAAAAGACTATAAAGAAGAAAATATTAAAGAATCATTAGAAATGATTTTTGATATTTTTAAAAACTCTCAAAACTTAGAAATTGTGGATTTAGATTTAATAAACAAACGTGCAAAATATTCATTTAATTCAAATACAATTAAATACTCACATGCTTTAATTTGTAGATTAGATGAAGAAAATCAAAAAAAATTTAATAATGTTAAATCTATTGTTGTGTATTTAAGTATTTTGGATTATGCAAAAGAGTTTTTACTAATGGTAAGAACAATTAATTTTTTTGATAATTTTCTTGAACTTCTTCCAGAAGAAGAAGTTATAAAATTTGATAGTAAAAACTCAAGTTTACAATTCTCATATTACAAACCAAAAGAAATTGCAAATAATACCGAATTATTAGAAGTTTATCAAAAAGATTTTGTAAATACATTTGGACCAAACTCAAATAAAAAAGTATCTAAGTTTTTTTATCTATTACAATTTTTAGAACACTTTAAATCTTTTGCAAAACATTTAAACTTCGAAGATGTTGAGGGTTATTTTTTTGAAGATCACAATATTACTTTAAAACCAAATGAAAAAAGATTAATTAAATTTCTTATTAATAACGATAACAGAGAAAAGGCATATCTTTTTAAAATGCCTGTTAAGTTTTCAGAAAATATTTTTAATTATGAAGCTGAATTTATTTTAGAAAAAATAAAAAATGAACCTTCATCAACAATTTTAAAATTAGAAAATGAAGTTATACGAATTTATTCAAAACTTATGGATTTAAGTGAAGAGTATAATAGGTTAGTTGCATCTGACTTATATAAAAAAATAAATTTAGATGATTCAAAGTTAAGTGAAAAATATAAAGTTATGAAACAAAATTTAAATCTTTATATTAAAACAATTGAAAATAATTTTAACTGATTAAAAAATAATTTTACACAATTAGAAGTTATGTTAAATAAAATTCATCAAAATAAATTACATGTTGTTAATTTAAGAAATGTTAGAAATTCAAAAATAGAATTTGAAAAATTTAATCCTGACTTTTTAGAATTTGAAAATTCAACTTTTAAATTTGAACACAATAACAAAATTATTTTTGATAAATTTGATAATTATTTATTAAATCTTAAAAGAACGCTATTAGGATTTTATAAAAATCCATACATTAGTTTTTTATTAGAAAAACCAAGTGCTTTGTTAAGTGTGAAATCTGAATTGCACACAAGTTTTAAATTAAATGAAGAACAAAAAGAAGCCGCTAGAAAAGCTATAGGAAATAATCTTGCAACTTATGTTCAAGGTGGTTCTGGTACTGGAAAAACTCAAGTAGTTAGTGCGGTTGGTGAACATATAGTTGCATATGAAAATAAAACTTTTTTAATTACTTCTACTGAAAAAAAATCTTTAATTGAAGTTTTTGAAAGAATAAATAATGTACAAAAAAATAATCCTAATTTATTTTTCTTATTAAAAGGTAAGAAAAATAAATTTAACGAAAAAAATCTTTACAAAAGATTTGTAAATGCAATGTTAGAAAATGTATCACCAAGCAGCGAAGAAGAAATTGCAAGTTGTGAAATTTTATCTGATCTAAAAAATAATTTTAGTAATTTAGAATTAAATGAATTATTTTTTATAACAAATTTTTCTTATGAACAAATTTTAGAAAAAGATATCATTGATAATTATTTTTATCTAACAGGATATAGGTTAAAAGATTTTTTAGAAAAAATAAATTCAGATGATGAATCTGAAATTAAAGATATGGTAAATATGAAAATACAATCAACTTATAAAAAATTACAAAATAAATTTTTAATTGAAGATATTAATAACATGAAATCAATTATTAAAAATTCAAAAGGTCAAGCAGAAACTTTTGAACAATTAACCAATACAAATAAAGATAATAAAAATTCAAACATGTTTGATGAAATAAGAAATAGATTCAATAATAAAAACAACGGTCATTCAAATAGTGAACATTTTTTTGATATATTAATTGAAAAAAAATTAATCAATCTAATTGGTGTAACAAATTCTGAATCAAAAACAATAGAACTTAATAAAAAAACATTTGATTTATTTGTAAATTATCCAATTGATTTAACTGCATTTGATGATGTATCAAAAAGTTCTATATTTGAAATCTTAGACTTTGTAAGATTTTCAAAGAAAATTTTATTTGCAGGAGATTATATGCAACTTGCTCCATTTGGAGATATTGAAAAGTATGATGGTAAAAATGATAATGTTATTAAAGCTTTCTTTGACTTTTTACACGATTCATTTGATGGTAGAAAAATTGAATTAAGCCCTGAAATGAAAGAATATTATAAAGAACAAGAATTTGTAAATGATTTAAAATATTCATTATTTAAAAATAATGTAATGGATATAAAAAAATACGGAAGCAAAGAAACAAGTGGTTTAAACATATTAACTAAAAATTACAAATTCAACAATGAAATTGTAGAATTTGTAAACTCTATTTATGCAGATGATGAAAAAATGAAATTAGCTGATGATAAAGAAAATGAAAAATACCAAAATATTATTTTAAAAGCAGATAAAGATTATGAACAAAAAATCAATATAATAGACACTTCATATCTTTGCAATGATTTTTATGAGAATGTTTACAAGAAAAATACTTCTTTAGGGATTAATGCAGATAAATCATCTTTTGATCAAATGATGTTTATCGATAAAAACAAATACAATTATGCACCAAGTAGATTCAATGAATTTAATGCTTATTGAGTATTAAAATCGTTGAAAAATATAGTTAAAAACAATAAAGTAGATCCAAGTGATATTGGAATTATTGCAATGTCTTCATCTCAAGTTAAATTAATTAGACAATTAATAGAAAATGATGAAAAATTAAAGCAATTTTCTACACAAATTGAAGTAGATACTGTAAATAACTTCCAAGGTAAAACAAAAGAAATAGTTATTTTTGATATGGTTAGAGCTTCAAAAGATCTTTACAATAATAAAAAAAGCTTACAAAAAGCCAAAAGAAATATGGAATTTTACAACAAGTTAGAAAGACTAAATGTAGCTGTTTCTAGAGCAAAAAGTAAATTGATTATAATTGGGGCCTTTCAAAATTATCTATTAGATGATGAATTAAACAATATTTTTTCAGATACCTCAAAACAAATAATTCCTGTTTTTAGTAACTGATATAACATGGTAAATGATAAAAATGGAGTCTTAAATGCTTGAGAAGTGCACTTATAGTGCGCTTTTTCTTTTAAGCAAGCTAAAATATAAGGTTTAAATTTGATATACTAAAAATGAAGGCTTTTAAGAATCGAGAATTTATTATGAAACAAGAAATAAACTTTATTGTTGACTTAAAAAGCACGGTAGATACTGGGAATGCTATTACAAGTCAAGGAAAAAGTGTTTTAGGGAATGAAATCAAACTAAATGAACTATTGGCTAAAACATTAGAACAAAACTTAGTTAATTATAATAACAATTTGACAAATGATTTAACTTATTTATTTAATTTAATCAATAAAGCTCAAATTGTCGAGCTTTTGAATACCCATTTAGAGCATTTTTTTATAAATAATAGTAGTATTGAAAAAAATGCAATTGCATTCAAAAGTCTTGTTTTAGTTTGTAAATTTGATGAAGAAATTAGCAAAGAATTTAAAAACTCTAACTCTGTTTTATTAAATTTTGAAGTTTTATTAAAAAATAATGAATATAAATTCTTTATTAAAAGAATTGATTTTATGGATTTACCTTTAGAAAAAACTTCAAATTTAAAGGTTAAAAAAATTGATACAGATATGTGAAAATTCTTGGTTACAACCAATCAAGAATCATCAACAAAAGGAGCATTACAATTTTTAAGTGGTTTGGAAATGTTGTCAAACATTTTCAATGATCAAAGTCAAAATGATAAATTAAAACTTAGACAGTTAAAAAGATTTACAATAGATTTTAGAAACTATAATAAGGAAAAGAAAAGTGATGAATTTTTCTTATATTATTTTGGAGATAAGTCTCTTAAGATCGACAAAGACCCTGTTAAAGATTTAATTTTCTTGTTAGAGTTAGAATCAAGCCAACAGTTACCAAAAAAACATACAGTAATTTATTCTTATGATAAAACCGATGTTGATATAAAAGTGGATTTTGAAGTACAAAGCGAAAAAAATAAACTTATAAAAATAGATAATTTAATTGATGAAGAAGTTTTTAATTGTGAAACTTCAATAAATATTGAAAGTGGTTTAGTTTATAATAAAACTTCTGAAAAAGAAGAGTTAGAAAATAACTATAATAAAAAACAGAATGAATTAAATTCTTTATTTGATAAAGTTGAAAATGATGATCAAGAAAATATAGAATCTAAACAAACTTCTTTGATAAAAGAAATAAAAGAATTTGCTCAAAAATTAGTTTTACTAAATAAGGAAATATCTAAATTAGAAAGTAATATCAAAAACTTAAAAAATAAAATCGAAAATTTAAAAGAAATAAAAGATAAAGCAAAAGACAAAATATTTTTTGAAGTAAAATTAAAGTCATTACGTTCTGATAGAAAAGCTGTAGTTTTTGAACCATTTAATTTAACAATGTTAAAAGATAAAGGTTGAAATGCAAGTAGTTTTGATAAAGGACTTTCAATTAAATACAACAGATATGCAGCTGCTATGTCAAATTTTGCCGCTGGAAATTATAAAAATCCATATTTGAGTTTAGCAATTGAAAACCCAAATAGTATTACAAATTCAAATATTGAATTAAAATCAACTATTAAGTTAAATGCAAAACAAAAACTTGCAGCACAAAAAGCATTAGGTAGTTCTTCGATTTCGTACCTTCAAGGTCCACCAGGAACTGGAAAGACTCAAACGATTTGTGCTGTAATTGATCACGTTGTAAATAATGATGAAAAAAATGTATTAATAACTTCGTCAACAAACGAAGCTATTAATAATGCTTTTGATAGATTAAAAGAACTAACAAAAGATAATCCTAATATGATTTTTTACAAAACCATAAAAAAAGAAAATGAAAATGGGAATAATATTTTTGATAACACAACAATGTATAAACATTTTGTATCAGCAATATTTGAAAACTTATGTCCTGAAGTTGATGATAAAAGTGAAATACTTTCATTATTTAATGAGTTAGAGGAGTTAAACGACGTAGAAATTGATGAATTGATGTTTAAAAACTTCATTAAAAAAGAAAATTTAAAAGATAAATTAGTTCAAGAAAAATATTTTTATTTAACTGGTGAGTCTCTGGATTCGTTTATGAAAAAAGCTGTAGCTTTTTCAAAAGAGGAACAAGAAGAATTTTTAATGAGTAAATTTGAAAGAGCGTTTATTAATTATCAAGACAAAATGGAAAATGAGTTTGATAATAAAATCAAAAGAATCATTTCAAGTTTAAGTGATAACAACAATATTGTAGACTTTAAATCTTTAAAAGCAAAATTTAATTTTACTTCTAGCAATGAAGTTGAAATGTTTAAAAATTTAAAATTAAATTTTAAAAAAAATTATGAATATTCAGATATTGATATAAATTTTGCAAATATAGCTTTAAAAAAAGAATTAATAAATGTAATTGGTCTTACAACTTCTGCAAGTCAAGAAATAAGATATGGAGATATTTCAAAACAATTATTTATTGAGTACCCAATTTATTTTGAAATAGTTGATGAAGTTTCAAAATCAACAACCTTAGAAATAATAAATACAATGTTACTTGCAAACAAAGTTATGTTAGCTGGTGATTACAGACAATTGCCTCCTCATGCAGAACTTGAAAAAATTAAAGATAACGATAAAGGAATCACAAAAGAATTTATAGATTATGTTCTAAGACACAAAAGTGACAACACTATACCAAGTTATGTTGTTGAATATTATATAAATCAAAAATTTATTGATGATCTAAATGTTCCTTTCTTTAAAAAGCACGCACTTGAAATAAATGTTTCTCCGAATTCAATTAACACAAGTTACACAGCTTTGACAGATTCATATAGATTTGTAAATGAAATTAGAGAATTGGTAAACATATCTTATTGTGATAATGAAAAACTTGAATGTCCTCAAGATTTTGATTCATCAAAATTTAAAAAAGTTATTTTAGATTTTGGTTTCAATAGTGATTATCCTGTAAATATTGTTGACACTTCAATGATGGATGGCATGTTTTATGATTATGTTAAAAAGACAAATCAAGTAATTTGTGATGGTCAACAAACAAGTTTTGATCAAAAAATGTTTATTGATAGTTCAAGAGAGATTATTTCAAATTCTAGGTTTAATGAATATAATGCATATGCTGTTCTTAAAATTTTAAAAAACCTAATTAAAAATAATCCAAATTTAAAACCAGAAGAAATAGGAATTATTGCAATGACAAGAAGTCAAGCAAATGTAATTCAACAATATTTAAATATTGAAAATACATTTGATGACAAATGAAAAACAGTAAAAATTGATACTGTAGATAATTTCCAAGGAAGAGAAAAAGAAATAATAATTGTAGATACAGTTAGAGCTAAAAGAAATTTAGATTCAAATAAAGAATTCTTAAAAGATGAATCTAGAGATTTAAGTCACTATAAAAAAATCGAAAGATTAAACGTAGCAATTTCAAGAGCTAAAAATAAATTAATATTAGTAGGGGCTTTTGAAAATCATTTAAATGAAGAAGTAAAAAGTGTTCTTGATACAAGAAACGGTGAAGAAATTATTTCACCATTTGAAATATGGTATAAGAAAATAGAAAGTCAATTAGGAGTATTTAAATTATGAGAAGTAAAATAATTGTAAATTTAAAATTACCAAGTATAAAATTTGATGTAGTTGCATCTTATAAATATTTTGAAGAGATTGACGAAATATCTTCTATATTAATTGCTGTTGTAATTAACAAGAACACTTTTTCTGAAAGGGTAAATGGTTCAAGTTCATTTAAAGATGCAATAAAAACTATTTTAAATTTAAGAGAGTCTAGTTTAGCTTTAATTGAAAAAAGTATTTTATATATATTTACAAATGAAATCATTTTTACAAACAAAGAGTTTGATAAAAATGATTTAGAACAAATTTATAATTTAAATTTCTTTGATCTACAAGTTAATAATTATATAGAAAATAATTTTAAACAAAATATTTTTAAATCAGTAAATGAACAAGAAAAGAAAAAAAGATTTAATTTTATTGTTCCTTTAGTAGATTCTTTAGAATGAAAAATTAATTGTTCATTGGATGAATTTGAAGAAACAAAAAATAGTTTTAATGAAAAATATATTTCAAAAATTGAAAACAGAAAAGAGCTAGCAAATAATTTTATAGAAACAAATTATGCTAATGATAGTTCATTAGAATTATTTGATTTACAAAATAATTTTGATACTTATAAAAAAGGTTTCCTATCAGAAGAGTTAGAATTTGAAATTGAAAATAATGAAATTTTAATGAAAAATGAAAATGCAAAACTTATATCTAATTGATTTTTTGAAAATCAATTGCAAGAAGCAATAGTTAACTCAATTAAAAATTCATTAGATGTTTCAAATTTAATTGAACAAGAATGGAATACAAATGAAAAAGTTTCTATTATGTTTGATAAACATAATGAGATAAAAAAAGTAGTGGAAGAAAACCAAATTATTCCAGAGAACTGAAATAATGAAATGGTTATTTTGTTTGAAAATAAATATTATGCAGTTAAGAAATCTAAAATAAAACTTAAATTATTAACTGATGAAATTTTAGTAGATACTTTTGGATTAAAAGAAATTAAATTTGAAAATCACATAGAAGAGTTATTCCATTCATTCTATACCAATGGAGTGGTAGACTATTCAATGTTCTTGGATCATTTATTTGAATCAAATTCAAAAGAACAAAAAGAAACTGTATTTAAGTTTGTTCTAAATAATTTAGGGAAATACAACACTGAACAATTTATAACTGAAAACATTTTAGATTACAAACAGTTAGTAACTTTTGATAACTTAAAATATTTAGTAAATAGATTGGATGCAAGAATTGTTTTTGAAATCATGAAAGAAAACAACTTTGCAAGTATTGAACATATTAAAGAATTATTAATACTTAACAAAGAAATATTGATTGAAGACTATTATAAAAACTTTGAATGACAATATGAAAATGATAGAATCTTTGAATCATGATTTGATGAAGAATTGTTATTTGAATTATTAGAAGTTAAAGATAAGTATTTAACTTTAATAAATGATAACAACGTTGATAAAAAAGAATTAGATGATCTTTACAATAAACTAGTTATCTTAAAAATTAAAGATTCAAGAATTGTAGAGTTTAAAACTAAAGTTTTAGAAAAAATTAAAGACTTAAGTGATATTTCTAAAGAAGAGTTAATTGGAATTATTACAGAAAGTAGAACAAGACTTGAACAGTGAGCAAAAGATATTGATAAGAATTATAACAAAAAAGGTTCTTTCAAAGATACTTTAGAAGAACATTATTATGGTGATAACTTAAAAGAAGTTATAGATCTTTATAGAGCAGCTTCTAAATTTATTCATAACTCAAATAAAATTTCACCAACAGATAAAGATAAAATCCTAGAAATTAAAAATAAAAGTTTAGAGTTGAAGTTAAAAAGAAAATAGACGCAAAGGTGATGAGTATGAAAAGTATAAGAGAAGTTTTAAGTAATCTTGCCTCACAAAACAGTGAAACAACTTCAAAAATTATAGCGTCAGTAATTTTGAAGGATTATGATCATGGTATTTTTAAAACTCAAACAGAGTTGTCAAAAGAATGCTTTGTCAGTGAGAGTGTAATAACAAAATTTGCAAAACAACTGGGATATAGTGGATGAAAAGAGTTTTATTATTCTCTTAAAAATGAATATAAAAAATATTACATTCAACCAAGTTCAGAATCTGTTGAAACTAATATGTTATTTGAACAAATAAAAATATTTAATAATTATATTAATGTTGAAACACAATTTTTAACAAATTTAGCAAAAGCCATAAATGAAAAGAAAAAAGTTATAATTTTACCTAGTTATCAACTTGAGGATTGTTGTGAATTCTTTTATGAATGTTTAATAGAACTGGGAATGGAAGTTTATTACGTAAAAAACAAGAGTTTATTTCATATAATTTTTTCTAAGAATTTAGAAGAATTTGTAGTCTTGGTTGCAATGTCTGGTCAAGATAATAGTTTTCTAGTAGAAAACTATAACTCTCTAAACAAGGAAGTTCTTAAAAAGAATGGATTTATAATTAGTAGTAGAAGTCAAGAACATAAAATCAGTGATTTTGCAGATAAACTAATTTTAAAATCATACTCTATTTATTCTAGTTTTAAAATAAGAAGAATCTTTCTTGAATATTTATTTGTAAGTGTTACATATAAAATAAAAACTTTCTAAATTAGAAAGTTTTTATTGTATTTAAAGGCAATATAGCAATTTTTTATATTTAATCTATCCTTAAACCTATAGGAGGATTAATATGGAAAAAATAAAGATATATTCACCAGTCGATGGTTTTGTTGATGCTATCGAAAACATGAGTGATGAAGTTTTTTCTAATAAAATGCTAGGTGATGGTTTTTTAGTTAAACCAAAATCAAATGATTTTTACAGCTTTTTTGAAAAAGCAAATGTAGAAATGATTTTTGACACAAAACACGCAATAGCATTGAAAGATGAAAAAACTAATTGTGTAGGTCTAATGCATATTGGATTAGATACAGTAACTTTAAAAGGAGAACCTTTTGAAGTTAAAACTAAATTACAAGAATCTGTAGGTAAAGAACAAATTTTGGTTAGTGCAGATTTATTAACTATTGAGAAAAAGAATATAAAAACAGATACAGCAGTAGTTTTTGAAGTTAATCAATTTGAAAACTTTAACTTTGAATTATTAAAAAAAGGAGAAGTTAAACATGGTGATTTAATAGCTGAAATTACATTTGATAAAGCTGTTGAAACAAATAATGAAATGATTGAATTAATTAAACAAGAAAATCAATTTTTAAGAGCTTCTAAAACTATTTTTAAAAGTGTTGGATCAAAAGAAAATATAAACGATTTCTATAACTGTATGACAAGACTTAGAATAGTTGTAAAAGATCCAAAAAAAGTTGAAATTGAAAAAATCAAAAAAATTGACATTGTAAAAGGAATTAATTGAAATGGAAACGAGTTACAAATAATCATTGGAGGAACAGTTGTTAAGCTTAAAGAAGAGTTCCAAATGGTTTATGACAACGTTGACAGATCAATTAAAGTTGAAAATAAACAAAAATGATATAAAAAAATTATGCCTACAATAACAGGGATAATGATGCCAACTATTCCAGTTTTAATGACTATAGGTTTAATTGGTGCTTTATATAATATTTTACTATTAACTGGTGCTGTAAAAGGACTACCAGAAAGTGGTAATGTTTTAGAATTAGATGTTATGAGTGGTGTATTGTATATTCTTTCAAAAGTAGGTTTAAACTTAATTGGAATTATATTTATTTATACTACTGTAAGATATCTAAAAGGAAATACTGTAATGGCTATATTTATAGGATTTACATTAATTACACCATTGTTTGTATTTGATGGAGTAAATGGATGAGAATTATTTAAAGTGGGAAATACAAGTATTTCTGCAAAAAACTATGTAGATTCTATGTTACCGTTTATCATAGCTGGATTTATTTACTTCTATCTTGATAAATGAGTTAAAACATGAATGCCATCAAGTATTGATGTTGTATTTAGACACACATTATGTTACTTATTTACAATACTTATAACATTATTTGCTGTGGGTCCAATTTTTGGATTATTAGAAGAGGTTATGGCAAGAACATTCTTGGCATTTGAAAAATTACCAGTAGGTATTGGAGTAGCTATATTTGCTTTCTTATGACAAATTCTTGTATTAACTGGATCTCATGTAGCTGTAGTTGTTGCTATGCAACCAGCTGCAATTACTTTAGGATATAGTGTAATTTACTTAGGAGTTTTATTTGCTCCTTGAGGTCAAGTTGCAGCTTCACTTGGTGTTGCTGCAAAAACAAAAGACTCAAGATTAAAACAAGTTGCATATGCTTCATTGCCAGCTGGAATCTTTGGTATAACTGAACCTATAATTTATGGTATTACTTTACCGAGATTAAAACCATTTATATTTGGATGTATTGCATCAGCTGCTGGAGTACTTGTAGCTGCAAACACTGGAGCTTTTGTAGATGTTAAAGGTTACTTTACAATGGGGATAGTTACATTATTAAGTATTGGACCGAAACCAATCTTTATTCTTTGAGCTGTTATTGGACTTGCAGTAACTTTTGGGATTTCATTCTCATTAACATACTTCTTTGATGTTGATAGAGTTACCGAATACAATGGAGTTAAAAAAACTATCAAAAAAATTGCTTGAAAATATTCAAAACTTTCAAAAAACAATATTAAAAAATCAAATGATGAATTAAAAACTATGTTTGCAAAAGATTTGGAATTATTAAAAACAAATCAAAATAAATTTATTGAATATGAAAAAGAATTTGTTAAGTTCCAAAAAATAAGTATTAAAATTGAAAAACTAAATGAAAAAGAAGAAAAAATTAAAGATTCTTTATATAAAAAAGCTTTAAGAAATAAAAATAAAGAAGAATATAAAGTTTTAGCTGAACAATATAATAATTTTAATTTAAATGACAAAAAGCAACCTTTAATTACAAGAAAACAAGAAATAGTTGATGGGTTAGATAAACAAAAAGTTATTTTAGAAGAGATAAGAAACAATTGTTTATTAGAACTTGAAAATAAAGTAGATCAATTAACAAATACATTGAAATTTAATCAGATTTCTGAATACAAAAATGACTTCTATAATGATTTAAATTCACTTGAAATATTCTTTGGAAATATTGATAAAAAAGAATTTAAATTTGATAACAAGTTATATAAAAAAGAATTAACAAAAAGGAGAGAGTTAAATGCATAAGATAAAAAAAGATTTTCTTTGAGGAGCTTCTACTAGTGCTTATCAATTTGAAGGTGCTTGAGACACTGATGGAAAAGGAAAAAGTGTGCAAGATATTAAAAAAAGTTTTCCAGAAGGAGTTACTGATTTTAAAGTATCTTCAGATCACTATAATCATTGAAAAGAAGATGTAGCATTAATGGCTGAACTTGGTTTAAAAGCATATAGATTTTCAATTGCTTGAACTAGAATTATTCCAAATGGTGTAGGTGAAGTTAACGAAAAAGGTATTGAGTTTTACTCAAATTTAATTGATGAGTTATTAAAATACAATATAACTCCAATTATCACCATGTACCATTTTGATTTACCTGAAGAACTTGAAAAAATAGGTGGCTGAACAAATAGAAAATGTATTGACGCTTTTGAAAATTATGCCAAAGTTTTATTAGAAAACTTTGGTGATAGAGTTGAATATTGATTAACTATTAATGAACAAAATATGATGTCATTAGTACCAGAAGCGATTTTGGGTAAAGAAAAAGCAGAACAAATTTCTCTAAAAGAGTTGTACCAAGCAAATCACAATATGTTTTTAGCTTCTGCGAAAGCAACTATTCTTTGTCATAAAATGACAAAAGCAAAAATTGGTCCTGCTCCAAATATTACAACAATTTATCCTAATTCAAATTCACCAGAAGATTATTATGCTGCTATTAATTTTAGTGCATTTAGAAATTGATTCTTTCTAGATCTTCCAGTATATGGTATTTATAATAAAGTTGCTTTAAATATTTTAGAAAAAAATAATGCAATGTTTGATATATTACCTGGAGATATGGAAATACTTAAAGAAGGTAAACCCGACTTTATAGGATTTAATTATTACACAACAGCTACAGTTAAAATGTATGAGAAAAAAGAAAATAATTCTTCTAACCAACAATCGGGTGCTAAAATGGAAAACTTCTATATTCAAACAGATAATCCAAATCTTTCAAAAACACAATTTGGTTGAGAAGTAGATCCTTATGGTTTTAAAAATACTTTGATTGAACTAAATGAAAGATATCATTTACCAGTTCTTTTAACAGAAAATGGAATTGGTGCTTATGATAAGTTAACTGATGAAGGAAAAATACATGATCAATATAGAATAGAGTACTATCAAAATCATTTTAAATACATGTTTGAAGCTATTGAAGAAGGAGTAGAACTTTTTGGTTATTGTCCTTGAAGTGCATTTGATTTAGTTTCTACACACGAAGGAATTAAAAAAAGATATGGTTTTATTTATGTTGATAGAACTGATGATGATGTTAAGGAATGTAAAAGATACAAAAAAGATTCATTTGATTGATACAAAAAAGTTATTGATTCAAATGGAAGTGACATTGCATAGATTTAAAAAACACATTTTTAAATGTGTTTTTTAAATCTATGCAATAAATAGTCACATATAAATGAAGAAAAAAGTAATAATAGAAAATAAAAGTATAAAATAAAAGTGAGTTAAATTAATAATACTTTAATTTTACCTACATATATAAGATTAAAAAAGGAAATAATTAGTATGAATATAAAAATGGAAGATTTTGAGAATAAAACGAACAACTATGAAAGAATTTGCTTATCTGGAAATTATGGTGCAGGAAAGACCTATCTAAAAGATGAATTTTTTAAAAAAAATAAAGATTTTTTAAAAGTTGAATTAAATGCTGTGAATGACAAGGATTCTATTATTGAAACTATATTAGTTAATCTCAAAAGAAATAAATGGTTAAGTTGAAGGTGTGTAATTGCCACATATGGAGGGGGGCCTTTTTTGATAAAGTTAAGGGCTTTTTTAAATACTTTTCTTTCAATTCTTGCCCCCGTATTATTTTCGGTTGCCTTAGGTATTCTTGTTAGCAAAAATAATTATGTAGGTTTTAAACTAAACTTTACTTTAGGTTTTGCTATTTCATTTTTAATTATTTTTTTTATTATTTTTTATATATTAGTTTTTTCCCTATGGAATTTAAAGCCAATTACAAATTATTCTTTAGAAAAAATAAAATTAAAAAAGGCTTTTTCAAAAAGTGATTTATATTTTGTTATTGAAGACTTAAATAGAATAAAAACCGAAGAACAATACAAATTTTTGACTGATTTTATTTTATATTTCGATAAGTTAAAATTAATTAGTAATAAAAAAAGTATAACACTTATGGATATTGAGCAATTTGATAGAAGAGATAAAAATGAAATTGAGTTTGGTAAATATTTTGATTGTTTTTATTATTTAAAATATAATAAAAAAGAAAAAAACGAAATTTTAAGAAAAATAATTAATGATAGTAAATACAATAATAATCAAAAAAAACTATGAGAAATTTTGCATTGTGAAAGAACATTAAATTGAAATGTTACTATAAGTAATTTTAATCTTCTTATAAATTATTTTGCTAATTTTAGAGATATTATATTAATTTTAGAAAAATTGAATAGTTTTTTTGATGAGTATGACGGGAAGTTTGAATTTGTTTCAAATGATCTTTTCGACATAAATTTTTTACAAGTTTATGATAATGAATTATACTTTTTGATATTAAATCACCCATCATTATTGTCTATAAATTGATTATATATGGATGGGAAAGAAAATGTGCCAATGGATGAAAATGCAAAGAAATTCAAAAGTAAAATTTCTGAAAAAAAAGATAATAATTTTTATCAAATTATTGATAAATTTGTTATTTTTTCAGATACTTTACTTTATAAACAGTCATTTTATTCTAATTTTAAAGATGAACCACTAAGAAACTCAATAACAAAACTTCAAAATTTTGAATTTTACATTAATCCTTCATGACATAAAGATTTGAAAAATGTTTATTTGAAATTGGATAAAATAGAAGATTTTGCAAATGATTACAAGGTTTTGTTTGAGGTGTTAAAAGAAAATCAAGAATATATTGAGTCCTCATTAAATTGTAATGAAGTATTAAAAGTATCTGATGATATAGCGATATTATTAAACAAATATAGTGACAAACTTTATTTTGGATCAGAAAAAAAATTTATGACCTATGTGGAAATTCAAATTAAAGTACATCATTTAGAAAAAATTACTTTTAATATTACAAAATTTATATTCTCTTTAAATAAAGAATATGTTATTAGTATTTTAAATAGGGTTATAGAAAATGAGGGTCCTAGTAATCTGCAAGAATTATGAATTATGAACTATATATATAGTAGATTTAGGGATATTGCTTATTCTTCTTCCGATGAAGGAAAATTGCAATCATTATTAAAAACTTTTAATTTTAATTTAGCTTTTGATGAAATTGTATTGTTAAATAAAAAGGACTCGCTTATCAAAATTATTAATAAAATTTATAAATTTGATAATGATTCTTTTAATTTTTTAATTAATTTATGTATTATAGATAATCAAAACTTTAGAGTTTTATTTGCGTGTTACTCAATGGAGAATTATAAAAAAGTAATTGATTCTGCTCTAGAAAGAAGTTATAATGATCAAAATTATGAGAAGAGAGAAAAGTTGACACAGTTCTTAGTGAGTAAATTGAGAAATGATATTATTAACTTTGAACAAGAGAAAAATAGGATTTATAAAGAAAAAAGAGAATTTTTAGATAAAATATTAGAATATTATGAAGAAAAAGACTTTAAATAGTATTTTATGAAAATTTGTCCTTAAATAATAATAAAAAACTGTGTTTTAATTTAGGAAAATTTTAAATGTACGAGGTATGTATGAATAATAATAATAATAATAATAAAAAATATAAAAAAGCATCTAAAATCTACTTTGAATTTCAAAATATTTATTGAAATTATAAAAAAATTTGCAATTTTTTCTCAAAAATATCAAGTTATGAAAAAATAATATTACTTGATATAGAAGCGTTTTGATGAGAGGATAGTAAAAAGGTTCAATCTAGTGATGATTTTAGAATTCCTTTCTTGATAGGCAAACAAAATATAGTATTATCTGATGGTGTTTTAAAACTTGGAGTTTATAAGAGCTTTTCATTTTATAAAAATATTACTAAAAGTAATGTGATGGAAAATGAAGAAAAACTGAAAAATGATTTTTTTGAAGATATCAATTTTGATGAAAAATGCGCTTATATTTATCTTGGGGGAAGAATGGAAAAGAATTTTTTAAAAAATTTAAATAATAAAAAAAATGTTTGGTGTAAAGATTTATATGAAGTTTTGGATGATGCAAAATTAGAAAAAACCCAATTATTAAAAAATAGAGATATTTTGACATTTGGTAGGCGAAAAATGAATATCGACGGAAAAGATGTAAGAATTATGGCTATGAATGATATTTTGCATAATACGTCTAAACATTTAGAAAATATTATTAAATATAATGAGATGGAACTAAGAAATGCTGCGAATTTTATTGTTTCAATGCACAAAAAAATTAACCAAAATTTCAAAAAAATCTTAGTGCAATTTATTGATAATAATATTTAAAGGTTAAATTAATATTTTTTAATTATTTTTTTAATTATAAGTAATTGATGTATTTTTATTAAATAAGTAAAATGTTAATTCACTAATTAATTTTAATTACCATTTTTAAAATTATTTAATTTTATTTTAATTCCTACAAAGTGACAATATTTTTCTAAAATTTTATATTCTTTAGTTAATTTTATAACCTCTTTAAAATCTTCTTCAAACTCTTTTCTGAACTCTTTTTCTAGTATTTCATATGTTTCTTGTGTTGGAAAATTGAGGTTATCTTTTAATTCTCTTATTTTCCATTTATTAAATTATCTCATTTAGCCAGAAATGGTCTTAAAATCTTATTCAAATATATTAATGATATTTTTGCAGAATTATTCGCATTCACATTTTCTAATGTATAGTTTCTGACGTTTTTAAAGAGAAGATATGTAGAATTTAATACATCTTTACATTTTCCGTTTTCGTCAAAAACATTAGAAACTACTCGAGTCATCATCTCTATAAAACAAAATCAAGCCAATCTTTTATCGGGTGATTCTGAAACTTTGTTAATTTTTATGATTTTTAAATCAACATTAAACCACATTTCTAAAACTTCTTTTAAATCAGAATCTACCATTTTCATTGTTTTTTTATCAATTTCTTTTTGCTCTTCTTTTATATCCAAACCCTTTAAGTGCTTATTTCTTTTGCTTAAAATAAATAGCTTTCGAAAAAAATATATTAATACAATAAAAAAAACAAGAATCATAAATATAATTGTAAACGCATTAAAATTTTTATTTAAAAAGTCCATATATGATACCCTTCCTTTAAAAGTATTATATAATTATTTTGGTGATATGAATGGAAAATAAAATACATAAAGTATATATTAGTTTTAAATATACTGAAAACAAAAGATATAGGGAAGCGTTGACAGAATTAAATGATAGAATAAGAATTTTTGAAGATTGATCAGTTTTTGAGGGTGATATACCAGATAAAGGATTAACAGATGAACAAATTAGAAGAACCATAAGAGATGAATATATTAGAGAAGCAACTGTTTTAATTTTACTGAATGGTAAAAAAATGTATGATAGCAAATTTATAGATTGGGAACTACACGCAGCTATGTATGACGGTGAAAAAAATAAGAAAATGGGAATCTTAGTTATAAATTTGCCGGAGGTTAAGCATGAAGACTGTGATTTGAGTCATTCTGGTGAAATTGAGAATATTTATTTGGAAAATGGAGAATTTAGGACTTGGTCTCCTGTGGAAAAACAATATGATATTCAAAGAGAGAGGCACAAAAATGCGCCAACAAGACTTGTTAAAAATTTAATAAGAGATAATGTTGCAATAAATTTTGTTCAATGAGAAGAGTTATTTAAAAGAGGAGATTCTATAGCTGCCGATAGAATTGTTAGTTTGGTAGATTCGGCCTTTAAAAGGAGAAAACAAAATGATTATGATGTAAGCGACAAACTAATGGGTAGAAAAGTATAAGAAAGTAATAGAGGTAAAAAAATGAGTAAATTTAGTATTTTAAAGGAAAGAGTATTGGAATTATCTGAAGAAAAAAAAGATTTTAATAAAGCTTTATTGGAATGAGAATTTGTAAATAGTGGTGTTGATTATGGAATGAATTCAAATTGTATCTGCACACAAGAGAATATAAAGTACCTTAATGAAATTAAAAATAATCTAAATGGTAATAAGTTAGAACCTATAGGCAGTGTTTGTATAAATAAATTTGGTAATTCAGAATGAAATGATATATTAAATAAATATGAACTAATAGTAAGATGAAAAAGTTCTTTGAAGAAAGGAGTAATACCAAAGTTTTTTATAAGAGATGCAAATGATAAAATTATTAATAATAAGAACTTCTTCTCTAGAAAATTTATTAAATTTTTGTATAATGATAAAGCGTTTGAATCAGATGGTGATAATTGAAGTGGAAAATCAAAATTTGAATTCATGACTAAAATGTTTGATAAAACAAAAAAGAAAAATATAACACCCCAACAATATTGAAGAATAGAAGAAATTATCTCAAAAGACATAATTAAATTTATAGAAAATTATGTTATTAAGGAATTGAATGGTTAATTTTTATAAATAAATAATTTTAATTTATTAAATATTTGCAATTAATTTGATAAACAACCTTAAGAGGACATACCTCAAAAAAGAAAGGTTGTTTTTTATATACCGAAAAAAATAAAATAAATAATTAAATTAATTGTTTTTTTCAAGAACTATAGTTGGAGTGTACAGGTATAATCAAGAAAAAACCAAAAAAATTATTGTTTGATTGCAAGGAAGGTTATGTTATGACTAAACTTATTAAAAATGCGATTCTCTTTGAGATAATTAGATAATTAGAAAAGTGAATTTAAAGAAAGATAATGATTCACTAGAAAGTAATAAAAAAATAAAATAGTTGGAAAAGACACGTCTTCATGCCAAATCTTAAACATGGAGGGGAAATGTAAATAACGTAATTTAAAGCAGACTATATATAAATTATCTATAAATGAATTTATATGACAATTTAAATTTACAAATTTGAACAAGATTATTTCTATAGGGTTTTTAATGTTTCAAGAATTAAATTTTTTGAACCGATGAAAAAAAATGTGTATATTATCCATATTTAATGTATTCCTAAGATGTAAAATATTTATAGTTTTACCTAATCACAATCTAAATATAAATCTAAATACTTCAGAGAATGTATATAAATAAACTTACTGTAAATATGATATTTTTTAAAAATTATTATATTTAATAAGAATTTTAAATTACTTGAACTTTCTAAAAAAAATAAAAAATTTAAATACATTATAAAAAAGAATCAATTGTTAAACTAATTTATGGTTTTTTAAGTTTTTTTATTAATAAATAATGTCCTTATTTATTCACCATTGTGAAATAACTATATCCAATTCTTTTCCTTTTACCTTATAAGTGATTTCATTATTTTTTGCATGAGGCCTTACATGTATTGCCAAATTATCACTTTTTTTAAGGTTAAAACTAAGTTTCTTTACAACTTCCTTATTTTCTATCATCCTAAAAATATTTTGTTTAACTATATTAAAAGCTAATTCTGCTTTTTTCATATTATCTTCATTAAAATAAAACGTAATATAATCTCTAAAAATATGTGTATTCTTATCTATGATTAAAATTATATATTTTTTGATAAGAACCTCGTTATATAAGACACTCTTATCAAAAACTTCATTAATAATATCTAATGGATTAAGGTTTATATTTGTATTTATTTCTTCTTGTATTTTGTCTTTGTCTGAAATTTTGTGGGAAATCTTAAGATATGGGTGTTTATAAATTGAATCAAACATGTTTTTGTTATTCGACCTTACAAAATTTTTGAAAGCTAATTCGTGTCAATTCTTAGCGGCGCTCAATTGCAATAATTTTGTACCTTTAATTCCATCTAAATAGTCAAAGATGTCTTGATCATCAATTAATTTTTGGGTAAAATGTTGTTTATCCAAACTATCTAAAAAATTTTGAAAGTTATCATTAGAATTAGTTTCCAAAATTCTCTTTAGCATTTGTTGTTTAAAACTAAAAACTCGTCTTTTTGTTTCTAAACCTGTCTCTAAATCTATATATGACTTGTCATTGGAATTTCCTTTTCTTGCAGGACTTAACCATTGGTAATCTTTTTCTGTTATTAAATGAGTTATGTTTTTTTGAGACGCTTCTTTTATTTTTTCTCAATCTTTTTTTATGTTTTGAAAAAACATATCTTCATTCATATTATATAGTTGAGCACTATTGATTACATAATTCATTCGTTCCTCTTCAAAATCATGGATATATGTCATTATTAACATGTATTTGTTTTTCTTGTAAAAACTACTCATTTCAAAAGTTTCGTTTTTTATATTATCAAAATTTATCATGCTCATTGACATTCTCTCTTTTGGGGTTAATTTTCGTTTATTGTCAATGTATTTTAATGGAATAACCTTTAATTCTATATCAACGCCATAATAATTTAAAAAATCAGCTTCTTTTGAAGTATTTGCTGGAATATCAAATAAATATTTTTCTATCAACAAACCTATTGAACCTTTATTTTTCTTATTTTCTGTAATGAATTTTTCTTCATCACCAACAATATCAACCATTTTTTTACCAATAGCTGATTTTGCTTTTTCGTATATTAATTTGATTTTATTTTTATATTCTTGATCTATCATTTTTTTCACCACTATGTTATTATAATATATGTTTAAAAGGAGAATTTGTATATGAAATCAATTAAAGTTATTGAATTATTTGCTGGAGTAGGTGGTTTTAGACTTGGTTTAGAACAATATAATAAAGATTTATTTGATTTTGTATTTACAAATCAATGAGAACCTGGAAAAAAAATACAACACGCCTTTGATTGCTATGTGAATAATTTTGGTTCAGAAAACGCTTATAATGAAGATATTTCTAAAGTTAAATATGATATCCCCGAAGATTGTGACCTTCTTGTAGGAGGTTTTCCATGTCAAGATTATTCTGTTGCAGCAACTAATGCAAAAGGTATCGAAGGAAAAAAAGGGGTTTTATGATGAGAAATTAGCTGAATTTTAGAACATAAAAAACCAAAAATGGTATTACTGGAAAATGTTGATAGATTATTAAAATCTCCTTCAAACCAAAGAGGAAGAGATTTTGCCATTATGCTTATGAATATGCATAATTTGGGTTATGATGTTGAATGACAGGTTATAAATGCGGCAGACTATGGTATGCCTCAGAGAAGAAAGAGAGTGTTCATTTTTGCAAAATTACGAGAATTATCTATTAATGAAAATATTGAAAGAAAAGAAATAAGTTTAGATGTTATTAATGTGAATTCGATATTTGAAAGAGATTTCCCAGTGATTGAAAAAAATATTAAAAAACCTAATTTATTTTTAGAATTTGTTGATACATTTCAAAATGAATTACATGTTACTTCTAATTATAATCTAGGTAAGTTTTTTACTAAGGGGTTTTTAATTAACGGTTATCTTTATCAATATGAAGTTGAAGTTAATAAGAATTTAATTAGTTCTTATAAGGTTTTAAATGATATATTGTTGAATGATGCTGATATTGATAAAAAATATGTTTTAAATGCAAGTCAACTTAAAAAAATGAAAGAATTAAAAGGTGCTAAGAAAAAAGAAAGAATAAAACCAAATGGTGAACATTATATTTATTCTGAAGGAAAAATGAGTTTGAATGATGAAATATATAATCCAGGAAGAACTATGCTTACTAGTGAATCATCATTAAATAGATCAACTCATATTATAAAATTTAAAGAAGGTAATCGTAATAGATACAGATTTATAACGCCAGTTGAAGCTGAAAGACTTAATTGTTTTCCTGATAATTGAACCTCATCAATAGAAAGTGAAAAGATGAGATATTTTTGTATGGGAAATGCTCTGGTCGTAGATATAATAACAAAACTTGCAAATCAAATTGAAACTAGAATTGAATTGTTTGGAAACAATAAGTCAATTAAAGTAACTAAAAAAGCTGATTTTAATAATAAAAAAAATTATTAAAATTAAGAGATGGTAGGGAAACTAAAAAAATTTTTGAACAAATTTTTTAACTATTTTATATAATCATAAATTAAACTATCTATTTAAAATATATAAATAATAAAAGAATGAGGAATATTAATGCATTTAATTAAAAATGATGAGTATTATTTTGCTTTTAATAAAAAAGAAGCAATGAAAGTTATAGAACTATATAAAAACAAGAAGATTTGTGTAATTGATTTTGAAGCATTTCAATTACATAGTTGAGCAAAAAGTAGTTTTAATAAGATAACAATAAATGATATACCATACACTGTTTGTTTAAATACTTTACAATATAATCAAGAAACTTGTGAATTTGAAAGTTTTAATGAACAGGTATATCAGTTTTGTGATGATTGAAAAACACAAGATCAACTTCTTGTAAAACTAGAAGAGATGGCAATTTTTATAGCGAATTATGTAAAAACTAATAATATCGAAATATTTTTGTATATGGCAGATTATCTTGAAAAACAAGCTTTAAATTTTTTTGTTCAAACTTTTTCAGATATAGCTATTTTGAAGGACTATTTAATTTTAAAAGGTTACGATCTATATAACTTCTTTTTTAAAGAAAGTAATTTCAAAATTTTATCTTATACTCATAAACCACAACATATGATAAAAACATTTATGTATAAATATGGTGATGAATATGAAAATTTTGAGATTGGTAGAGATGGAATGAAACATTTTGGAGATATTATAAAAGGCAAGAATTCTAATATTTTGGATTTTGAACTTGTAAAAAAACACAGTCTAATCGATCTAAAAAAAGGAACAGAACTTTTTAATTATATTAATGCGCTAGCAAATTGACCTGATGATCAAGTGATAAATATAGATTTATTAAGTAAAGAAAAATAAAATCAATTTAAATCTAAAATATATAAAACCCATAGTGGTTTTATATATTTTTTTTATAGTAGAATATATTTATATAAAAGAGGAATTGAAATGATAATTTATAAGAAAACAAAAAAAGAATTTATTGATGACATGGATCAAAGAATTGTGGGAGACTTTTTACGTGAAGAAATTAAATTTTTAATGAACAGAACAACTAGTGATAGTGAATATAGAAGTTGAGAGAATTCACTTTCAATTATGAGAACTATTTTAGACAAACCAGAAATTGATGATGAAATAGGAGTTGCTATAGAATACAATCTTCCAAGAAGTAATAAAAGAATTGATATGGTTTTATCAGGAATTAACCAAGAAAAAGAAAGACTTTTAATAATTGAATTAAAACAATGAGAAAAATGTGAAAAAGTAGTAGAGCAAGATATGATAGTTAGAACTTATGTTGCAAAAAATTTAAGAGAAGTTACACACCCTTCGTATCAAGCTTACGCTTATGGAAAGTTTTTAGATGACTTTTCAGAAGTTGTTTATTCTAGTGAAAATATTGAGGTTCAAACTTGTGCATTTTTACATAATTATGATGTAGTTAAGTATCCTGATATTATTGATAAACAATATGAAGAGTATTTACATGATTCTCCTCTATTTTTCAAAACAGATTATGGAAAATTAAGAGAATATATTAAAGATTTTATTCCTAGAGGAGACAGAGCAGAGTTGATATCTAAAATTGACGAAGGTCAAATTAGACCTTCAAAATCTATTCAAAATTATATGAGAACTATAATTGATGGAAAAAGTGATTTTATGTTGCTTGATGACCAAAAAGAAGTGTTAGAAAAAGCATTAGCCCTTTCAAGAAAAACTAAAAAAGATGGTAAAAAAAGAGTGTTGATTATCCCTGGTGGTCCTGGAACTGGAAAAACCTTGATTGCTCTACAATTATTGTCAAAAGCTATTCAAAATGATGGAAACGCCATTTATTGTTCAAAAAGTGAAGCGGTAAGAAATGCTTTTAAAAAGCTAATTTTAGATGGAAGTAAGGATAAAAAATATACAAAAGTTACAGTAGATAATTTATTTTATGGAACTTCAAAATTTTCATATCTTATTAAGAATCAATATGATATGACTATAGTTGATGAGGCACATAGAGTTATAAATAGACATCAATATACACCTAAGGACAGAGGATATAACAATCAAATCAGAGAGATTATTTGTGAGTCAAAATTTTCTGTATTTTTCATTGATGAAAAACAAATTGTTACAACAAAAGATATTGGAACAATTGAAGAAATTCAAAGACAAGCAAGACTTGAAGGTGTTGAAGATGATAGAATCACTGTTTTTGATCCATTAGTTTCCCAATTCAGATCAAGTGGGGCAGACGATTATATTAATTTTGTAGATTATTTACTTTATGATGGTGAAAAAAGTAATTTATCTTTTAGAAATACATTTGATTTTAAAATTTTTGATGATGTGCAAGAAATGTATGATGCAATTGTAGAAAAGTCAAAACAAAACTCTGCAAGAGTTTTAGCAGGTTATTGCTGAAATTGAATATCTAAAAAAGATAAAGAATTATTGGATATCGAAATTGGGAATTTCAAAAAACAATGAAATCTTGAGAATGATAAGTATTTTATGTTAAATAATGAATCTATAAATCAAATTGGTTCGGTTCATCAGGTTCAAGGTTTAGAGATAGATTATGCTGGAGTAATAATAGGTCCAGACCTTTATTCTGATGGAACTGATATAAAAACAGATTGAACAAAGAGGGCGAAAAGTGATAAATCTTTAATTAACATCAAAACAGAAACTGATAACAGTTTACCTCTGGATGTATTAGAAATGAAAAAAGACAAAATAATTAGAAATACCTACAACGTCTTGTTGACTAGAGCAATGAAGGGGTGCTATATATATTGTGTTGATAAAAATTTAAGTAATTTAATAAAAAGTAAAATATTTGAATAATTTTTAAAGATATTAAAATTTTGGAGAAGTGAAAAATGAATATACGAGAAATGTTAGTAGATATGTCAAAAAAAGATTCCAAATCCTCTGCAAAAAATATAGCGGAAGTGATACTTAGAAATCTTAATGAGGGACTAATTAAAAATCAAACAGAACTTGCAAAGGAATGCTTTGTTTCAGAGAGTGTGTTGACAAAATTTGCTAAAAAACTTGGTTTTAGCGGGTTTAGAGAGTTTAATTGAATGCTCAAAACTGAGTATTCAAAATATTATTTAAACAATTCTAAAAAATTGGATTCCTATGAACTTATGGGAAATATTTTTAATGATTTTTATAATTTGGTAACTCAAAATAAGGATTTTCTCGAAACTTTATCAGAAAAAATTAAGTTAAATAATAAGGTTTTGATTATTTGCTCATATCAGTTAAATGATAGTGCTAAATATTTCAGAGATATTTTAAGTGATCTTGGCATTGAGGTTTTATTTTCTGAAAATAGAATTACGGCAAATAAATTAGCTTTAAAATATATAAAACACATACCGGTAGTTTTACTATTAGGAGGTCAAGATAATACCTTTCTTGTTGAACAATTAAATTTCTTACCAGAGCCCTATCTGAAAGAAAATCTTTTTGTAATCACTAGCGAGTCTCAAGAATCAAAAATTTTAAATTTTGGATTTAAGTTTGTTATTTGAAATAGAGATAATTATATTGATTATAAATTTAGAAGGGTAATGGTAGATTATATTATCCTAACTTTATACACCTTGCTAGTCTAATACTTTCTTATTTGGAAAGTATTAGACTTTTTGTTTAAAGTAATGGTTATTTTTTCCAATTATTGTTAACTTATAATTGAGGTGAAAAAATGAAAGTATTGAAAGTTTTTGCTCCCTTTAGCGGAGTTGTACAAAAAATTGAAAAAATAACCGACAATGCATTTGCAAGTAAAGCTCTAGGAGACGGGGTATTTATAGTACCAGATAACAATGTTATGTTAAGTCCCTTAGAAAAAGCTAAATTAGAATTAATCGCAGATACTAAGCATGCATATTACTTCCAACAAGATGAAATAAATTTATTAGTTCATGTTGGACTTGAAACTGTAAATTTAGAAGGTCGCCCTTTTAAATTGATTAGTAGTCTTGGAGACACTGTTAATCTAAAAACTAAGATTGTAGAAATTGATAAAACTGAAATAAGTGACAATATTTCTTTAGAAACTCCAATTGTTATTGAAGTAAATGAATTCAAAGAATATAAAATTAACTTTAAAAAGGATGGGAAGAGAGTTGAACAGGGAGAATTGCTTTATGAATTAGAGTACTTAAAAAAAGAAGTTACTAGTGATCAAATAGTAAAAATTGACAGAGAAATAAATAAATATGAGACAATCGCTTCGCAAATACTTCAAGCAATTGGTGGTGTTAAAAACCAAACTAATGTTTTTAATTGTATGACGAGATTGCGTTTCAAAATAATTAATAAAGATTTGGTTGATGAAAAGTTAATAAAACAAATTTCCATAGTTAAAGGAATAAATTGAGCTGGTGAAGAATTACAAATTATTATTGGTGGGGAAGTTCATAAAGTTAGACAAGAATGCTCGAACTTGATTGAAAACAAAAATGATCAAAAAACAATTGAAAACAAAAAAATACCATTCAAAAATAAAATTGCACCAGCTTTAACATCTATTTTGTTTCCAACTATTCCTTTATTAATTGGAACAGGAATAATTGGTGGAATACAAGCTATTTTAGTGGTTGCTGGAGTTTTAAAAAATCCTTCACCAACATTACCAGTTAGTGAATTAGATATTTTTAGTGTCTTATTTTATGTTGGGTCTAAAGTGGGTATCGAATTGATAGGGGTTGCATTTCTATACAGTACTGTAAAGTACTTGAAGGGTGAAACGCCTATGGCGATATTGCTAGCTTTATTACTAACAAGTAGATATTTGATGGGTTCTGGTTGAGTATTATTTCAATTATTTGGAAATGATATCTCAATAAAATCTTATGAAAGTTCTGTTTTACCAATGATTGCTGCAGGATTTTTAGTTCATTACATGAATGTTTGAACAAAAAAATGAATGCCTTCATCAATAGATGTTGTATTTAGAACAGCATTTGTAGTATTTTCAAGTTTCTTAATAATTATGTTTACAGTTGGTCCGTTCTTTAGAATTATTGAGCAAATATTATCAAAATTTGTAATGCTTTTAGGTGATATTCCTTATGGTTTAGGTCTTGGTATATTTGCAATGCTATGGCAAGCATTGGTTCTCACAGGAACTCATGTAGCTATTGTAACCGCCATTTCATTGCCAATGACAAATGAACAATTACCATCAGTTATGTATTCAGCTCTACAAATTGCAATAGTAGGACAAATGGGAGCTGCCATAGCTGTAGCTATTAGAACAAAAAATAATAAAATTAAACAAACTGCTTGAGGTGGTATGCCTGGAGCTGTGTTTGGTATAACAGAACCATTGATCTATGGTGTTAACCTTAGAAAGTTCTGACCATTCATTTATGGAAGTCTAGGGGCTTTAATCGGAGGAACAGTTGGAGGAATGTTTGGTTTAGCACAAATTTCTAGAACTGGAACTGGAGTAATGTCATATATTGGATTGGGTGTAGGCAAAAATCTAATTGTTGGACTTATTGCTTCGTTAATTGCTTTAACAAGTGGTTTTGCCATAACAGTTCTTCTTTATGTTGATAGAAAAACTGAAGTTAAAGAATTTAAAAAAGTAAATAAAACTTATATAAATTTATTATTAAAAAGTAAACAAATTTCTAAAAAAAATGAAAAAATTATTGAAATAAATGATAAATTAGCAAAAATTGGTTTAAAAATAAAAGGAGAAAATAATTACAAACAATATGAAGAAGTTTTAATTTCTCTTTCAAATAAAGAAATTAAATTACAAAAAATGAATGATAAATTCACTTTTAAAAAGGATTTAATGTTTAAAAAAGCTGAAAAATTGAAAAGTGTAGATATTGAAAAATACAATGAATTTGCAATAAAGTATAACAATTTTGTAAAGGGAGATAATTTTGAGTTAGTAGAAAATCAAATTAAACAATTAAATGTCAATTTAGAAGCGGAAGTTAAAAAATATAAAAATTTCACAGATGAAATTTTAAAAGAAATTTATGAAATTATTGATAATAAAGATATGAAGTTAGATAAACAATTAACAACATTTGTAAAAGACAAATATTATAATGCTTTAAATATTTTTGAAATTAATTATGAAATAAATGATGAAAAAACAATAGATTATAAAGTTCTTAAATTATTTTATAAAGAAATGAAAGTAGGTAAAATAAATGTTAAATAAGTTTCCAAAAGATTTCCTATGGGGAGGATCTACAAGTGCTTATCAATTTGAAGGAGGTTGAAACAGTGATGGAAAAGGTCCTTCAACTCAAGATGTTAGAACAAACATTCCCGAAGGAACAACTGATTTTAAGGTAGCATCAGATCATTACCATAATTGGAAAGAAGATGTTGATTTAATGGCTGAAATGGGATTTAAATCTTATAGGTTTTCTATTTCTTGGTCAAGAATACTTCCAAAAGGATACGGAGAAATTAATGAAAAAGGTGTAGAGTTTTATAATAATTTAATAAACTACTTATTAGAAAAAAATATAGAACCAATTATTACAATGTATCATTTTGATTTACCAAATGCATTAGAAGAAAAGGGTGGTTGATTAAACAGAGATATAATTTCTTATTTTGAAAATTATTCTAAAGTTCTTTTTGAACGATTTGGAGATAGAGTAAAAAAATGATTAACTATTAATGAACAAAATGTAATGATAATCTTTGGAGAAGTGGTAGGAATTAGTTTTGGCGATAAAGAAAATAGATTGAAAAATACTTATCAAGTAAATCATCATATGATGATGGCTTCAGCAAAAGCTATGATTGCTTGTCATGAAATGATTAAGGATGCAAAGATTGGACCTGCACCAAATATTAATGCCATTTATCCAAATAGTAATCACCCAGAAGATCAAATAGCTGCTTTTAATATGAGTGTCTTTAGAAATTGATTTTACTTGGATTGCTATGTAAAAGGAATTTATAACCCTTTAGTTATTAAATACCTAGAAAAAAATAACGCAATGTTCAGTATTGAAGAAGGCGATCTAAATACTTTAAAACACGCAAAACCTGATTTTATAGCTTTTAACTATTATTCTTCAGCTACTGCTGCAATTTCTCAAGAAGATGATGATTTTAATGAATTAACAAATCAACAAAAATTAAGATCTATTGTTGGTGTTTATAAACAAATTAAAAACCCTAATCTACAAAAGACAGAGTTTGGGTGAGAAATTGATCCGGTTGGTCTAAGAAGTACTTTAAGAGAAATTTATGATAGATATAATTTGCCATTGCTAATAACTGAAAATGGTATTGGTGGTTATGATGAATTAATAGATGGTCAAGTAAATGATGATTATAGAATCAATTACTATGAAAAACACATTGAGCAAATGCTATTGGCTATTAATGATGGTGTTGAATTAATGGGTTACAATCCTTGAAGTGCTATTGATTTGGTATCTACTCATGAAGGAATCAAAAAAAGATATGGTTTTGTATATGTAGATAGAACCGATGATGATATAAAAGAATGTAAAAGATATAGAAAAAAATCCTTCTTCTGATATAAGGAATTTATTAAGAATACAAAGTAAAATTTAAAAAAACAAAAAAATTGATTATTTAAATCAATTTTTTACGTAATAAAGTTAATCTGAAAACTTAAAATATAAAGAATAGTTATCACTTAAATTTTCTTTTAAATCAGATAAAATTTTTTCCTTATCTATATCAAATAAATTAGATAAGAATCTCGCAAATCTTTTTGGTCCACCACCATCGTAACCGATATTCATTCCATTTCCCTGAGACTCCACTTTAAAGTTTCCTGTTAAAATATAAAACTTAAAAGAAGAAGAACTGCTTTTAATACAATACAGCTCGACAGTCTCTGTTTTTTTTATATTTATAATATCAATGATATTATTTAAAATTTTCTCAGTATCATTAACGCCACCTACATCACCTAAAAATAAACTACATTCTTCAATGCTAAAGGGCGGATCGATGATATCTTTTTTTATTCATTTTTCTGTTATTCTCATTTAAAATCTCCTCTCTAAGTAATTATAAGTTAATTGAACTCAATTAAAAGCCTTTTATTAGAAATTAAAAATGATTTTGAAAATCACTTTATAGTTGAAATTAGACATATTTACCAAGGGTGATGTAATAAAGTGTTTTATTGTTAAAAATATTTGGTTTTTATTATAAAATTATTAGCTATTTTGACCATATAAACTTCAATTCTATAATTATAAAGTTATTTCTCTGTTATCTTGAATGTATTCGTAATTTACTGTAATGTAAATTAATATTTAATTATTGATATAATGAATTTATAAATTATTTATCAACAAAATATAAAGGAGGATAATAAACTTGAAAATACTTTTTATAGGAACTGGTCATATGGGTTCGGCTATTCTTGAACAATATGCAAATAAAAATAAAGATAATGAAATATTTATACTAAATAGAAATCTTGAAAATTCAAAACTTTTAGCAGAAAAAAATAACGTGAGATATTTAACTGATTTAACGGAAATTAAAAATATTAAATTTGATATTTTTATAATAGGGGTAAGACCAATTGATTGTGCCAAGTTATTTGAAAGCTTAGATGAAATAGACATTTCAAATAGTTTAATTATAAGCATGGTAAATGCTTTAAGTATTGAAAGTATATTAAACAGTTTTAAAAACTCTTTAAACCTTTCTGTTATTAGAATGATACCAAACATGAATGCAATAATTGGCAAATCTCTTACAAGTTATACAACTTTTGGAGATAATAAAACTTTATTAAATTGTGGTTTAGAAATTTTAAAATCATTTGGAAAAGTATTTGAGATCACAGAAGACAAGTATCCTTCTTTTGTAACTTTAACAGGAACTTCTCCAGCTTATATTTTTGAATTTCTAAAAGCTTTTGAGCAATTTGGTCTAGAAAATAATTATGATCACAAATTTCTAAAGGAATTAATTGCAGAGCAAATAATAAGTACTGTTGAAAACTGGAAAAATAATGATAAAGAAACAGAAATGTTGATAAAAGAAATTTGCGTTCCAAATGGTTCAACGATTGCAGGATACAATGTACTTTTAAAAGAAAAGTTTTTAGAAACTGTTATGAAATGCTTAAATGCTTCAAAAGAAAAATGTTAATACATTTTTCTTTTTTTTAATAAGTTATTAGAGGTCTTTTGTGATTAAAAGAAATGTATAATATAAATGGATTGGTAAATTCATGTTTATTTAATAAAAGTTAAGGGGAAGAAAATGAAAGAGCTTATAAGTATTAAAAGTGCAAAAGAATTAGATTCTTTTAAAAATTGCAAATATCTTTTATTGTTTAAAAGGTACTTTGCAATTCCAGGAACTGGTGATACTTATCCATTTATTCCCAGAGTAGCACCTTATCTTAAAAAAGTTATCCCAATTGATGAAAAAGAATTCTACAATCCTATTACAAAAAGACTTGCAAATGCAATTTTGCTTGATCTTGAAGAATCTTATAAAATTTTAGAATCTAAAAGTTTTAATTATCATTTAGAAAACTATGGCATTTCATTTACTTTTTTTGCAATAGTAAATGAAGAAGATCTTTTAGAGTTTGATGCAAATATTGTCTATGAAAAGAAAGAAGAAAAGAAATTAGCTTTAGAAGAAAAGTGAAAACAAGCTCAAAGAGTTTTAAATGGAAATAAAAATGACTTAGATAGTTTAAATGAACTTTGTTATCATTTTGCTTTAAAACTCTTAAATACAAATATTTTGGTGGATAAACCAAAAATAACAAGTTATAAAAAGCTATTTTCTATTTCAAAAATAGCTTTAATTAGATCAATACTATATGCTTTTGCAGCAAATAAAAAAACTATTAAAATACTTAATTTAGACTTCTTAAAAAAAGATAACCTAAAGGTATGGTTTGATAACTTGTCTGATTATCTTGAAGATAAATTTATTGATAATACTGATTTTTTATCAATAAATGATTGTTCTGAAATTCTTGAAAACAAGAAATTTAAATTACTTTATTTTAATTTAGATGAAATTCTTTTAGATGAAGAATTTATTAACTTAACAAAAGAACTTTATAAAACCTTTTCTTCTAAAACAAAAACTTTACAAAGATATGTTGAAAGAAATTATGGTTATGAGGATGGAGAATTTATATTACCTAAAGAAGAATATAAGCTACCAAGTAAATCGAATTTTACAAGTAAATCTAATTATTTAAATGCAAGATTCTCTGATTTTGCTAAAGGTTTAGGATATGAGTTAAAAAAATACCTGGATGAAAATTTTTAAATATATCAAACTGACATTTATGTCAGTTTTTTTGTTTTTTTTCAAAGAAATTTAAATTTCTTTGAAAAAGTTGTACATTTTTTCTAAAACGATGACGATAGTTTAATTGAGGAATGAAAAACTCAAATTTGTAGAATACCTTAATTGGTAGAGGAGGAAAAGATGAACAACCAATTTATTTTTAAAATTACAGTAGATTATAAGAAATTACAAGCAGAACTATTAAATGGAGATGAAATTAATGTTCCAGATGTTATTTTAAATTTAGAAGATTTTGATAAACAATTTAATTTGATAAAAAAAGAATCCGCACAAAATCTTATAGACTTCTTAAAAGAACATTTTGAAGAAAGAGGTTTGGAACTAGCAGGATTAATTTTTGATTATTATTCAAGAGTTTTAGAAGCTCTAAAAGGCTATCCGTTTAATAAAAGAAAAAGAGATTTAAGTGATCCTATTGATAAAAGAGTAACCATTAATTGAAATGAAAAAAATTCAGTTTCTGAATCAATTGAAGAAATTGAAACAGACAAAGAAGGGTCATTTGACTTATTTGACAATCAAGAAAGAGCACAAAAAGTTGAAGAACTAAAATTAAAAGTAAATTCAAACTTTCCAAATAGTTCAAAAAATAAATCAGACTTTTTAACTTTCTTTAATTCTAGTTTTGAAGATGATAAAGCTAGTAAAACAAAATCAAAAAAATATAATAAAAAATAATTAATTATTTTTTAGTACATGGAGTGTAGAAAAAATGAAATTAATAAAAGAAATAGATAAAGAACTTTCTTTTGATTTAAAAATAAATGGTGATAAAAATGATTTTGGAATAGAAGAATTACAACCAAGAATTATTTTAAACCTAGATAAACAAAATCAAAGTTTTGAAATTAGCAATAATATTTATTCTTCAAAAATGACTAACTTCATTTTTGAGAAGTGACCAAAGCAAGGTTCTTTGGTAGTTAAGTATTTATACTTTAGATACTTTTTAGCTTTAAAAGAAATCATTGAAAATCAAAATACAATTTTTGATGATATGGATGTTATTGAAAAAGAATTTATAATTTACAGACTTAGAAATTATAAAAAACAATGTGAATTACTTTTGTAATTCAAAAAGGAGAAAAAAATGAAAAATATAGAAAAAATAGATGATAAACAATTAAAAAAAATGAGCGAACAATTTACATTCAGTGTATCGTTTGAAAAATGTGAAAATTCATTAAAAACAAATGGACCTTTTCACATACCAGAAGTTTTTATAGAAGTTAAAGGTTTAAAAAAGACATTCAATCTAAGTGATAGTAATGAAGCTAAAGAACTTTCAGATCTAATACATGAAAAATATAAACATAATGGTTATAAAATTATGTACCATATTGGTAGATTTTCAAGACATATTTATGATGGTCTAAAGTTTGATACATTTTCTAAAACTGAAAGAGCTTTAATAAATCCTTCAAGAGATAAACTATTAGAAGGTTTTAAAGAAACAAAAAAATATTATAATGAGTTAGAAAAAATATTAGATACTTATGATATTGAAGATATTGAAGATTTAACAATTGAAAAATTAAAAGAACTAGTAGAATTAAATTTTAAAGGTCAAAAAAAACTATATGAAGGTTTAAAAGAATTATTAGCCATGGAATTAATTAAAGACTTAGATGATTTTTCAATGGCTAAAACACTGTTTATTTTTGAAGAAAATTGAATATTAAATAAATTATAAAACAGAAGATAACATTTTAAATTTAAAAAGGCTACACAATTAATAAAATTGTAGCCTTTTTAAATATTCATCTTAAAGTTTTAGTTTGAAAATCTTTGTTTCAAATTTTATTATTAATCGATTAAATCAACATACGAGATTATTGTCTCCATATTATTGTAACTGTCTATATCCTCATAATTGAATTTAAGAGGTAAATAATTTAAAAATTTAGCAGACAAATTATCGATATTCAAAAGATGATTGTTAACGTGTATGTTATTTATGAATTCTTTTTTATCTCCTGAAGAAGTTATCTCTACTTCTAAATAATCTTTAGTCTTAATTGAATTATCGTTTTTTTTATTTATAAAAGGTAGTGCAATTTTTAATGGTATCTTGTAAGTTTCAAAAGCTTTCAAATCAAAAGTAATCTCATTGCCTAAGGGAAATTTTAAAATTTCTTTCGCATTTATCTTGTTTTCTTCTTCAATAAAAGTCGAATAACCCTCTCAATAACCATCGAAATAACCAAATTTAATTTTAGAACAAATATAAGATAAATTACTTAAAAATTTTACTTTTAGAGAATTACAGATTTCATTAAAAACTTCTCTATTCTTATATTTTAGAATTCTAAGGTGCAGAAAAAAAATCTTATCCAAATCATCTTCTAAAATAAAACTTTTTATTAAATTTAAAGTTTTCTCAAAAAACCTGAAATCATTAATATCACTATAAACATGTTTTATGAAATCGGTTATTAGTTTATCACCATTAATAAAAGTGTTATCGAAATCAACAAGTTTTTCAATGGAAATATTTATATCAAAAAATTTTTCAGTATATGTTTTGTCATAATCAATTTTTGATACTTTTTTGAAATTAGCAGAAACTAGGAAAAATATTTTTGTATTTTTAAGTTTAAATAATATATTATAAAGTATTGAAAAAAATTTTATTTGATTTTCCTTTGAACATCTGTCAAGTTCATCAAAAATAAAAACATAATTATTATTTCCTGAATCTATAGTTTTACTAATCGTTTTAAAATTGTTTTCTAAATCATTTTTACTATTTAAATTTTCAATAATTTTGTCATCATTTTTCTCGGTAAACTTATTGAAATCTATTTTAGTAATATTCGAAATAGTTGAAAGTAAAAATTTTGGAATACTCTTAATTAATTTATCATTACTGGGGTTTATCGATAAACATTTGAAAAATTCAACAATAACCATATATAAAAAATTATCTTCATGTAATTCTAGACTTCAAAGATCTATTTTGTATGTTAATGTGTCCTCGACATAATGTGCAATTTCTTTTTTTAATAAGTCCATATAAGAACTTTTACCAGTTCCCCAATCACCGTGAATTGCAATTGAATTTGTATTATTTTTTTTTGCAAAATAATCTTGTATTATTTTTAATAGTCAATCGGTTTTTGTCATGTTTAGATATTCATCCCTTCAATAAATGTTTTAACAACTTTCAACCATTGTCCTACAATTTTTTGTCTAGCTATTCTGATATCATTAATTTTCAAAGTTATTGAACTTTCGCTTTGTTCTATTCTTTTAAATTGATCTTCTAACATTTTTGAAAAGGCTATAAAACTTGTATCTCTTCAATTGTTAAACTCTTTAATTTTCTCTGACTGATTTCCATCTTTGTATTTTTCAATTAATTTATTTTCTGTTCTAATTAACATTCTCACAATGTTACCAACAAATGTAAAACTATCTGCATCAGTTAAAAAGATATTTGGGTTTTGATCTGATACTTTAAAAGGTATTCCTCTGTATTGATCATTGAAACTTGTAGCCACAAGAATACCATATTTAGATTCTTCTCTAGCCATATCTTCAGTAAGTTTTTTTTCTCAAGTATTTTTTCATTCCGCATTTTTAACTTCATAAATTATTTTACCCATAACTTGGCCATCTTCTTTTATGGTATGTCTAAAGTCAGCTTTTTTAGTTGCATCATTTATTTTTTCAATTATGTCATTTACAAATACTTTTCTTAACTCACCTTCAACATCATGTTCAAAGTTTTCTCCTTTAGTTTTATTTTGGATAACTTTGTTTTGAGCGTTGCTTATTTTAAGTTCTGTGATTTCTGCATTTGCAATTGCAAGTTTGTTTTCATATTCTTGTCTGTAATTTTCAATTAATTCTTTACTTGCAAGTTTACTTTTATCTTCAATTGATGCTAATTCATTTTTTAGTTTTTCAATTTCAAGATTTTTAGAATTTAAAAGTTCTTGGTTAGTTAATTTTATTTTTGACTCTAATGTTTCAAGTTCATTTTGACTTTGAGTTTTTACTTTATCTAATTGTGCTGTCAACTCACTAATTTGTTGAATGTATTTATTTTCAACTTCTTTTTGAGCGATTGAAATTTTTGAAGTACTTTCTGATTTAAGTAATTCTATTTGTTGATTTAAGTCAGCTAGTTGTTGTAAATATTTTGCTTCTATATTTTTTTCTGTTAAAGAAATTTTACTTTCAGATTCAGTTTGTAAGTTTTTTAAACTTGCTTCTAAGTCAGTGATAATTTTTATATACTTGTTTTCAGTTTCTTTAACTGAAAGGGCAAGTTTGTTTTCGCTTTCTTGTGATAAGTTTTGAATTGTATTTTCAAGTTTTGTAACTTTTTCAATATAACTAGATTCAATAGTTGTTTTAAGTGAGTCTAGTTCTAATTGTTTTTGTTTATCAAAAGATTTTTTTATTTCTTTTGATAATTCTTCTTTATAAATGTTTTCTTTTGAATTAAAAAATTCATGTAAATGTTTTAGACTTTGTTCACTTTGATCAAAGTCTTTTTCTGTAATGGTTTGTCCACATTTTGGACACAAAAAATTAAGTTCCATATCATTTGGATTCCTTTCATATATTTTATTTGTGTAATAATAAATTAAATGTAGTCATTTCCAGTTACTTAGGAGTGACTTGTTTTTCTCTTTATTAATACAAGGAGATAATAACAATAAATAAAAAAAATGCAAATAAAAAACAAATAATTTAAAAGAGAAGAATAGGGGAGTGTGAATGCAATAAACCTTAACACGGCTAAGATTAATGTTTTTTTAATTTGAAAACTGTTTTCAAATTGGGTGAATAAATGTTATATTAATAGAAGAGGTTAACTCCTCAATTTGCCCATTGCGGCACGCCCTCCCTTTACGGGAGATTTTTTTTGAGGAAAAAAAATATGAAATATAGAAAATATGATGTAGTATGATTAACAAAATTCATGATAACAAAATTTTTGATAATTTATCAATTTCTAAGGATGTTTTAATTAGCGGAAATAAAAATAAGCATGGTGATTTTGATAGTGATTTTTTAAAAACTAGACCCGCTGTTGTATTGTCAAATTTTAAATATAATTCAAAAGGAGAATCTGTTTTATTGGTTGTTCCTTTAACAACTAAAACAACTTATAAAAAATTACAAAATAGTTTTAGATCACCTTTTAACGCATTAAAAAAACCTTCATTTTTAATGTGAGATTCAGTTATGAAGGTAAAGACTAATCAAGTTCAATTCATTTATTCTATTGGTGGGAAAATGATAGATTTATCAAATTCTGCAAAAAAGTATATATTTAAAGAGGGCAATCAAAAATTGTTAAATTGAATTAATTTATAAAAAAAATAGAGGATTAATAAACAGGGAAAAAATAATTCTACACATCTGAAAGGAAGTGTAGAATTTTTTTATGTCTAAAAACTTAACAATAAATCAATGGATTTTTATTATAGGAATATATAAAGAAGATGGTTTGATGAAAGCTGTAAATGAATATAAGCAATTAACAGGTAAGACCACAAAAAATTGTTATATTCAAAGAGTTATCAAATCAAAAGTCTTTTTATTAGATAATAAAGGTATGAACGCATTAATTAGAACAAAAGGTAGCGGAAGACCTAAAAGCCGCGATGATTCAGATATTCCATCAATAATCGATGAATTAAATGAAGATGAAAAAAGAGAAATTATAGAAAGTTGAATAAAAGAACAAAGAGATAAACGAAATAAAAATTCCTTAGATAGTTTTTGCCATTTAAGGAAGCATTTAATACCAAAGATTTTAAAATTTCATAGAACTAGTTATTACAAAGCTAAAGTCACAAGAAAATATAAGTACGATCATTTAAGAGAACAAGTTGAAAGTATTTTTAATTTGTCTAAAAAAATTTATGGTAGTCGAAAAATTGCTGTAATTTTAAATGAACAAGGAGTCGACATTTCTGATAGAACCTTAAGACACTATATGTTTAGATGAGGCTTGATTACTCTAACAAGGAGAAAAAAAAGAAAAGCTGAATCAAAAAATACCAACGTTCGTTATAAAGATTTAGTTAAAAGGAATTATAATCCTGATGTAGATAACATTATTGCAACAGATGTATCCTACATCCCTGCAAATTTAAAGGAAAGAAATATTTATTTATCTGCTGCAATTAATCACAAAACTAAATATATAGAGTCTTGAAAATTATCTGCCATAAACGATAATCAATTGGTGATTGACACAATTAACAATTTAAATAGAACTGAATTTATTTTCCATTCAGATCATGGTGCTCAATATTCTAGCAAAAGTGTTTTAGCAACATTAAAAAAAGTAAGGGCTAAAACTTCAATGGGAAGAGTTGGTAATTCGTTAGACAATAGAGAAATAGAATACTTTTTTGGTTGCCTAAAGGGAGAATATTTGAATCATATAAATACTAAACAAATGAATATTAAAGATATAACAAAACATATATCATGATATATAAATTGATATAATAACGAAAGAATACAAAAGAACTTGAATTGAAAAACACCAGCATCTGCTGCTGGTGTTAATGTTCAAGTTTAAGTGTAGAATTATTTTTTCCCACTATATAAATCCTCTTTTTTTTATTGTCTAACAAAGCAACATTTTTGACATACGTTCATGTCACAATCAACACACATTTGATCATTTGTTAGGTTATGAAAATCCTTACAAATATAACAGTGATTTCCTACAATTTTACAAAAATCTTCTTTATCTTTTACTGCTTGTAAATTTTGTAATTGTACATAAATTGGAATATGATTCATTTTTGTATAAACCACAATTGATTCTCAATCCTTTTGACTTATTTCATAAGTCTTTTGCATACTTTCAAAACAACCTAAACAAGGAACAAATGTTTCTCAAGCTCTATTATAAAAGTGAATAGGAGATTCATCAGTATATCTATCTCTTTTTAATAGTTTTAATACATTAATAAATACTGTTTCACATTTATCAACTATTTCTTTATCTAGTTTTTGCTCACTGTCTAATATTTCTTTTAACTCTTTTAACTTTTCGATTAAATTATCAATATCTTGGTTTAATTCTTGTTCAGATTCTGTTTTTTGAGCAAGGTTAGGTTGGTGATATCAATATGTACAACAAGTAGAACAAACTACATCACCACAACCTTGACAAAAACTTACCAGACCAAAACTGTGATTTTTACAAATAATACAATGAAAAGGTTTAGAAGTTAAACCATTTGTAATTTGGTCTTGTTTTTCTTGGTCAAAACCTTTAAGTATTTTTTCTAAATACTGTTGGTTTTGACCAATTTTTATAGCGTTAATATATTCTTGTTCTTGGGTTTTATCCATTTTATAAACTTTAACATCATTTACTAAACATGTTTGACAAGCTTTTATAGCATTGGTAGCAATTAACTTGTTTAGATCAAATCAATTGTTAAAGTTTTGATTTTTACCAAAAAAAGTATTTCAAATTTGAGTATGTAAAGCTGATAGTTTTTCAGACCCTCTACTTTGTTGTCTTAATTTCTCATTTTCTAATAAAACTTTATTAATTTTGTCAGATAATTGTTCGATTTCTTTGGTTAATTTATTGTAAATTTCTGTATTCATTGTTTTTTCCTCTTAATGTTATTAGTTTACTCTCATTAATTTAAAATGCTAAAGAAAAAATCTCTTAGAGAGATTTTTTCTTACATTTTATCTTAAGTAACCTTCACTAGGTCATAATAAATAAACAACCCCTGGTATTACAAAGAAAATCAACAGCAATATTAAAGTGATATTGCTGTGATATGGGTGAAATAAAATATAGATAACTCCAGGGACAATACCCATAATAAATAAGATAATTGCCAATAATAGATTTATTTTTCTCATAATTTAGCCTCCAAATATATTATATATTGACTTTACAACACTTTTAAAGTACATATGACGTTTATTTACAACTAAACCTCAAAACAACTACTCTTTGGTTTAAAATAAACTTATATGAGCTTTTAGAAAGGGTAAAATTATGAGAAAAATAACAGAAAACCTTTATCTTGGAGATAGACACAGTGCACCAAGTGATACTAATTTAAGAATAAGCTGTGCTGAAGAGATATTTTACAATGTTTGTAGCCAAAAACAAGATATCTTTTGAGATTTAAATGAACCTGCAGTTTACTACAGGTTTGAAGACTATCCAAACTTCAAAACAATGGATGTTGGACCAGTAAATGATGCAATAGAACAAATTGAAAAAAATATAGCAACTAAAAAGATTTATGTCCATTGTTTGTGAGGGGTAAATAGAAGTGCTTCTATTGTATTTATGTATTTAGTAAGAAATAAACTTATACCTGGAGATAATTACAAAGAAAGTCAAAATGCTTTTTGAGAAATATATCCAGATCACAGTCCTAATCCAGGATGAAAAGAATTTTTGATTAAAAATTATCCATATAATTTTTAATCAATTTTTTTGAAAATATTAAGAGGAGTATATCATGATAGAAAATTTTTATAAAAACAGTTACCATTTAATAAAAGAAGAGGATATTAATTCAATTGACACTTTTTTTACATTAGATTTTACAAATAAAGAACAATTAGGAAGTTTTTTTGCTTTAGAAAAGAAGAAGAAATACGTCAAAGAAGTGGGGCCTAGGGGTGGAGTTAAATATTTGACAATCAAAGACTCTAATGACATTAATCCATTTTTGGAACAAGATGAACCGGAGTTTTACAGTGTGAACGAATATAGTCAATATGTATCAAAGAAAAAAGAAGAAAAAATGGCCGTTGATAAAGAGGTTGCAAAAATTGAGTCAAAAAAATCCATATTCTTGATGTTGGCACTTTTTTCATTTATGTTTTTAATAGTTTTGGGTATTAGTATTTTTAAAAAAGTTTCTTTTGAAGCTGATTCTACAAATGGGAGTGTAAATATTATTTGAAATATAATGATAATCGTTTCGGTAATAATGGTGATTTTGGGAATAGTATTTTTGTTTGTTTCAAAAGAATACCATAATTCTGCTCATAATTTATTACAGGTTTATTATTCAAATATCAAAGTTTTATCCCAATATGCTTATAATAAAATTATTTATAATGTAAAAAGAAAACAAGAGTTTGACAATAAAGATTTAAAAGAAATAATAAAAAATAGTACAAAGATAGAGTACTCGCTTATAGCAAATGGTTATTATACTAATGAAAACCAAGGAATTTACATGATAGTGGTAGGTGAAATTGATTATGATCAATATCACTTACCAATTTATGTGGGTCTTGCAGAGAATTTGATAAGACGTTGGAAACAACACATTAATCAAATTAATCAAATTCAGAATAATTTTTGAGAGAAATCTGAAATGAAATACAAAAAAATAGTTGAATATTTAAATCATAAAAGATTAACTCTTGATGATATTAGTTTTTATATTTTAGAAGAAAATGATAAAAACTCATGAAACAAACAAGAATTAAAGAAAAACGAAACAAAATGAATAGAATTTAGTCAATCTGGTTCTAGAGGCTTTAATGCAATTAACTAGCAAAATAGGTGTCATTTTTTTATAAAAAATTTAAATTATTTTAAAATAATTTTCCAAAATACTATCTTTATATACTTTTTTGATATATAGTAATGATAAAGGAGAAGCAAAATATGGGACAAATCGTTAAAGTAACTATTACAAATATCGTTAATTTTGGAGCATTCTGTGATGTGACAATTGATGGTAAAGTGTACAATGGGTTAATTCACATTTCAGAAATTACAGACGCATACGTAACTAATGTAAATGATCACTTAAGTGTAGGTCAAGAATTAGACGGATACGTAATTTCAATTGATGAACCAAAACAACAAGCTAAAATTTCTTTAAAAAGAGTTTAGTTAAAAGTATCAACGAATTAACATAATATTTTCTAAACACTATATATTTGAAGTAGTTACTAACGACCTAATTTAGTTTCAGAAGTTTCTAATAAAATTGTGTATTTAAGCGAACGTTATTGTTATTAAAAAAACTGCAATTCATTGCAGTTTTTTTGTTTTTATTTATACTTTTTTAAATTTATTCTTGATCGATTAATATTTTTGATATTGGTTTTTCTAAATTTAATCATAACTCCACGATTTGTATTAAATCACTTAATTTTTGCTTTTTTTACCTTCATTAGATTATCAATTACTTTAATTACAAATTCTTTTTGTATACCAAAACCAGGAATTTGAGCTATAACTTCATGTAAGATGTTTAAGTTTTCAGTTAATTTATCTTTATGCTTATTTGAATAAAGAGCATTTACATATCTATAACTTAAAAACAAACTTCAACTAAAAGTTAGTCACTCTCATCAAAATTTTGGACCTTTTGAGCCTACAAGAAGAGTGTTGGTTTCTGAAATATAAATATCCTTAGAAATATCATCTCTAAAGAAACCAACTTTTTCAAGAGTATCGAAAGTAGTGTTTTTAAAATGTTTTTGTTCTAATAAATTTAAAGCATCTTTATGAAAACCTAAATTTTCAAGAGCTTTAATATTGAAAAAAACAGTATTATTCATTTCATATAAAAAATATCTTATTCGACTATTTGGTATCGATGAAAACAACATGATGCTTTTATCAATAATTTCATATTCATTTTCGACTTTAGTGTAACTAATGTGTTTGTCATTTTCTGACAACAGTATATTAATCTTAGATCCTGCAAAAGCAGAGCTAGTGACCTTAGATAATTGTTCTTTCAATTAATTCATACCTTTCTTTTTTCCATAAATAGTTATATACCAAAAAAATAAAATAGATACAGCAATAAAATAATTTTTAAAATTTAAAATAACTTTTGGGTTTTTAGCGCTTTTAATATATTGATTTACAATTATAACAACCAAGAAAGAAAGGAGCATACTGATGGATTCTAAGAAAATAAGGTTGATCTATAAATGAGTATTTGGATTATTATCAGCTTTTTCAATAATATTCTACTATATTTACAATTTAGTAGATGGGCAAGTGATTGCAACTGATTATTTTAATAGCTATGAAACTTATACCATTGATTATTTTACAACTTTTACTTTGCTTTCAAATGTATTAGTATGTGTATGGTTTTTAGTTGCCGCTATAGACTATAAAAAAGAGGGTCAAACAAAAATCTTAAGTCAAACAACTGCCAATTGTGTGGCTGTTATGATTACAGTAACTGCTTTGATTTGAAATTTCATCTTGGTTCCTTTGGATGATGCGTTTCCTTCTAAACCCATCCCCCAAACTGCCAATGTCATAAATCATATAATTTCCCCAATAGCTTATGTGGTTTATGTTCTTGTACTTATGCCAAACAAAATAAACATAAATTTGAACGATTTCTTTTTAAAGAAGTTTTGAATACACTTTACATTAGTAATTTCTTACTGTATTTATGCCATGGTAAGAGGTGAAATGAGATATCATTCAGGTCCTGAATATAAAGGAATTTTATACCCGTATTTTTTCCTTAATATTCATGGAGATGGATTGATTGGAATTCCTGGAGTTGGTTGATTCTTTATAGCTTTCTTCTTAATTCTTGGAATTATGATCGGATTTAGTTATTTATACAATTGAATTAACAATAAAGTATGTAAAGCTAAATACTATCAAAAGAGTTTCAAAACAATTTAAAAAATAAATAATACATTTCCTTGCAAAAGGAAATTTTTTTTCTTTTTTTTGAAATATTGAATGTTAGCAAGATAAAACCTAGTCAAAAGAGGGGAATAATGTTATTATCTTTGAAAGAGGTGAGTTAATTGATAAAATCTATTAAATATCTATTCACAACAGTGATAGGTTCTTTATCAATTAGTACAGTTTTTGTAAATGATACAATAACTGCAACAAAAAACAATATAGTAGTTTCGTACAGTGAAAATACATCTGGATCAAGTTCAACTGATGAATTTATGTGAGCTGGACGAGCATTACAATATTTTTTATATAAAAACTCTGATATTTCAGAAAATACATATGTAAATGATTTGGTTGAAAAAGTAAGTGGTCGAGATGGGTATGAAAGTGACTCATCAATTTTCTTTGAAATGGGATTAATTGGAAGTATTGTAAATATTTCAATGTATGGATTAACAAGTTATCAAGAGTTTTTTGCAGAAGCATATGCAAAATGACAAACTACAGAAGATTCTGCAAAAAACAAAAGTTGAGAACTTTTAAATTACTTTTTTATGCATGTTTATAATGTAATTAAAAACTCTTATTCAGGAGCAATTAGTGATGTTAATTGAGAAAATGTTAAGAATTGAATTAATGAAAATCCTGTGAAAGATAGCTTAAAATATAACACTTCTAAAACAAGTGTTTCAGGTAGTGATTTAACATACAATGATTTACAATATCTTTCTTCTCAAATTGGTGTAAAAAATTATAATTATACTTTAAAAGCACTGGCAACTTCATTTGGTTATTGAAATTATGATGGAAATCTAAGTTATGGACAAGATAAGGTTTTAAAAACGTTGCCAATTGACAAAGAAGATGTCGAAAAATTTCAAACTTCAAACTTTATGAATGATACATTTACAAAAGCTTCATCAAATTCAATTAGTGAATTTGATGAATATAAAGAAAAACTCAAAGAAGAATATTTTGCAACTTATGATGAAATGGATGAATATTATTTAGAACATACAAAATTCACATCAACAACCAGTTCTGGTTCAACTATAAACTTTTTAGAAAGTGTAAATAATTTACAAAAACATTTTGGTTGATCTGACGTAAAAACTGATGGATTTAAAAATCAAATGTTAGAAATGATTAACTTAACTTTATCCATTACAAAATGAGATGAACAAGACTACTTCTTATATTACTTTTTTGCATTAGTGATTTCACCAGACTATCCATTAAGTGGAACGCAAGAAGGGGTTATGGCATACACTTCTTCTTACTTTTACAACAATTCAATATACACTTCAACTGCATTTGCAAGTATTGTTGTTAGTGGAAAATCAATTGATATGTTTAGTGATGCAAGTGAAAATGACCAATATCAACAATTTTGATGAAGTACACCAAACATATATGCCACAATAAATCACGAAATGGGACATGTACTTGATGGTTACTTAGGAATTACTCTAGAAAAAGTAAAATCAAATGTTAGAACTTGAAAAACTATTTTAAATTCTAATGCTTTAAGTATTTATGAAGGTAAAAGTTTTGCTGATGGTTCTTTCAAAAAAAACAACATAGCAACAATAGTTGCAAGTAGTGTTGGTTTAATTGGGGGACTTGTTGGTGGAAGTTTAATATTTTACTTCTTAGTTATAAAACCAAAACGTAAGAAAAAACAATAAGCAAGAAATTTCTTGCTTTTTTTAATTAAGGTTATAGTATATAAAATTTAAATGATAAAATTAAAATAGAAACGGGTTGGTAGCAATGAATATGAAAGAAATGTTTACAGAAATTAATAAATTCTTAAATGCAGCTGGTTGTACTCATATAGAATTTTATGAGCCACGAGATGTTGAAATAAACTCAAAAGAAGGTGTAAGAGTTTTCGACCAAATCTTTAAAATCAGTTTTTTAAATTCTAATTATAAATTTATAAATTTCTTTTTACGTTTTAATTCAAATAACGTTATCTACAGAGCAGATAACCATCAAGCTGTATCTTATCAAATTGATGTTAATGGCAAGAGTAAAGAAGAGACCGAGCAGTTACTGGACATGTATTTAGAAAGAGAAAGCAACTTAGGTTTTCAACCGATGGAACCTTCTCTTCAATCATCTCCAGTTAGATTCCTAGATACTTTAGATGTAGAGCAAATAAATATTTATATTGAAATTTTAAAATATAAAAATACCGCAAAACAATCATTATCAATAACAGAATTAATATATTTTGATGATTTTAAATCATTTATGAATGAATTTTTACCCTTATTTATTTAATAGAACAGTAAGGAGTGATGTGAATGTACTACGAAAAAATATGTTGTATTTGTAATCAAACAATAGATCCCAGAGAACCTTGAGGAGTATTTAAAATAAATTGAGTTTTACATAAGGAAGAAATCTCAAAAAATGCTTATTTTCAAATCAAGTGTATGATGGAAAATGTGGATGAATCAAACTTTGTTATGAGTCATCCTTTAATGGATATAAATCTATTTGTAAGAACAAAATGAAAAGGTGAATTTGAAACCACTTTAAATATTAATTACAATCAACCAATGTATGTCGAAGGTGAAAATTTAAGAGAAATGATTGAAGATCATTTAGTTGACGATTCAATCAATAACCACAAAATCCAATTAAACTTTTTTATGTATTTCAAAAAACAAAATCATTTTGGAGGTTGGTTTAGAAACATTTTACGTTTCTTACAACCAGTTTCTAAAAGCTTATTATCAATAAAACTTAAAAATGAAAAAATTAGTAAAACATTAGAAAGAATTGAAAAGTTTGTAGACTTTTCAAAAGCAATCCCTAAAATGAAGGGATTAAAAAGAATTAAATACAATTACAATGTTTATGAAAGAACAACTGATTTAGATTTTCAAAAATGTTATACAAATAAAAGAATAGATAAAGAAGAAATAGTTTTTAAAGACATAGAACCAATTTATGAAGATGTAGTTCCTTATGTAATGGAAAAATACAAAGTTCTTGCAGATAATTATAAAAATGCAAGAAAAAGAGGAGAATACAAAATTATGAGAATATTTGCCTTCGAAATGGAAGAGTAAATATTTTCATTTTTTTGTATATAATTAGATTTAAGGGGAGGGAATATTAAATGAAAACATTATTAAAAACATTGTTATCTTTTTCACTGGTTGCTTCAACTAGTGCGAGTGTAATTTCCTGTACTGACCAACCAGGAACTAAAGAACTATTTTTTAGAAACCAAAAGGCTTTAACTAATTTAAAAGAAAGATTTTTGACTGTTGAAAGTGGTTTGAATTTAAATGAATTGACAGGTAATTACGAACAGATATTAAATAATTTTATTAGTAACGCAGGTTTGACTGATAAAATTCAATCCAACTCAATAGAAATTCTTGATTTCTATTGATTGTATGGTGAAAAAGAATCAAATAGAGTTGAAATTTCAGGAGATGATGATTTTGATCATACAAAGGATAATTACTCAATTTTAGTTCAATTTTATGAATGAGATGATAACGAGTGAGATAGAGAAACTGAAATCATTTCTGTTTATAATACTGCTATGAGTTTTTCAAACCAAGCAATTAGCTCTGCATTTACAAGTGCTGCAAATTCATTGAGAGTTGAATATGATAGAGATGATAGTTTGTCTGAAGTTTATCAAGATATCTTAGAACAATACAGTGAATATCTAGAGGTAAGTTTTTTAAAAAAAAGTGATCTATTTAATGGAAAACTTGTAGATGGTGTTAAAAATCAAACATTTACAAGTGAATTTACTTTAGGAACTGATATATCAATTAAAAATGATGAATTAAAAAGTATTTCAGATATTGAAAATAAAAAAGAATATGAATTCAAAGTATCTTCAGGAGATGCTTTGACAATTGATGGGACTGAAAACTTATCATTAAAAGTTAAATTTTACAGAGATTAATTTAAAAAGAAAAAAAGCATTCTACGGCTATATAGAATGCTTTTTAATATGGCTTGTGAATCTTAACTCTCAACAAAATCTATAATGTATAAATACATTTAAGTTTTCGCCTGTCCATAATCGAATTAAATTTTCATTTGTCATATTAAATATTAAAAGTTAATTGTCATCATAAACTTGGGAGGGTTTATAATAACTTAATTGGGGTCTGATATTTCTACCAGACGAAATAAATATAACAAAATTTAAGCTGTATTTCAATAAATATGAAATTTTTACGATAAAAAAATTGATTTTAATTAAAATCAAAAATTAAAATCACTAAAACCATGTAGTAAATATCCTGTTAATAAAAGTATTAAACCAACTAAAACAAAACCAAGTGATATATATAAAGCTATTTTTTTCATTAGTTTATTCCTCCAAATTTATAGTTTCTAATTTTATGAATAATTATTTTTGAATATTTTTTATAGTATCTTAAACATATAAAGCTTAATAAATAAGTTGGATATGCTAAAGAAAGACCAAGAATTGTCATAGATAGGTATATTAAAATAGAGCCAGTTCCACTGTTAAGATTTAAAAACATTAATACAAATGATATAACCCCAGCTATTGGTAAAAAAGCTATAAAAATAAATAACATTCCAACAATTATTCCACCAATAAAAAATCACATACCTAAAAAAGTGAAAATAGCTGTCGCAAGGGGAATGAAAAATATCATATCACTGCTACTTGTTTTTGTTTTAAAAACTACTTTTTCCTGAGAATTATTTTTCTCGTTATTTTCTTCTTTTTGTTCTGCATCATTATCTAGTAAATAATCTATAGTTACATTAAAGATTTTTGCAAGTTCTGGTAATTTTAAAACATCAGGAGTAGCTGTTCCAGCTTCTCATTTTTGAACCGCTTGCCTAGAAACATTTAATTTCTCGGCAAGTTCACTTTGAGTTAAATTATTTTCTTTTCTTAATAATTGTATTTTGTCATATAACTGCATAAGTACCTCATTTGTATATTCTTTTTAAGTCTTTTTTATTTTATCATTTAAAGTAAAAAACCAAAAAAGCATTAAATATTTAAAATTATTTTTAAAAGCAACTGCTAGTTGTCACTTTGCAACCATAAGTTGGTTTTAAAAAATCTATAAACTTAATAATATAAAAGAGTCAATTGAGACGTATAAGAAAAGGAGAATTTTATAATGAAAAAAGAAAACTTAGCTTCAATGATTCTTGGAATCATAGGGGGAATTGCATTTTCTCTAGGAATGGTTATGGCTTTAATGGCTGAATGAAATTTATTTATTCCAGGAGTTATTGCTGGAAGTATTGGTGCAGTAATTTTAATAGCAATTTTCCCAGTTTATTGAATTTTAGCTGGTAAAAAAATGTTTAAAATAACTTTACCTTTAACAACTTCATCATTAATTGGTGCTGTAGGATTTGCAGGTTTAGTTGCAAGTCTTGTAATGATCTTAACAACAAACAATGTAGCACAACACCCAGGATATACAATTGCATCAATTGCAATTGGTTTAGTTGGAATAGTTGCTTTAGTTATTTGTTATCCAGTTTATAAAATAATGTCTAATAAAAAAGAAATAGCTGAATAAAACCCTATAAATACACACTTGTAAAATAAAAAAAAGAAATCTCTAAGAGATTTCTTTTTGTAAAAAATTACACTCTATATAGTATCTTGTTAAAAATAGTAGTAAAATTATAAGGTGTATTTTTATCAAAAAGACGTGTGTATTTATTTTTAAATATTTAATAATAAAAAATTAAATGGAAGGAATAATACATATGCAAGGAAATTTAGCATGAGCTATAGCTATTATATTAGCTTTATTTATGTGAGCATCTTTATCGATGTTTCCAAAATACTACAAAGATGGTAGAGTTTTTCTATCAATCAGAATCATTTTGATTATATTCTTAGTATTTAATCAAATTGAAAGAACAGTTTATTTAGTACCAATTCATACAAGAGAGATGATTGAATCTGGTTATTTATCAGCAGATACTGGAGAATGAGGATATGTACCTAATTACTTCTTAATGTACTTTTGTACATTATCTGCTTGAGCTGCAATTATTTTATTAATTAAACCCAATAAATGAGTGATGGATACATTTTTCCCATTCATGTTAATGGGTCCAATAGTAACATTTATTTTTCCAACAGAAAAACCATATTTCTGAAGTACAGACCCTTGAGATGTAATCAACTGATTTACATTCTACTTTGGACATGCTTGCACATTGTTTGCAGCAATGTACTTATATTTATATGGACACACAAATTACAAATTTGGAAGAGATGCAATCTTTAGAAGTGCTATTACAGCAATCATTGTTGTTTGTGGAGTTGAAGTTTGAAACCAATACTTTGGATCAGACTACATCGTTGGAGAAGTTGCAGGAGCACTTGAACTAAATTGACCAAGACCTTACATTATGCTGTTCATCTTAACAGTAGGAACAGTTTATTTAGGAATTGGATTAAGTTTTGCTTACTTTTTCAAACCAATTTATGGTGAAAATGCAGAACAAAAAGTTCACAACACTTGATGAGAAAATTTCTTAGGCTATGTTGAAAAAACTCAACAAAGCAGAAAAAATGAAATCGGTAGAAAATAAATTTTTCAATAAACAACCAAATTTTGGTTGTTTTTTTATATAATAGTTTTAGATTAGAAAGATTAGGATTAAAAAGGATGGGAATTTATTTTGTTTTAATGGTGCTCTTAACAATAGTTTGAATAATCTTATTAGTTCTTACTTATATAACATCAGCTAAAGGTAAGGCAATTGGTATTTTTTTTGGCAATGTTATCGGGTGTATTTCCTGGGTTTATACTTTGTATAATAGGTTATGCAAGGTTTAAAAATAAACATGATAACACTAATACTAAAAAAGGAGCTCCAACTTGAGAAAATATACCCGATCATGATGAAAGCTTTAACAAAGTAGCTTATGAAAAGTTTAAAATTTTAGGAATGAGTGGATTAGCAACTTTTGATGAAACAAAAAAACGTTATTTAGAGTTATGTAAAAAGTATCACCCTGATGCAAATCAAGGTAGACACTCACCTCGTTTTATTGAAATAAATGAGGCATATGATTACTTAAAGAACTTTTATTTTTACCAAATTTAATTATTATGCAACTTATATGTTGCATTTTTTTTTTTTTTTTGCAATAATTTTAATGCATAAAAGAGAATGATATGAATGAATAAAGTGACTACCTATTAAATTATATTTTGAATTTTTTATGAATTATAAAAGGAGAAAGAAAAATGAAAAAAATAGCTTTTAATTTAGTGTTAAACGTTTCAGTTTTAACACTTTTAATAATAGCGTTTTACGTAACAGGGTTTGGGTTCAAAATTATTGGACACGATGTAGTTCAAGGAATTCCAACCACTAAAGATAAAGAAATATTTTTATTATCAAAAGCTGCATTTACAAATCCATATGGTGTTTATGTCGATTCAGTAAGTATTGATAGTGGCAGCTATGGATATTACGCACAAGTTTTAGACTTTTCTGCCATGAATATGGCTTTGAATGTAATTTTTGCATTGTTAGCAGTACAAATAGCTTTAAATGTAATACTTATGATGAAATTTTCAAGAAAGGAAATATATGTTTCAATTAAAGGGATAAATATATTTACAACTTTTATTATTTTCTCAATGATTATTATTATTTTCTCAACTTATGGAAGCCAAATAAACAAGGCTCTTTCATCATTTAATCAACATATCAAAGATTATGAACAAGATCTAAATTCAGAAACTACAATTGATAAATCAAAATATTACTTTAAATTTGGATTTTTAAAATCAACTTACGTTACTGTTTTATTGTTTGCTTCAATGATAGTTCTTGTTTTTTGACAATTTTTAGTAATTGACAGAACTTTAGCAAAAGTTGAACCATTTAAGAAAACTGAAAAGAAAGTTATTGTAAAAACAAAAATTGAAGATAATGGACCAATTTTGGAGGTAAATGATTAATGAAATCTATTTCAAGAAATTTATTTATCACTCTTGCGATAATGTTTATTTTATTACTTGTTTTTACAACATTTGGTTTTAGCATCAACATACAAGAGGTTCATATTTTAAGTCAAAATAATATACAAACAAATAAAATTAATCAAGATTTCGGTTCACTTGAAGCAATTAAATATATTTGACCTACATATTCTGATTTAGTAGATGAGCAATCATCTGGAATTATAGAATATTGAAAATCTTTTAGAATATTTTCAAGATTGCACGCTTTGTATGAGTTATTTATAGCTTGTATGGTAATTTTAGTTATCTATTTTTTGGCAAATATTGTTTATCTATTTAATTCAAAAAATAAACAAGTATTAGTTTTAATTAAATCTATTAACTTGATGGCATCATTATTAATTACAATTTTCATAGCTTTGATGTTCTTGGTTTATATTAGATTTGTTTTAGATCAACATAAAATAATTAACGAACAAAACAAAGATCGTGCTGAAAAAATAAAAGAATATGAAATAGTTGGTGAAATTGATAAAAGTGAATTTCATTTAAATATTAAAACTTATATTTCTTTAGTTTTACTTGTATTTAGTTGTGCAATGACTTTATTTATAACAACTAATTTAGCAAGACATTTAAAAGAAGTGCATCCATTTAAAAAAGTTGCTACAAACTAAGAAGGTTAAACCTTCTTTTTTTATAAGTTTAGAAAGAGGCTTATTTTTTCAATGTTTGTCAATAAACTGATTAGTTGTATTTGACATAATGATTTTGTATAATCAAAAAGATTGTGTTTTATTAATTTAGAATATTATCAATTAGGAGAAAAAATGAAAAAAATACTAAATAGTCTTGCTTCATTAACATTTGCAAGTTCATTAACTACAAATGTTTTAGCATGTAATGCTAACAATGATAGTTTTACTGTTTTAAAAGAAATTGATATGGTTGATGGTGATAAAAAACTCGAAACAGAAAAATTTGTAAACTCATTTCATGTTGATACTCCAACAAGAATTGAAAATGGTAAAACCTATAATGGAATGATAAACGATGTACAAGGAGCTCTTTTTGATGGAGAGTTTTGAAATGTTTATTTTTTAAATAACTCAGAATCTACATTTGATGATGAAGGAAAACAACTTGGAGGAGAAGGTACTGATTGGTATCGAATGAAAACCAAGGACTTTATTCATTGAGAACAAGGTGGAGTTGCTGTTAAAAAATGACATAAATGAGGAGATGCTGCAAGTGGTTCTATTTTCTTTGATAAAGATAAAGACTTTTCGAATAAAGGTGGATATGTTTCACTTGTAACTGCATATGGAGGAGAAAGAGGTCAAAACATAATGGCTTTTCAATCTGATGATGGAATTAATTTTTCACCTCTAAATAATGAAGAACCTATTTTAAAAAATGGTGAACCTGATGGTTCTTATCCAAACTTTAGAGATCCTTTAATCATAAAAAGAAATGGTTTATTTACAATGTACTTAGCACAAGGAGAAGAATTTGGAATATGAAGTTCATCAAATCCTTTATCAGGTTATAAAAGAGTTGGAACTTACAAACCGCTTTACGGTATGTTAGAATGTCCTGCACTTTATAAAATGAATGTTAACGGAGATGTAAATAATCAAAAATGAATGATGATTTATAGTGGTAATGGTAATAATACTTGATTTAAACCTAAAAAATCAGACAAGTTAAGTACAGGAATGTACTACACTGTTGGTACTTTGGATGAAAATAATATTTTTAAAGAAGAACAAGAAGCTAAAAGAATTGATTTTGGATCTGATTTCTATGCTGCAAAGTTTTGAAATCAACAAAACGCTTCATCAGACATCGAAGAAGGACAAAACAGTCTTTTAGGAATGGGTTGAATGAGTAATTGAGATTATGCAACAAAAACTCCAAGTATTGGAAAATGAGGAAATCTTTCAATAGCTAGAGAAATTAAATTAAATTATGTAAATAATTTTTATGATGTAAGTTCAACTTTTGTGGATTTAAAAAACCAAGTTGAAGCAATACAAGGAACTGATAGTGATTTTGAAAATAATAAATTAAATTCAAGAAGTTACCAATTAGATTTAGATATTGAAAATTTAAATTCTAATAAAGATATTTTAGAATTTAAATTAGGAAATAGTTTTTTTGAAAATAAAATAAGACTTAATTTCAAAAAAAATGAAATTACTTCAAGTAGAACTTCACAATATAAAACTTTAATTAAAAACTCAGGTTATTTACAATCAAGAAGTTATAAAGCAAATATAAAAAATAAAACAGATATACAAATAAAATTAATTGTTGATACTACAACTATTGAAGCTCAAATGCCTGATGGTTCAACAATATCAATGGTTAAATTTTCTGATGAAAAAGAAAATGAAAAATTAGTTTTACAAAGTTCATCAGAAATTAAAGTAAATTATAAATACTATAATTTTAAATTATAAATTGGGAGAGAGAAAATGAGAAAGATATTAAGTTTATTAGCTGCTTTAACAGTTACAACAAGTGCAACTTCAAGTGTTGTTGCTTGTGAAAGAAAACCTGTTAAAGACAAGGAATATATAGTTCCAGAAATTAACGATGAACTATATACAACAGTTTTTCATCAACAAAATCCAACTCAAGGAATGATGAATGACATTCAAGGTGGATACTTTGATGAAGTTAAACAAGAATGACATGTTTACTTTTTACAAAATGAAGATGGAAGATTCGACAAGTATGGTTTTAACCATGGTGAAAAAGGTTCAGTTTGATATCATGCAATCACAAAAGATTGAATCAATTGAGAAAATGTAGGACCTGGTGTTCCAAAAACAATAGAGAACTTTACAGACCAAGCTTCAGGGTCACTTTTTAAAGATACAAAAAATTTATTTGGTCTTGATAAAGATTATGTAGAAGGACAAGGAGATGCAAAAACTTTAGTTGCAGTTTCTACAAACTATAATGGTGATCAAAACCAAGACATTATGATGTTTTATTCAGTTGATGGTGGTTATTCTTTTACAACAGTAAAAGATGAATTGATTTTAAAAAATCCTAATAGAGAAAAAAACAATAACTTTAGAGATCCTTTCTTCTTTTACAATGAAGAAACAAAACACTTTGTAATGTATATTGCAAGAGGAGATTACTACTCTGTTTATGCTTCAGATAAACCAACAGAAGGATATAAAGAAGTAGAAAACGGAAAAGTACCCGCAGATCACCCAACTTTAGAGTGTTCAAACTTGTATCAAATGAATGTTAAAAACGAAGATGGTTCAGTTGAAAAAAAATGAGTTTTAATTTATGGTGGTAATGGTGAATGAGATACAGATAAATATCAAGATAACCTAACTAGTGGAACTTATTATGCAGTTGGAGAAATGAAGGGTGACGTGTTTGTTCAAGATAAAGAAAAAAATCCAACAAAAAGATTAGACTTTGGACCAGATTATTATGCATCTAATTTTTATACAAAAAATAAAAACAATACAGATGTTGACTCACTTTTAACTACAGGTTGAATGAGTAACTGAGAATATAATTACCAAGTTCCAAATGATGGAAGAATTGGTTATATGTCTCTTGCAAGAGAAATTACCTTAACTAAAAAGAATAATGATTATGTAATGGAAACTAACTTTGTAGATATTTGAAGTGATGGAAAATCAAAAGGAAATACAAAAGCTACAAAACATACTTCAGGAAATTATAAAAATGACACTAATTTCTTTGAAGAAAATAGTGATTTAGATAGTAAAGCATTTAAATTAGATTTAGATATAAAAAACTTAAAAGACTATAAAGATTCAATTAAACTAAAAATTGGTGATGACCAATATAGTGCAAATGTTGACCTAGACTTTAAAAATAATAAAATCACTGTAAAAAGAGATTTAAATATTAAGTTAGCATATGAAAATAGTGACAAGCAATTTAAAAAAGCAAGAAGTTATAAAGCTGATTTAAATACACTTGAAAGTGGAAAAATAGAAATATACTTAGATAAAACAACATTGGAATTTAAATTCCCTGATGGTTCTGTATATACTATGTTAAAATTCCCAGATGCTATTTCAAAAGAAGATATACATTTAACAACTACTTCTGATTTGGGAGTTACATTTAATTATTATCAATTTGAAAAAACACAAGGTTAGTAAAAAGAGGTAAATTATGAAAAGATTATTAAGTGGATTGGCAGCATTTACTTTAATTGCAAGTACAGCAACTTCAGCTGTTGCTTGTCAAAAAAAAGATAAAGGATATGTATTGCCAGAATTAAATGAAGAAAAATATACAAATATGTTTCATGTTCAAAACCCAACTCAAGGAATGATGAATGATATCCAAGGTGGATTTTACGATGAAAAAAATGACTTATGACATATTTACTTCCTTCAAAATGCAGAAGGTAGATTTGACAAGTATGGTTACAATCATGGAGGATTTGGTTCAATTTGATATCACGTTACAACAAGAGATTTTGTAAACTGAGAATATCATGGACCTGCAGTTCCAAATATTGAACACTATTCAGACTCATCATCTGGTTCATTTTATGTTGATGTTGACGATAATTTTGGATATCAACAACAAGCTAAAGATAATGGTTTTGACAATGCTATAATTGCAATTCCTTGTTCATACAGTGATTATGGACAAACAATGATGATGTATTATTCAATTGATGGAGGATATACTTTCTTACCAATTAAAGATACAGCTGTTTTAGTAAATCCAAATGAAAAAGAAAATGGTGGAAATTTTAGAGACCCTTATTTCTTTACTTCAAAAGATAGTGAAGGAAATACTAAATATATTATTTATATGGCAGAACAAAACTACTTTGGAGTTTATGTTTCTGATAAACCAACAGAAGGTTATAAAAGAGTTGGTAAAGTAACTGCAAGATATCCAAAATTTGAATGTCCTAACCTATATCAAATGAATGTAACTGATGAAAACGGTAAAATTGAACAAAAATGAGTTATGTTTTATGGGGGAGTTGGTTCTGATGGAAAACAAGAAAATGATCCAGCACTTTCATTTGGAACTTACTATGCAGTAGGGCACTTGGATGAAAACTTTGTTTTTGTTGAAGAAAATCCTGGACCAATGAAAAGAATTGACTTTGGTCCAGATTATTATGGAGCAAACTTTTGAAAGAAAAGTTTTGTTAATACAAATGTGGATTCATTGTATACTGTTGGATGAATCAACAGTTGAGATTACAACTGATCAACTCCAAATGATGGAAGACTTGGAATAATGTCTCTTGTTAGAGAAATTAGTTTGAAAAAAAATGGTAATGATTATTCATTTGAAACAAACTTTGTAAATTTCTGAGATGAAGATAAAGTTGATACTAATTTACCAAAAGGAGTATCAACTGTTTCTGAATTAAAAAACAACAATACAGTTGAAGTTGCAAAAAAACAAACTGGAACTACAACTAATGAAGAAAAATTCCTAGAAAAAAATGGTTATGATGGTAAAACATTTAAATTAGATCTTGATTTAAATAAACTTTCAAACCAAGACTCTGCTAATGTAAAAATTGGTGATGATAAATATAATGTTGCTTTAACTTTAGACTTTAAAAATAACACTGTAAGTGTAAAAAGAAAACAAGATTACAAATTTGCAATGGGTCAAAATGAATTTAATGCAACAAGAACTTATAAAACAAATTTAGATCTAAATGCTAAACTTGAAGTTTTTATTGATAGAAATGTTGTTGAATACAAATTCCCTGATGGTAAAGTATTTACAATGTTAAAATACCCAATTGGAGCTCAAGAAGAAGAATTAAGTGTTTCTTCAACTAATAATAGTGAAATTAGCTTTGATTACTATCAATTACAATGAAAACCAAGAACTAAATAAAACATCAATTTAAGCAATACCTATTCAAGGATAGGTATTGCTTTTTTTTATTTTTTTTGTAAAATTACTTTTGTACTTTATTTATAAAGTTGATAAATTGAAAAAAAATAAAAAAAGGGAATAAGGAAAAATTATGAAAAAAATGCTAAATCTTTTAGCTGCTTTAACAGTAGGAGTTTCAACAACTTCTTCTGTAGTTGCTTGTAAAAGCAAAGTCGAAGATTTTAAAGTAGTTAAAGCTATTGAACTTGTAAATTCAACTGTTGACAATAACAGTGGTTCAAGTGAAAAAACAGAAAAATATTTAAACAAATTTCACGTTAACACACCTTCAAACATGCCTGTTGTAGATGAAAACGGTATTGAAACAGCTGGAGGAATGTTAAATGACATTCAAGGTGGGTTTTATGATGCAGTAAACAAAGAATGAAATGTTTACTTCTTATATAATCATGAAATAAGATATGACGAAAACGGTGGAAATAACGATCGTAACGGAACTATTTGATATAGAGTTACAACAAAAGATTGAATTCACTGAGACTATAAAGGTGAAGCTGTAAGTAAGTATGTTACTGACTGAGGAGATGCTGCAAGTGGTTCATTATACGAAGATAAAGATGGAGACTTTGCACAAGCTGCAATCGATGCAAAAATCGAAGGTGTAACAACTGATACAAAAGGTTATGTTGCATTTACTACAGGATATGGCGGAGATAAAGGTCAAAATATCTTAGCTTCTTACTCAATTGATGGAGCTAAATTTGAAACTTTAAACGACAAACAACCAATTTTACAAAATGGTAAAAAACCAGGAACATATCCAAACTTTAGAGATCCATTTGTATTTAAAAAAGACAATAAATTCTATATGTATGTTTCAGAAGATGACCATTTTGGTGTTTATGAATCAGAAAAAGCTTTAGGAGAATACAAACACGTTGGTGATTACACTCCTTTACACAGAATGATTGAATGTGCAAACCTTTATGAAATGAATGTAACTGATGAAAACGGTAAAACTGAATCTAAATGAGTTATGATTTACGGTGGTAATGGAAATAACGAAAATGGAAGACCTGATAAAATGGATAAATTAGGAACAGGTACTTATTATTCAGTTGGTCATTTAAATGAAAAAAACGTATTTGTTGAAGAACAAGAAGCTAAAAGATTAGACTTTGGTGCTGATTTCTATGCTTCAAAATTCTGACAAGACCCAACTGCTACTGACCAAAAAGATTACTTAATTGGAACTGGTTGAATGAGTAGTTGAGATTACAACACAAAAACTCCAAATGAAGGTAAATGAGGAAACATGTCTCTTGCTAGAAAAGTTAGTTTAACTAAAACTGGTGATGAATATGGAATGACTTCAAGCTTCTTAGGACTTGATGATGCTGAAATGACTTCAAGCGGAGACGAAGAAGTTCTTGCAAAAGCAAAATTATCTGATAGAAACTTTAAATTAGACTTAGAATTAAAAAACGTTGATACTATTTCAAATATTACAGAGTTTTCAATTGGAGATAATTTTAACAGTAACAAAATTCGTTTAAACTTTAACAAAAACACAATTCACTCAATTAGAACTATTAACTATAAACCTTTAAAAAATAACAAAGGTTATACTCAATTAAGAAAGTATGCTGCAGATATTAAAGGGTTAGATACAGTTAAAATTGAATTTATTATTGATACAACAACTATTGAAGCAATTATGCCAGATGGTTCTGTAATTTCAATGATTAAATTCCCTGAAGAAGTTTCACCAGAAACTATTAAACTTTCAAGTTCTTCAGAATTAAATCTTACATATAAATATTACAAATTATAATTTGATTGGAGTACATATAAAATGAGAAAAATACTTAGTATTTTAGCGGTTGCTACAATTGGAATTAGTTCATCTTCATCTGTAATTGCTTGTCAATATATGGATAAAAATTACACTGTTCCAGAGATTAATAACGATCTTTATACTACTGTATTCCATCAACAAAATCCCACTCAAGGAATGTTGAATGACATTCAGGGTGGTTTTTTTGATGAAGAAACACAAGAGTGACATGTATACTTTTTACAAAACTCTGATGGATTATTTGATAAGTATGGGTACAATCACGGTAAAGGTGGTTCTGTTTGATATCACGCAACCACTAAAGATTGAATAAACTGAGAAAATCACGGTCCTGGAGTGCCTAAAACCATTAAAAACTACAATGACCAAGCTAGTGGAACTTTCTTTGAAGATGTAGATAATTTATTTGGACTTGACCCTAATTACATAAAGGGTCAAGGAAAAGCTAGAACCAAAATAGCTGTAACAACAAACTATAATGGTAAAGGGAATCAAGATATTATGATGTTTTATTCAATTGATGGAGGTTACACTTTTGATATTGTTAAAGATGAACTTATCTTAGAAAATCCAAATAGAGGAAAAAATGAAAACTTTAGAGATCCTTACTTTTTCTATGATAAAGAAAAAGAGTTATTTGTAATGTACATAGCTAGAGGTGAGTTTTATGATGTTTATTCATCAAAAACTCCAACAGAAGGTTATAAAAAAGTTGGGTCAATTGATGTACGTTATCCAATGCTTGAATGTTCTAATCTATTTCAAATGAATGTAAAAGATGAAAACGGAAAAGCAACAGGTGAAAAAAAATGAGTTTTAATTTATGGTGGTAATGGTAATCATGGAGATGGTAAAGATAACTTATCTGGAGGAACTTATTATTCAACAGGAACTTTAGATGAAAATGATGTTTTTATTCCTGATTCAAAAGAATCAGTTAAAAGACTAGACTTTGGACCAGATTATTATGCTGCAAAGTTCATGACAAAAAGTGTTGAAAATACAAATATAGATTCATTAATAACAACTGGTTGAATGAGTAATTGAGCATATACTTATCAAGTTCCTAATGATGGAAGATTTGGTTATATGTCTCTTGCAAGAAACATTGAACTTAGAGAAAATAACAATGACTATACTATGCATACAGACTTTGTAGATTTTTGAAGTGAAAATAAATCACAAGGAAGTGTAAAAACACTTTCAACAAGTGAAGGTTCTTTTAAAACTAATGAAAAAATTTTAGAATCAAATTCATTAAAAGGTAAAAGTTTTAAAATGAATATCTCTTTAAAAGATTTATCAAATTTTAAAGATACCTTAAAATTAACTATTGGTGATGATAATTACAAAATTGAAGCAAAGCTAGATTTTGTAAAAAACAAAATCACTGTTAATAGAAAATTACAAGATAAACTTGTTCGTGGAAATAAAGAATTTACTAAAAATAGAGTTTATTCAGCTGATTTAAGTTCTCTAAAAACAGGAGAAATTGAAATTTACTTGGATAAAACAACATTAGAATTTAAGTTCCCTGATGGTTCAGTATATTCAATGTTAAAATTCCCAGACAATGTTTCTCAAGAAGATATTGAAGTAACTTCAAATTCACAAATTGATATGAATTTCAAATATTATCAAATAGGATAAAACACTATTATTTAATATAATAGTGTTTTTTATTATAAAATATTAGGTATAGTTTTAATTTTAAAGGCGGGAAATAAAATGAAAAAATTATTATTATCTTTTATGTGTGTATCACTACTAGCTCCAATTCCTGGAACTTTAATTGATGTTTACACATATACTGAAAGACCTATTGAAGATAGGTTTACAAATAACTATCACTTACAAATACAAGAAGCTGGAATGATGAATGATATTCAAGGAGGCTTTTATAGAAACGGTGTATGACATGTATATTACTTGTATACAGCAGATTTTAGAGTAAATCCTTATGGTAAAAAATTTGGAAATAAAAGTACAAACTTTTATCATGCAACAACAACCGATTGAATTCACTGAGATTATAAAGGTATTGCATTATCAAGAGATTTAACAAGTTATGGTGATGTTTCTAGTGGTTCTATCTTTGAAGATGTAGATAACTTGTTTGGACTGGATGAAAGATTTGAAACAGGTCAAGGAAAAGGTCAAGCAAAAACTATTATTTCAATGACAACAAGTTATGGAAAAGGTGCTCAAAACATTTTGGGTTACTATTCTTTGGATGATGGATATTCTTTTAAAGCTTTAAAAGACACTCCAATAATTGCAAACGAACAAAAACTTGGTGAAGATAGAAATATGAGAGACCCATTTTTCTTTACTCAAAAAGATGATCAAGGAAATACAAAATACATTATTTATAATGCAGAAAATGATAACTTTGGTGTTTGAGTTTCTTCAAACCCACTAACAGGTTATGAGAGAGTAGGACAATACAATGCAAAACATCCAATGTTAGAATGTCCAAATCTTTATAAAATGAAAATCCAAGGAACCGATGATTATAAATGAGTTATGTTTTATGGTGGAAATAGTGGGTGAGGAGAAGACAAAGACGATCTTTCAACTGGTACTTTTTATGTAACAGGAGATTTAGACGAAAACTTTGTTTTCAAAGCTGATAGCGAAACTAAAAGATTAGACTTTGGACCAGATTATTATGCTGCTAACTTTTGAAAACAACAGGGTGTGTTTTCAAATGAAAAAGTTGAATCTTTAACAACAACTGCTTGAGTAAGTAATTGAAACTATCACTATGTAGTTCCTCATGATGGAAGAATTGGAAAAATGTCACTTGCAAGAAATCTTACATTAAGTCAAAATGGTAAATCTGATTTTACAATTAATTCTGATTATATTGGTTTTGATGATTTGGCTGCAACTGAAAACAAAGAATTTGAAAATGAAAAACAACTTAGTTTTTCAAATAATTCTTTCAAGTTAGATTTAAACTTAAAAGACATTAAAGATAATTTATCTCTTTATTTTAAAGACTCAACTTATTCTATAAAAGTAGATATAGATCTTAAAAATAATAAAGTGTCAGTTAAAAGAAAAACAGCTTATAAAATTTTAAAAGAGAGAAGCGATTATCAAAAAGAAAGAATCTTTTCGTTATCTGATTTTGATAAAAACAACTTCAACTTAGAAATTTATTTAGATAAAACAGTTTTAGAATTAAAGTTACCTGATGGTAAAACATTTACAATAGGAAAAGTAATTGATAGAAAAACAAAAGAATCTTTAACTATTAGTTCTGAAACTTTAACTGGAAGTTACAAATTCTATGATTTAAATAATATATAAATCAACTAAATGTTGATTTTTTTATTTTCAAAATATAAAATTACAGTGTTAAATTATAATTTGAAATGAAATGAATGAAGAAAAAATGAATAAAATAATTACTAATTTAATATGGATAGGAGGGATTGAATGGGTATTTTTTTTGAAATACTATATATATTTAACTTTTTATTTGACCAATTGATGCTATATATCGTTGGTGAATATATTTTTAACACAAAAATCATAATAAAAACTGCAGATTCAATGAGTTTTGGAACACAAGTGGGAGGTATCATAATTTTATCTACACTATTTATATGTTTTGCATTGTTTTGTTACCGACATTATAAAAAAAGAAATGTAATATTTAGAAATGATTATATTTTTAAGAATAGGATTAAAAAAAGTTTATGACTGATCTTTAAAATAATATTTATGTTATTTTTAACAGTTCTAATTCTAAAATATACTTTTTATATGATGGTTTTATGAGAAAAAAAACATCTAGATTTAAATGCTAATGATTTTTTAAATAATTACAATGAAGATGAATTTCTAAGAATGGTTAAGGATTTGATGTCAAACATATCAATTAAGGATTTTGAGAGTGATTTTACAACATATACAATAACTTTTATATTCTATTACTTAATAGAGTTTATTTTTGTCATAATGTTAGCATCAATTGCTTATAAATATATTTCTATAATTTTATTTACAATACTTAATTTAAAGAAAAAAAATATTTTTTTTGAAGAAAGAATTTATTTTGATGAGAATTACTGTTATAGAATGTTTATTTTGTTTATGTTGAATTTAGGTTTTTTAATAACAATTAAAATAACTATGCTTATGATGATATACAAGAAAAATTCTGAAATGATAGATAAAGTTTCACCTTATGCATTTTTTGTGATAGCGGCAATGTTTTTTACTAAATTTAAGGTTTCTAAGATTATTTTATTAAAACCAAAAATAAATTCTCAATATAGGGATATGTATAAAATTAAGTACAATAGAAGTTTTTTTCCGATTCAATTTATATACAGAAGATTTTTATGAAAAAGTCATATTAGATTGATTATTTTTGAAGATTTAATGATTAAAAAAATCTACAATATTTGCGAAGAAAATAAGCAAGAAGCTAAAATTGCTAATTTTTTGATATAAAAAAATTTTTATTTAGTTTTAGAAAATTTTTATGAAAAAAAATGTCAAATTATGACATTTTTTTGTTTTTTTCCTTAAAAGTTGATATTATTAATTTGTGTTTTTATGTGTGGTAACTTGTTTCTAAAATAAGGCTAAATTTTATATAAATTAAAAGAAACTATACCAACACATTACTATATTTTTATATTTAACTCAAGTATGTTTACATTTTATTAAAGCTAAAAGTGCTAACTGGTTTTAATAAAGTGTAAAAGATTTCATTTGAGTTTTTTCTATGAAAATATAGATATGGCAAACATCTAGAAGGAGAAAAGAAAGAAATGAAAACACTTTTAGCATTATTAGGAGGATTAACAGCAACTGGTGCACCAGCTGGAGTTTTAATTAACACAGCTATTGCAAGATTGGCAGATGGTGAAGGGGTTGTTGTAGCTTCACAACCAGATATGTATGGTGAAGCTACAGGATACGACAAAAATTGACTTACTGAATATCAAAAAAATGGAAGTGGAGTTAAAAACCCTAATCTAACAAGTGATAACGGGTACTTTAAACACGAAAGGGCTTTACAAGCTTATCACGACCCTATGCTTGGATATGATCTTGTAAAAGATATCCCTACACAAGATAATGAACCACTTAAAAAAGTTCTTGAAGTTAAAGGTTCATGAAACTTAACTGCACCAGGAATTAATAAGTTATATCAAGTTTCTTCAGAAGTCGATAGAGCTAACGGAAATGCTGAAGTAAATTGAAAAAGAACTGGTGGTTTATACCAAGTTGTTAAAGATGAAGATTTAAATATTAATTATAATAGAGTACCAAATACTGAAGATTTTTGAGAAGAAAGTACAGATCTTGATGGTAAAGGAATCAGCGCTGTAACAACGCACCCTTTTTCATATGTTGATAATTCAGGAAGAAATTATTCAAGGTATTTAATGACAGGTAACCCTGACAAAAATGCTGTTAATTTTTTTGATGTTCTTAACCCAGATGTTAGTCCTTTGCAAATACATATTCCTGAAAAAGCAACTGTTGGAAAAAAAGATTTACTGTTTAATAAAACTTATGGAAAATTGCTATCAGTTTTTCAAGATGGAAACGCTAATGAAGACAAAACAGTTTATATTACAGTTAACTATTCAAATGAAGGGGTCGATGCAAGAGGAGCGATTGTTCAATATAAACTTGATTTATCAAATTATTTAAACACAAGAAATGGTGACTTAACTATAATAGATGCAGAAGGTAAAGCTACTACTGAACTTACTTTAACTGAATCAAACATTTCTGCTTCTTGACCTGATAGTGATGTGAATATGAATGCAAATTTAAATTTTTATTATTTTGTTAATTCTAATGGAGACATTACATTTTCTGCATCATCAGATCAAGATAAACCGCAAATTATGTATACTGCAGGTAATAATTAAAAAAAAGAAGTAGAAATTAATTCTCCTTTTAAAGATCATAATTTAAAAATAACTAACGTTGCAAATACAATGCATAAATATTATGGAGGTCAAAAAGACTATTCAATAGTATCTGCAATTTATGCAGTGACTGAAAATGCAAAATGAGTTGAACAACAATTTATTTCTTATCTTGATTTTACAAGTAGCGACAAAGCAGAGCTTAAAAACTTATTTAGAGTAGACCTTTTTGATAATAATGAAGTGGGCCAAGAAGAATATGGACAAGAATTAAACGATGTTATAAATATGATTTCATTCTATGATAGAACAAATAAAGAATATGTTATAGCATTCACTACAAACTTAGGAATGTATTCTTATGTTTATAAAACAGAAGCTGATTTTGCTACAAGCAACTCAGTTGCTTATAAAGCATTATTTTTGAAATCACAAAGAGTTAATTTAACTGAGGGGGCATTAGAATCTCCGGCAAGTGTTCAAATCAAAAAAGGTTCATTAAATTATATAGATGGAGAGTTGTACTTTTTAACTGACTATTTCACAAAAGTTGGATTGTCAAATTTTAAACCAAATTTAGAAAAAACTTACATAAGTAACGCTTATAAAAAAGTGTCATTAGATACTTTATTAACAAATGAACTAATGCAAATTGATAGTCAACAATTAGGTTCTTTAGGAACTGTTGAAGAAAAAGTTGCCGCTTTAAGAGATGAAATTAAAGAAGATAATTTAGATCAATTTACAAATACAAATTCAGGAGATAGATCAGTTGGTGAAATATTTAGAAAGTCAACTTTAAAAACTAGTGATTCTGGAGACAACTGAGACTTTGATATTCAAATTGATAAAGAGACTCAAAAAACATTATTTCCAGAAAACACATATGGAGATTTTGCAGAAGATGCAACAGTTAAACTGGTAGCAAATGAAAAATCATTTACTTCAAGAGTTAGCGGTTCTGCAACTAAAAATATTGCTGTAAAATATAAATTACCTTATGATCTTGTAAAACTTAGAAGTGCTTTAAGCGAAAAATACAATAACAATGTTTTACAATATGATAACTTTAATCACATCATTGGACAAATTTACAGTGATGTTCAAGAAGTATTGGAAGATTCTGTAAAAATTAAATCTCAAGACAGACCTATGTTTCCAAGAAGTTCTCAATACTGACAAATAAACAATTGAGCTGGTGATGATACTTCATCAAGTGAATGGGCAGCAGATTGAGGATTGTTTGCAAACGCTCCCGTTGAAGGAGAAAATGGTTATTATTCAGCAACTCTTTCAAATATAAATATTAAAATTGGTTCTGCAAAAGATGTTAAAGATTACTTTACAATCGGACAAAATATCAAAGAAGAAGATTTTGAAGCAAATGGTATTTTTAAAGATGGAGACTCTTTATACATTAGACTTGCGCCAATAAATGTTAAATTTAAATCTGATAGTAGATTAATTAAGACAGCGCTTGAAGCTGAAAATAGAGCTAAATTTGAATTGGAAATGGAAAATAGTAAAAAAGAAGCTCAAAAAATTCAGTTCAATGGTAGGGGATTTAATGTGGGTTCTTCAAAAGAAGAAATTCAATGATTATTAAATAAACAAAGTACATTACTTCCTGGTTATAAATTTGGAATTGATGAAGTACAATGAAAAAAAATACAATCATCAATCAAACCTTATGACACTACAATTACTGTTTGAATGTATGATGCAGCATTTACTTCACCAAGTGCGCCAAGTATTAATACTTTTTTAACAGCAAATGCAATAGAAGTACAAGTTAAAATTCTTGGTCTAACAGAAGTAAATCCACTTCCACAATGAATTATTCCAATTCTTACAGTTGGAGGAATGGCTCTTGTTGCATCAACAGTATTAATGATTTGATTTATTGCTCGTAAACGTCACTATAAACGTGCTGTTGGTAAAGAACAAGCTAAAATTGTTGCAGCAAGAAGAAAAGAAGCTAAAAAAGCTCTTAAAGGAGAAAAATAGTATATGAAAAAACTTATATCTTTATTAGGAGCAATGGCAATTTCTGTACCTGCTTCGTCACTTGCTATGGCAAATAGTTTAAATAATAGTGTTAAAGATGCATTTTCTAAATTAGAAACTAAAACTTTTAAATCTGGTTTAGTTAACATGGATTTAACAGAATCTCAAAAAAGTGATCTAGGTTCATTTGATACAGTTTCTTATAATGGGAAATCTACATTTGTATTTGCTTCAAAAACTTCAACAGCAATCCAATCTCTAGATTATGATAAAAACGGAAAACCTTATATTAGAGAACTTATTATAGATGATTTGATAGACGAAAAAACGTTTATGCTTTCCTTGTATACAATTGGAGACTTTCTTTATGTGGTAAGTTCTTCTGTTACATTCCAAATTTCTAATCAAAAAATTATTGAAGCTTTGGATAAAGGAGAAACTCTAAATTTAAGTAAAGATAGCAAAATGATAAGTAATGGTGGAAGTGATTTTCAAGAAGTTTTAAATAAAAATGCTAACAATCAATTTCTAGCAAGTATCTCATCTAGCACTAGTATAACAATTACAGTAGCTGAAGATGGAACTTTTACAAGAGGTGAACAACGAAACGTTACTTTAGATAATCCTGATGATGTTTTAAGGTGAACTGCAAATACTGATGGAATTTTAGCAAGATATAAAAACGGTTCGGTTGTTTATGTAACAACTGCGGGTAAATATCCTTTGAAATCAACAGATAATGTTTCAGTTTATGAAATTACTAAGGAAAACCTTTTCCACGTTATTAGAGAAGATAAATTCTATTCTTTGACATTTGATGCTAGTGGAAATCCTACAGAAACTTATTTAGCAGATCTTCCAGAAGGAATTGTTGTAAAAAACATTACAGAAACTTTAATAGGGGGTGTTCACACCATCTATGCAAATACTGATAGAGGAATAGTGATTTTTAAAAGTGATTCAGGTTATGTAGACTTTTCAAAACCAGATACTTATGACTACCAAATATTGGGTGGTCCTTCTCTATACACAAACCGTTTAAGAATAGTTGGTAACATGTTTGTTGGTATTGACTATGTAAACGGAAGAATTGATTCGGTTCAAGAAGCTGTAGATATGAGTTGAGTAAGTGATCAGACTATTAACTTGGAAAAATCAATTTTATCAGCTGGTGATAGAACTGCTATTGTAAATGCAATTAAATCAAAAGTTAGTGCACTTTCAAATGCAAAAGCAGATGAACTTGCAAAACTTGAAGATAGAGATTGACAAGCAATGATTGACACAAGTGCAATAACTTCAAATTTAACAACTTCACAAGACTTTAACAAATGATTTACTAAAGCTCCAATTGTATTGGGAAGTGGATTGGGTTATGTTACAAGTGGTACACTTAATGGAACTACAAACGAAGAAAGTTTAGACTTTTTAAGTAGCAAAACAATCACTTATACTGATGCAGTTGAAGCAAAAACTTATAGTGGTGAAGAATTAACTAACATGATTGAAGTAATTAATACTTTAATTAAAAAACAAGATTCTAATCTTGAAGTTGATGCTTCAAAAACTACAAGTTTAGAAATTACTAATCAAGGTGATGTTTTAAAAGTTAATGTAAAACCAGTTTCAACAATTCAGACATCAACTTCATTATCAGGACAAATTAATGTTGAGTTTACAAAAGTTGCTGTTGCAACTGATTTAGCACCAATTAAAACTGCTATTGAAGCTAAAACAATTGATGTTGAAAAAAAACTTGATGTAAATGCTTCTAAAGCAGATTTCAATGCGTTACTACAAGATGCAATAAAAGATGTTGAAAACATTGACCAAGTTAATGTTGAAATAGCAGATCCTTTCACAACACCAGTTGCTGGTGAAGCTGGATTTAGCGCTGACTTAGTAATAACAGATACAGTTATTACTGTAAATAAAGTTGATGCAAAAATTAAATTTGTAAATGTAGCTGCACCAAAAGTAGAAATTTCAGGTTCATGAGAAAATGGAATAGACCCAACTCAATTACTTGAAGGACAAAGTGCAACTTACGTATTAAACGGAAGTGCAGAAGACCTTGGACAAATTAGTGCAAGTGTTAATAATACTGATGCATTTGAAGTTAAAGTTGAAGGTAATAAAGTTATTATTACTGCAAAAAAACCTGGAGATGCAATACTTACAATTCACGCAGAAAACGGTAAAGAAGACCAAACAATAACTGTTAAAGCATTTTCATCAGAACTTGAATATGATATTAAAGAAACTGTAAAAATTAACCAAGGTAAATCAAAATCATTTGCTTTACCAAATGCATTTGCATTTGACCAAGACAGTTTTACAGTTACTTCAAGTAGTGAAAACAACTTAACTGCAACAATTGACAAAAACGGTAAAGTTTCAATTAAAGCTGTTTTATTCGAAACAGAAGGACAAACTTACACAGTTACTGTTAAAGCAAAAGATAAAAGTGGAATTGAAAGAACTTTTGACATTACTGTTGAAGTTCTTCCAAAAGCACCATTCCCAATTTGAGCAATTATTTTAATTGCCTTATTAGGAGCTGGAGTTGCTGGAGTTGGACTATACTTCTTAATTCTATTCTTATTTAGAAAATACCAAAAAGATGCTCACAAGAAAAAACGTAAATCAAGAGCAAGAATAGCTCAAATTGAAGCAGATAAAGAAGCTGTTAAAAAAGCTAAAGTTACAAAAACTGCAAAAATTAAACACGATAAAGGTTTAGAACGTAGTGGAGTATTTGAAAGAGACTTAGAATTCAACAATGAAAAACTTGAAGATCCAGAATACACTAAAAAATATGTAGATCTAGACTTAGTTGATGATGATACAGTGGTAAACCACTGAGCAACTGATGCAGAACAAGCAAGTGAAGAAAAAGCTAAAGGTAAATCTAAAGCTAAAAAAACTGTTGAAGGAAAAGACAAAGAAATTGAATTAGAAAAAGATATTAATGATAGAGTTAATAAACTTAAAGATAAATCAAAAGACAAAAAATAACAATCTAAATAAAAAAATAATGTAAAATTTAATTGGTAATAAATTTTACATTTTTTTATACGAGGTGAAAGATGAAAACAATTATTGTATTGGCAAATCCAAAAGTAGATAGTTTTAACCACGCAATTGTCAAATCGATATGTGAAGGTTTTGACCAAGTTGGTGAAGAATATGAAATTTGAGATTTATATAAAATGGGTTTTAATCCTGTAATAACAGAAAAAGAATATCAAAAATTTGGATATGGTGAATTAGTTGAAGAAGATGTGAAAAGTATGTATAACACACTTTTAAATGATACTCACAGACTTGTAATAGTATATCCATTATCACACTTTAATATGCCAGCAATTCTTTCAGGTTTCTTTGAAAGAGTATTTGTTGGAACAGCTATTAGTACTGGGGATGGAAAACTATATTTCAAACCAATGTTAAACATTGAAAAAACAGTATTAATTCAAACCTCTTTAGGTGAAAAAACTTTATCTGATAAAGGTTTTGATCTTTATCAAAAAGATGAAGTGGTTGAAATTTCTTTAGAGAAAATAGGATTATTTAATATTAAGTTCTATCATTACACCGATTTAATTGAATCAAAAGAAGAAGATAGAAAAAGATTTTTAGAAAGCATTAAACAAAGAGCAATTGAAGACACAATAAAAAGTTAGCTATAGCTAACTTTTTCTTTATTTATTTATAACATTCATAAACTCAATGTTATTTTCTAATTCTTTTAACTCAAAACCTTCTTTTCAATGACCTGGATAAACTCTTGTAGATTTATCAAAGTTATTTCAAATGAATTTTAAAGCATTGTCATATTTTTGTTCGTCATATCCTGAATTTGGAGTATCTCTAAATCCAATTTTATCGATAAAAGCAGTGTCACCAACAAATAATAATCTTTCATCTTGAGCATAATATAATACAGATCCACTTGTATGCCCTTGTGTATAAAATGCTTTTAAAGTAAATTTACCATCAAACAATGATATTTCATTGTTTTTATCTTTTTCTATATAAAATAGGTGTAAATTAAAATCTTGAGGCATTTGTCAACGATATTGTTCATGTCTAAAACTACCGTTTTTGTTCATGTCAAATAGTCCATCTTTATCATCAAGACCAATTCAAATTCTTGCACTTGTTGCGTTTTTTAATTGTTCCAAACCTTTTGTGTGATCAAAATGCTTGTGTGTAAAAAATACATCAGTTACTTCTAAATCCTTAGCGTTTAAAAAATCATTGATTTTTTCAACACTTAGAGCTAAATCTATTATTATGGCTTTTTTGGTTTGATTATCATAAATGATATATGAATTAATTTCTAAAGGTTCTTTTGTTTTAATGGTTTTTAATTCTATGTTTCTTCCAACTCTCTAATTTAATATCAAATATATTATTTCACTATTTTTTAACAAAAAATAGTGATAATTTAATTAATTTTATAGTTTTTTATATAAAATTAATTTTAGAAAAGAAGTAGGTTTTAAATATGAACTCAAGAGATTTGGCAGTTACAATTATTTGTTCTATTTGATTAATTTCTTTAATAATTTCAGGACTTTTAGCTTTGGCTTATCAAAATAAGCTTGTTGGTTATAAACAGTTAAAAGAATCTTATAAGAAACAAATAGAAGAATTACAAAATGGTTATAATTTAGTTAATGTAGAGATCCACCATCAATTAAAAGAGGGTGAAGTTTGTCATTACTTTGCACAAAACCAACAAGTTTATTTTTCTGTAAAAAGAAAAAAAGGTAGTTTTGAAGCAATTGAAGCAAATAAAGATTATAAGAACTATTTTAAAGCTAAAAAACTGGAACTTACAACTGCTAATGTTTATTTAACAAATAAACACGTTTTATTAGAGTTTAAAGATAAATATTTAAAAGAAAACATTGAAAACATTTCAATTGTTCCTTATGTATTTTTTTACATCAATTCATGAATTGATGGTTGCGAAATAATAGTTAAAAATCAAAGATTTTTAATAGCAAACAATAGTGCAGAACTTATTGTTGCTTACAAAAAACTTATTAATAGAAAAGAGGAGAATTAATTATGTCAAAAGTAATAACAGGAATAATCTTAATAAGTTTTTGTTCAGCTTTATTTTTAAGTGCTGTAATTTTTATGACTATTAAGTTATTTAAACTTAAAAAACTTGAAAACCAAAGAATTTTTAAAAACAAAACTTCATATATTTGATTTTATATAATAGTATTTTGTTTAACTCCACTATTATTTTGTTCAAGTTTAGGACTTGGAATTTATTCATTAACTTTAAACGAAGAAAGTGCAAAAGAAATTACACTTGCATTTAATATAGTTTATTTAGTATATGTTGGTTATATCTTAATTGTTATTTTAGTTGGTGAAAAATACTATAAATCTATGATAGTTGTTCAACAAAATGATATTTATTATTTTGTTGATGGAACTAAAATTGCAAAAAGCCAAATCGTAGGCTTTAATAACACTTTAAGAAGGAATGTATTGATCATAAACTACTTATCTGAGGGTAGAAATGAAGTTTACTATATTAAGTATCACTGAAGCTTAAAAGATTGATTCCTAGAGAAAGATAATTAGAAAAGGTAGTAAATTTTGCTACTTTTTCTTTGTTTTAATTCCAGGGTTTTTGGTTATTGTTGTGTAAAGTGTTAGGAAATAACACTATATTTAACACAAACTAAAAGTGGAATTGACAATTAAATTTATTTTTAAGTAAAATCACCATATTTACTAGGTTTTTATTTGCATAATAATTTTTCTTTTTTAACACTTTACACTATAATAAGGTTAAAGACAAAAGGGAGAGATTATTATGCTTGAACGTTTTTTAAACAAAGAAGAAAAGAAACTTTTTTCTCATAAAAACTTAAAAAAAATAAAAAAACAAGACTTTTTTGCTTATTTAGAAATGGAAGAAGCTCTTTTAGAGTCTCTTAAAAAGAAATATAGATTAGACAGTATTGATAATCCAATTACTGAAGAAGAAATAGAAAAGCAAGAACGTTTTGTAAAAAGATTAAACGAGTATTATTATGATGTTGTATTAATAGATCCTAAAAAAGGTCAAGATCCTTTAAAAAATCTTGATAAGGAGTTTGAAAAATTAATCAAACCTTATGAAAGAATTCAAAGAAAACAGTTGAAATAGAAAAAGAATAATATGATAAAACAAGCTAAATTTATAAAATCAGCAGCAGCTAAGAAAGATTGAATTTCAGATGATATGTCTGAAATTTGTTTTGTTGGAAGAAGTAATGTAGGAAAATCAACATTTATTAATGCTCTTACAAATCAAAACAAACTTGCAAAAACAAGTTCAACACCAGGAAAAACTAGATTGTTAAATTTCTTTGAAATTAACAATGGTCAATACAGAATAGTTGATGCTCCAGGTTATGGATATGCAAGAGTTAGTTTTGATATGAAACAAGGTTTTGCAGAAATGATGGAAGAATACTTAACAGAAAGAGATAACTTAAAAGGTGTAGTTCAACTTGTTGATTTACGTCATAAACCAACAAATGATGATGTTGAAATGTATAACTTCTTTAAAGGATTTAATATTCGAGTATTAATAATTGCTACAAAACGTGATAAATGTAAAAGAAATGATATTGTAAAAAATGAAAAATTAATTAAACAGACTTTAGGTATGGATAAAGATGATTTATTTATATCAATCAGTTCAACAAATAAGGAAAACTTTGAAAAAGTTTTTGGATTAATTGAAGAATTTATAAAGTAATGAGATCACATCTCATTTTTTTTATTTAAAAATTTCTTTATATAAAGCTATTTTTAAATATAATAATCTTGTGAGGTAAGAAAATGAGTGAATATAAAAAGATAGCTGCAACAGATTTAGATGGAACTATTGTTGATAGGAACAATAAAATAAGTAAAACAAACTTAGAACTTATTCAAAATTTTATGGATAAAACAAATAATGCTTTTACAGTTGTTACTGGTAGAAATTATTTTCTAGCAGAAGAACATGTAAATAACTTAAAAGTTACACTTCCAGTAATTACAACTAATGGAATTAGTGTAATTGACCCAAAAACTAAAAAATACATTGCAAAAAATCATTTTTCAAAAGATGAGATCTTTAAAATTATCGAAATTTTAAGAGAAGGTGGAATCGGATATGATTTACTAGGTGATTTTGATGCGTATTTAACTAAAGATTCAGTTAATTGTCGTTTATTTGAAAACACTAAATTTAACTTATTAGACAGTAAAGATGTAATCTTTAATGTCTATGAAAACCAAGAAGAACTTTACAAGAACATTAAAGAAAAAGTAAATGAAATGCCTTCAATCTATGTTGAATGTAGTGATGAACAATACAAACAATTTGTATTAAATCTACTTAAAGATTTAGACATTGAAGTACTTGAATTTATGTATGCAAACAGAATAGTTTTAGAATTCTATAAAAAAGGTAGTGGAAAAGATTGAGGTCTTGACCAATTAAGAAAATTCTTAGAAATAGAAGATAAAAACAACGTTTATATCTTTGGAGATGAATTTAATGATTATCCTATGTTTAAAGAATACAAAAACAGCTATGCTGTAGGAAATGCTATTGAAGGTATAAAAAAACTTGCAAAAGAAGTTATATTAGATTTTGATAAAGATGGTGTAGGGATTAAATTAAATGAATTAATCCAAGAATTTAATTAAATTAAAAGCAATAAAATTTTTGATAATTTTATTGCTTTTTTATGTGTCATTTTTTGTCTATAATAAGAGTAATGTTAATTAACAAAAAATATAAAAAGTTGAATAGCATAAAAAATAAAGGGAAATTCAGAGAGTTACATTTTGTAAATGATAATTACTACAAAAAACATTATGTTTAAAATGTTTTTTTCTGTTTTAACTTTATTTTTTAAAAATAGTTTATTATTAAGATACTAATTTCAAATCTTATTTAGAAGATTTGAAATTAGTATGTAGAATTTGAAGGGAATTATTATGAAAAAATTATTAATTATTTTAGGAAGTTTTACATTTGTTATTTCATCAAGCACAACAACAATAGCTTGTGAATTAACCAGTAATCCAAAACCTCAAAAAACTACTCCATTTGAAGCACTAAAAAAACAATTAGAGGATCAATTAACAGCCGATGGTATTGATTTTTATTCAACAAATGAAGCAGTCACCCATATCAGAATTGAAGAATCTGTTGCTGATGGTGTTTTTGAAAATAACATAAAAGCTCCAACTGGTTTAGAACAAGTAGCATTCAGTAGGGCAGAAGCAAAAGATATGAACACTATTTCAATATATTACTTTGAATCAGTTGCTTCAACAGAAGATGCTTCAGTTTTTAAATGAGCAAAAGAAGAAAAATTAATTCAAGTAAGAATTAAAATAAAAAATTTTTATTATGCTGGAGCTGAAAATTTTATAAAAGAAACAGAAATTTTATTAGATGCCGATAATAAAAAATATGGTGATGAAGATGAAATTCGAAGTGTTTTGGGTAAATTACTTGAAAATCATGAAAAAGGAATATTTTTATCTACAAACACAAGTCCCACTGGTATTGGACAAATTGTTCCACATTTACAAAATATCACTCTTGAAGGAAACGTATTTACGATTGTTTATAAATTGTCTGAATCATTTGCAACAGATAACTTATTATTAAACAATTTTGAATGAAAAGAGCTTGTTTCAGAATATGTATTTACAGTATCTTATAATGGAACTGTAGATTAGAAAGTTTATACAAAAAATAGTTCTTCTACTTAAACAACCAGTACACACGAAAAAGAAAAAAAGGCTGAAGAATTTATTAAAAATATAAATTCACAAGTACATAACATTAACTTTTAAGTAAATAAAATTAGTAGTGTAAAATTAAATGAATTTTCTATGCTTAGTTTTAAATAAATGATTTTTTATTAAAAACTAAGCATAGTTTTTTTATGTTTGATTTTGCTATTTCAATATTGGGCAAAATAATTTATAATATATTTATATTTATTTATATCAACCAAGAAAATATCAATAATAATCAATGTTTATGGGGGCAAAATTATGAAAAAACTTATGGGATTATTGGCAACAATTTCACTTACTTCTTCTGTTACAACAAGTGTTGTGGCTTGTGGAGAACCTGTTGTAAATGAAGTTGAAACACATGTAAATAATTTAAAGGATATGGTTTCTGATATTGCTTCAGAAAGTTTTAGTTCGCCAGAACACGCTATTGAAGTTATTAAATCAAAAATTGCTTCAAACAGTGAAAATGGGGTTTTTGTTGGTAATGAACAACCAACAAAAATTCACCAAGTTTTATTTAGTGATGCTTTTGCAAATGAAAACAATAATTCTGTGACAATTGTGTATAAAATTTCTGAAATTAACATTGCAGATCCTTCAACTTTTGTTTGGGGTAAAGAAAACAACTTTACTCAATCAATAAAATTAAAAAAACCAGTTATTGAAGTGGTAAGTGATTTAATTTTAGAAGTGGGGCATGAAATTGAAGTAAACTTAAAAGTTAGCGATGCAATTGATGACAATATTCAAGCAATTGCAAAAGACACAGATTTAATAGATTTAACTTTAGAAAATAATAAGCTAACAATAACTGGTTTAAAAAAAGGTACAACTTCTATTACTCTAAAAGCAACAGGAGCACAAGATAGAGTGTTTAATGTTGAAGTTAAAGATGATGTATTTCCTCCTTTTATTAAGGTTGATAAATTAAAAAATAAAACAGTTGTTGGTTTTGAAGAGGAATTTGAAGTTGTTGTGAATAATCCAACACTTGCAACTTTATATGTAAGTTCGTCAGATACAAGTGTTTTAACTACAACATTAACTCCAATCACAGCTTCAAAAGGAAGATATATTTTAAAACTTAAAACAAACAAAGTTGGTTCTGCAAACATTAAACTTACTTACAGTGGTGCTGAAGATTTAGAATTTAAAATGAATGTTGTAAAAGTTCCAACAATTGGAGCAATTAAAGATATAAGTATATTAAGAGGTTTTTCAAGTGAAGTAAATATTAATTTAGAATCAGAAATTGATGGTGAATTAAGTGCAAATATAAATGAACAAGATCTTGCAAATATTTCCCTAACAGACAAGGTTTTAAAGATTGATGCTTTAGAATTGGGAACAGCTACAATTACTGTTCAATATTCTTTTGCACAAAGTGTAACTTTTAAAGTAGAGATTTTAGAAGAACCAATTATTCAACCAATACAAGACCAAACATTAAATATTGACCAAACAATTGAAGTGCAAGCAAATATTTCAAATGCAACTGAAGACTTAATTGGTGTTGAAGGTTATGATAACAAAATAATAAAAATTAATTTAAATAATAACAAGTTAATAATCACAGGTTTGATGGATGGCGAAACTAATGTAACTGTAACTTACAAAAATGCTAAATCAATTACTTTTAAAGTTACAGTTTACAAACCAGTTATAAAACCAATAGAAGATCAAAGAATGGCTATTAATCACAGTGCAAATATTGAAGTTATAATTGAAAATGCAAATGACAATAATTTTGAAGTTAAAGAATTTGATGAAAATTTAATTTCAATTATAAGAAATGGAAACAAATTGGCAATTAAAGGTTTAGCGTTTGGTTCAACTTCTGTAAAAATATCTTACAAAAATGCACAATCTGTTGTATTTGAAGTATATGTAGAAAAACCTGTAATCAAACCTATAGAAAATCAACTTTTAAATGTAGACTCTATTTCAAAAATAATTGTTGAATTAGAGTATGAGAATGGAAGTTATATAACTGCTAAAAGTGAAAATGAAGATATAGTAGAAGTTTTGGTACAAGGTAAAGAAATTTCTTTAAAAGGATTAAAACCTGGTAAAACAAAGATTTTTGTAAATTATGGTGATGCACCAGAAATTAGTTTTATAGCAACAGTAGATAAACCAATAATTCAAGAGATTGATGATTTTGAATTAGAAGTTGACAAACAAGTTACTATAAAAACAAAAGTGTTTAATCATTCAAAAGCTCAATTAGAGTTTGAAAACGAAAACAAAGACATTATTGAAGTAAATCTTAAAGGAGATGATTTAACAATAATTGCTCTTAAAGAGGGAACTTCAACAATTACTTTAAAATATGAATTTGCAGATGATGTAACTTTTACAGTTACAGTAAAATAATAAATTTAATAGTTTAATAAAAGTCTCTTTAGCATAAATTTTTAAGTGTTAAATTGACTTTTTTTACTTTATAATATTTTTAGGTAAAAATAAAGTAATTATCTATATTGCTATATTAACAATTAAACGTATAAAACGTATTTTTTATAAATCACAATACTAATCTATTAAATATTAAAAGGGGATATATAAATGAAAAAATTATTAAGCATATTGTCTGTAATATCGCTTAGTGCAACAACTAGTGGGCTTGCTGTTGCATGTTTGGATGCTTCACCAATTCCGAACTTGGGAAAAGAAATTATGGATGATAACATTGACAAAGTTGTAAATAAAGGATTTGCAACACCAGAAGCTGCTTTAGAAGCTGTTAAAGAATCAATTAAAGCAGATCCTGAAAATGGATTGTTTGTTATTGAAAATGGTGTTATACCAAAACCTACTGATATTGACCAAACTTTATTTAGAAGTGTAGATTTAAATGCACAAAAAACTAAAGTTGTTGTAACTTACAGTGAATCAATTAATGAAAGTGGAAACCTTTCAAATATAATTTGGGGACCAGAACAAAGTTATGACAGAACTATTAAAATAACAAGACCAGTAATTCAAGAAATTGCAAATCAAACTTTAATTATAGGACAAGAAAAAACAATTGATGTAAAAGTTACAAATCCAATTGATGGTGTTGAATTACAAGTTGTTGTAAGCAACAACAATTTTATAAGCGCTTCATTAAAAGATAATAAATTAACTATTAAAGCAATAGGTGTAGGAAGTTCTGCAGTTACTTTAAAATACGAAAATGCAGAAGACTTCACATTTATAGTTACTGTAAATGAAAAACCAAAACCTGTAATTACAAAACCAAGTGACCAAACTTTAACAGTTGGTGAAAGTAAATCTGTAGATGTTTCAATTGCAAACCAAGATAATGGAACTTTAACTGCAGAATCTGATAAAACAAATGTTATTGAAGTAAAAGTTGAAGGATCAAAAGTTTCATTAACTGCAAAAGCAGCTGGAGAAGCAACAATTACTTTAAGTTATACTGGAGCTGAAAATGTTTCTTTCAAAGTAACAGTTAATGAAAAACCAAAACCTGTAATTACAAAACCAAATGACCAAACTTTAACAGTAGGTGATAATAAATTTGTAGATATTACAATCACTAACCAAGATAATGGAACTTTAACAGCATCTTCTGATAAAGAAAATGTTGTACAAGTAAGTGTTGATGGAACTAAACTTTTATTAAATGCAAAATCAAGTGGAACTGCAGTTATTACTTTAAGTTACCCTGGTGCTACAAATGTTACTTTTAATGTAACTGTAAATGATAAACCTGTTGAAAAACCAGTTATTGCAATACCAAGCGACCAAACTTTAACAGTTGGTGATGAAGAAAAAGTTATTGCAATAGAAATAGAAAACCCAACAAGTGAAGGTGAATTAAAAGCAAGTTCAAGCAGCAATGATATTGCAACAGTATCTGTTGATAAAGAAACAAATAAAGTTTCAATCCATGCTGTAGGTAAAGGAGAAGCTACAATTACTTTAAGTTATCCTGATGCAGATAATGTCACTTTCAAAGTAACAGTTAAAGAAGAAGAAAAACCTGTTGAAAAACCTGTGATCACTTCTCCTGATGACCAAACTTTAACAGTTGGTGATGATGATAAAACAATAACAGTTGCAATTGCAAATGCTACAACTGATGGAAAATTAAGTGCAAGTTCAAGTGATGAAGAAATTGCAACAGTAAGTGTAACTGACTCAAAAATTACAATAAGTGCAAAAGCAGCTGGAACAGCTACTATCACTTTAACTTATCCTGATGCAGATAACGTCACTTTTAAAGTAACAGTTAAAGAAGAAGAAATACCTGTTGAAAAACCTGTGATCACTTCTCCTGATGACCAAACTTTAACGGTTGGTGATGATGACAAAACAATAACAGTTGCAGTTGCAAATGCTACAACTGATGGAAAATTAAGTGCAAGTTCAAGTGATGAAGAAATTGCAACAGTAAGTGTAACTGACTCAAAAATTACAATAAGTGCAAAAGCAGCTGGAACAGCTACTATCACTTTAAGTTATCCTGATGCAGATAATGTCACTTTCAAAGTAACAGTTAAAGAAGAAGAAAAACCTGTTGAAAAACCTGTGATCACTTCTCCTGATGACCAAACTTTAACAGTTGGTGATGATGATAAAACAATAACAGTTGCAATTGCAAATGCTACAACTGATGGTAAATTAAGTGCAAGTTCAAGTGATAAAGAAATTGCAACAGTAAGTGTAACTGATTCAAAAATCACAATAAGTGCAAAAGCAGCTGGAACAGCTACAATTACTTTAAGTTATCCTGATGCAGATAATGTCACTTTTAAAGTAACAGTTAAAGAAGAAGAAAAACCTGTTGAAAAACCAGTGATCACTTCTCCTGATGATCAAACTTTAACAGTTGGTGATGATGATAAAACAATAACAGTTGCAATTGCAAATGCTACAACTGATGGAAAATTAAGTGCAAGTTCAAGTGATGAAGAAATTGCAACAGTAAGTGTAACTGACTCAAAAATTACAATAAGTGCAAAAGCAGCTGGAGAAACTACAATTACTTTAAGTTATCCTGGTGCTGATGAAGTTACTTTCAAAGTAACAGTTAAAGAAAAAGAACCAGAAATAATTAAACTTGAAGTCAATGACATAATTAATAATGAGGATGTCAAAAAAATACAAAATCTTTCTGATTTAAACGCTGTAAATGAAGCTTTAGGAAAAATAAAGATCACTGGAGTTTCTTCATTAAAAGCTTCTACAATAAACGATACTGATGTAAAAGTTGAAATTAGCTTAGAAGAAAATTATTCAATTGATGAAACTAACTTTACAATAACAAGCGCTATTGCTAAAAAAGATGTTGAGTTAGACATGAATGATATCAAAGATGATTCTCAATTTGAAGCAATTAGTAACTTAAAAGATTTAGCAGAAGTAAATGAAAAACTTAAAGACATTTCAATTGAAGGAGTTAAATCAATTACTGCATCTGCAATTAAAAATAATGATACTGATGTTTTAATTACAATTGAACTTGAATCAGGCTATACTCTTGGAAGTCAAGAAAATACTTTTACAATAATAAACGCTATTGCTAAAAAAGATGTTGAGTTAGACATGAATGATATCAAATCTGATTCTCAGTTTAAAGTAATTAGTAACTTAAAAGATTTAGCAGAAGTAAATGAAAAACTTAAAGACATTTCAATTGAAGGAGTTAAATCAATTACTGCATCTGCAATTAAAAATAATGATACTGATGTTTTAATTACAATTGAACTTGAATCAGGCTATACTCTTGGAAGTCAAGAAAATACCTTTACAATAACAAACGCTATTGAAAAAGAGGTTGTTAAAACAGAAATTAAAGTTACTTCAATTTCTGAAAATGAAGATATTTTAAATATTAAAGATAAAGCATCTTTACAAGAAGTAAATGATGCTTTAGCAGAATTGGTTAAAAATTTTGAAGGAGTTACAAAACTTGAAGCTACTTTAAAAGAAGGTAGTGAAACTGATGTAGTTATAACTATCACAATTGATGATCAAAATTATACTATCGATAATGCTACATTTGACTTAAATGGAGCAATTAAAACTGCAGAATAATTAAATCCTTAAAAAGATGCAAAATAAGGCACTTTTTCGGATTTTTTTTCATTTTTTCTAAAATTAATAGCATTTTTTTTTTTTTTTTGTAATACAATGTTAGTGAGAGGTCAAGATATGAGTGTATAAAGGAAAAATACAAAATTTATAATAACTAATTTAAGAAAAGTTTTTCTTGCCTCCAATTAGTCACGACTAACGAAAGGGAATTTATGAAAAAATTATTGTCATTATTGGCTGCTACAGGATTGGTAGCCACCACTAGTGCAACTGTTGTTGCCTGTGGAGATAAAGCTCCTGATAAAAGCAGTGTTTCGTTTTTAGATAATTTAAAAGCTAAAGTGAAAGAAATTGCTGAAAAAGGATACTTAAGTGGGGATTTAGCATTAACAGCAATAAACAGCGATGTTAAAGCAGATCATGATAAAGGAATCTTTGTTGGAGATGAAAGCCCAACAGCTGTAAAACAAGTTTTATTTGTTAAAGCAGAATTAGAAACTAATAATACAAGTTTGAAAATTACTTATAAAGAATCAAAAGCTGATTCTAGTGATTCATCAAAATTTGTTTGAGGAGATGAAGCAACATTTACTCAAGCTATTACAATTGTTACACCAAGTATTACTGCAAACAAAACAGCAACAGTTCAAACTGGAAACTCAGTTGATGTTGCATACTCAATTGAAAATCCAAAACCAAATACTGTTTTAACTGCAACTAGTGCTAATCCAGATGTTGCAACAGTTACAGTAGGAGAAGATAAAGTAACAATTAAAAGTGTAGGAAAAGAAGCAGCAACAGTTGATATTACTTTAAAATATGAAGGAGCAACTGATTTTGTAATTATAGTTACAATTCAAGAAGAAGCAGTATCTCCTGAAATTACAGCACCTGGAAAACAAACTGTTGTTGAAGGTAAAGAAGGTTCAGTAAACGTAACTGTTAACCATGAAACAACAGAAACTTTAAAAGCAGACTCAAGTGATACAACTATTGCAACAGTTTCAGTTGATGGTAAAAAAGTAACTTTTAAAGGAATTAAAGCAGGAACTGCTACAATTACTTTAAGTTACACAGGAGCTGAAAGTGTTACATTTGAAGTAGAAGTAACACCAGTTGCATCTATTGCAAAAATTGATGACCAAACAGTTAAAGCTGGAGCAAATGGTTCTGTAAATGTAACAATTAATAACGGTGGAAATGGAACTTTAAGTGCAACTTCTGCATCAACAGAAGTTGCCACAGTTTCGGTTTCAGGGACAACTATTAACTATACTGGTGTAAAAGCAGGTGAAAGTGTTGTAACAGTTAAATATACTGATGCACAAGATGTTACTTTTAAAATTACAGTATCAGCAGCAGATCCAATTATTGGAAATGTATCAAATCAAACAGTTAAAGCTGGTGAAAGTGTAAATGTTAATGTTTCAATCACAAACAAAGTTGAAGGAAAAACGTTAACAGCAACTTCATTAGATGAATCAATTGCAACAACTTCAGTTAATGGAGATGTTGTAACTGTAACTGGTGAAAAAGCTGGTAGTGTTAAAATTACACTTAAATATGATGGAGCAACTGAAGTTTCTTTTGATGTACAAGTAACACCAAAAGATCCAACAATTGCAGATGTTTCAGACCAAACAGTTAAAGTTGAAGAAACTATTGATGTAGCAGTTTCAATTGAAAACAAAGTTGGTGGAACAAATTTACAAGCAACTTCTAAAGATGAATCTTTAGCAACAGTAACAGTTGATGGAGATACTGTTAAAGTTACTGGGGTAGCAGAAGGTGAAGTAACAATTACTTTAAATTATGGAAGTGTCTCTAAAGAATTTAAAGTAACAGTTGAACCAAAAGGTGAATAATTGCTTTTTTAATCAATAAAGGTTAGAAAAAAATCACTATAAAACACACGTTTTATGCCTAAAATGTGTGTTTTTTTGACATTTTTTTTAAAAAAAATAAAAAGTTTAAAATTCTTTTCCGAGGTAGTGTTTATGGGGTATTAGACACACTCAAAAGTTGAAAATGAATGCTTATTAGGTATAATTAAAGAGTGATTGTCGGGAAGATAATTCACAAAAATTAAAGATTATTTTAGGAAAGGTAAACAAAAATATGAAAAAACTATTAGGAATTTTAGGAGCAATGGGATTAGTTGCTTCAACAGGTAGTGTAGTAGTTGCTTGTGGAGGAGATAAAGACACCACTAAAGCAACAAAAATTAGTATCAACGCTGCAGGAGATGCACAAGAAAGTGAAGTAACAATTTCAGCTTTCGTTGAAGGAAAAACTACAGGTGAAGCATCATCTTCATCAACAACTTCAATTTTAAATGTAACTTCACCAACATTCTCAAAAGATGTTTTAAAAGGTAATGTTAAATTTGAATTAAAAGATAAAGATGCTGTTAGAGCAGCTGAAGTTAAAGAAACAATTACTTTCAAATATAACGACGCAGTAGTTGCTACTTTTGAAGTAACAGTTGCAAAATCTGCAACAACTCCAGCTCCAGAAGCTAAAAAAGATTTAGCAACAATCACAGGAGATGACTTAGTGTTAGCTGCTGGTGATATGGATGAAGCTGCTGCAAAAGCTGCTGCAATTGCAAAAATTAATGCAAAATTAGAAATCACTGTAGTTGAAACAACTGATGTTACTTTTGACGGATTCGTTAAAGCAGAAGCTGCTGTTGATGCATCAGAAGGAGTAGAAGCAAAACCTGAAGTAAAAGGAACTATCGTTGTTAAAGCTGTTGAAGCTAGCACATTAGTTTCAGGTACTGTAACATTTACTTGATCAATTGCTTAATTATATTCAAATATAATTATTCAAAACTAAAAATACTTACTTTCGAGTAAGTATTTTTTTGTCTAAATTTGCAATAAAAAAAGTCGTTTTAAACGACTGTATTAAATACTAGTGGATATGTTGTAAAACATAAGCCAAGATCTTTTGGTCTACATTTCCTGTTAAAAAGTAACCATTTAAAGCTCTTAATATTTCTGTTTGACATATTTCATCCATCATTAATTGTTTTACACCCTCATCATGAGTTCTTGTAAAGTTGTTTATTTGATTTTTCATGCTTCCTTTTTCAATATCTGAAGCAACTTTTGTAGCTATAAGAGTTACATTTATATCTTCGTTATCTGGAAATATTTCAATTGCTCTTCAAAAAGCAATTAATGCTTTATTTGTAAGAGAATTGAATTTTTTATCTGAAGCTTGATTATTAGTTTGTACTAATAATTCTTTTGCAAGTGCTGTTACTTGGTCTTTGAATGTGTTTATAACTATTTCTATTTGTGTTTTTAGCATAATAAAATCTCCTATAAGAATATTTAACTCTTTTTATAATAAAAAAACTAGTGTTTTTTACATAAAAATACAAATTTGAAAATAATTTTTAGAAAATATTTTGACAATGTTATTTATTTTAGAATTTATTGCATTTTATTAGAAAAGTAATATTATTAATATGTAACTGTGTTACATATTAATAATTACAAATATGTATTAATTATTGTTTATCAACTTATAATTATTTAATTCATTTGGAGGGAATAAAATGAAAAAAATATTATGTTTATTAACAAGTATTAACTTCAGTTTCTTTACAACATCAACTTTAATTTCTTGTCAAACAATGGAAGTAAGTAAAATAAATGATGACTATTATAAATTATATGAACATATTTCAAAAGGATTAGAATCTATTAATGATTTTCAAAATGATAAAGAAGTTCTGAGTAAATTTGAACAACTTAAAAATGATTATGATCCTAAAATAAATGTATATGATGATAAAAGTGATTATAATGTTTTAAAAGAAGATGATCTTTTTATAAGTTTTAATTTAAGTAAAAACTTTGAAAAAATTAATAAAAAGAAAGCTCATATTAGTATTAAAATTACAAAATTGGTAAATAATGTTTATGTATGAGATGAATCTTTTATGTTGAATGAAGATATAACAATTAATTTTAATCTAAGTTCTTTTGATTTAATTGCAAATAGTGTTAATTTAAATGATGGGATTTTAACTTTAAAAAACACAATAGATCCAATACACCTAAAAGTATCTGGATATAAAAACTTAGCTAATTTAAAGTTTTTATATCAAGATAGTGGTGGATATGAAATATCAGATTTAATTGATGGTGAAAAAGAACTTTATGAACTAGACATTAAAGAAAAAGATGATGAAATAGTATTTTTAGGAAAAAATAATTTAGTTTTTACTCAACTGAGAAAAATAACAATTATTGAAGAAACAGAAAATTATATAGGTTGAGTTGAAATACTTATAAATATGGAATATAAAACTGAATATATGTTAAGTCATAAATTAGTAGAAGAATTAAGTGAAAATGCCAAGGAAATTGGTATAAGTAATAATCCTAAGAAAAAATTTGAAATAAAAGGAAAGGGTAATGCAAGTATTTTATTTTCAGGTTTAAAAGAAGATGAATTTGTTATTGAAAATATTAAAAGTAATTACATAAGACCTGAATGAGTTACAGAAACAGAATTTAGATTAAACTTTGAATTTAATGATGATTCAGCACATTTTATAAAAAAACTTGTAATATTACCAAAGAATTTAGCTTATAGAGCTTTAGTGATAACTGTTACTAATTAATTTTTATTACAACAATATTTGTAAATTGCAACTATATTGTTGTAATTTTTTTGTATTTTTATAAAAAAGACAACTTATATTTGATATAATTTTTCTATAAAAATAGGAAAAGGAAATGACTAAGAACATGGACGAATATTTGTCGAAAAACGAAAAAGAACTTGAATCTAGTCTGGAAACAAACCTTGAAGAAGGTTTGACGACCGAACAGGTTGAAGAACACAGACAAAAATATGGGAAAAATGAATTACCTCAAGGTAAAGTAACACCTTGATATATTATATTTTTAAAAACTTTAATAGAACCAATTCAAATTATTTTGATGGTAGCTGCTGTAATTAGTGTAATTGCACCAATGATCACAAACAATTGACAGGTTCACCTAGAAGAATTTATTGACTTTATAGTTATTATGACTATTGTGTTAATTGACTCAATTCTTGAAACCGTACAAACTATGAAAGCACGTAAATCAATGGATGCTTTAAAAAGTTTGTCAAAACCAAAAGCTGTTGTTATTAGAAATGATATGCAACAAGAAATAGATGCATCAGAACTTGTAGTTGGAGATGTAGTTGTTTTAGAAGCTGGAAAATATGTTCCAGCAGAACTTAGAATCATTGAAGCAAGCGATTTAATGATTGATGAATCAATTTTAACTGGAGAATCTGTTCCAGTTGAAAAAACTGATGAACCATTAACTAAACAAACAACTATTTTAGCGGAAATGAAAAACGTTGCATTTATGTCTACTTTCACAACTGGTGGACGTGCAATTGGTGTTGTTATTAAAACAGGTGTTGACACAGAAATTGGGAAAATTGCAACTTCAATTAATGAAAACGACGAGGAAAGTACTCCTTTAGAGAAAAAAATGGCTAAATTTACAATGCAAATTGCATTGCTAAGTTTTGCAATTGGTATTTTAATCTTTGTTACTTTATTCTTCTCGGGGAATAAAGGTGCTTGAGCAAACTACTTAATGGTTGCAATTACTTTAGCGATTGGGGTAATTCCTGAATGTTTAGCTGCAATTATTTCAATTACATTAAGCTTTAGTACAAAAAGAATGGCTAAAGAAAATGTTATTGTCAAAAAACTTCAAGCAGTTGAAACTCTTGGTAGTGTAAATGTTATTTGTACTGATAAAACTGGAACTTTAACTCAAAATAAAATGACAGTTAAAAAAATGATTATGGACAATAGCATTTTAGAATCAAAAGCATATGCAAAAGAGAAAAATGACAAACATATGGACTTATTCTTAAAATCTCTTGTTCTATGTAACGACTCAGTTACAGAAGGGTCTGAAAGAATTGGAGATCCTACAGAACTTGCTCTTGTGGATTATGCAGAAATTATTGGTTATGACGAGCAAGATGCTCGTGACAAGTGAGAAAGAATTGATGAAATTCCTTTTGATAGTGAAAGAAAAATGATGACAACAGTTCATGAAATTAACGGAGTCAACACTACTTTTACAAAAGGTGCAATCGATAACTTACTTGAATGTTGTTCAAAAATCATGATTGACAACGTTGAAAGACCAATTACAGATGAAGACAAAAAACAATTATTAGCAATTTCTGAAAGTTTATCAGAAAATGCTCTTAGAGTATTGGCTTTTGCTTATAATACAAATTATGATAAAGAAAAAGATAAAGATGACTTAGAACACGACTTAACATTCCTTGGTGGTGTTGCTATGATTGACCCAGTTAGAGATAGTGCAGTGAGTGCTGTAAAAAGTGCACATGATGCCGGTGTAAAAGTTGTTATGATTACTGGAGATCACGCTGTAACTGCTCTTGCAATTGCAAAAGATCTTGATTTAGCACATGATGCAAGTGAAGTTATGAGTTCAGAAAAGCTTGATGCTATGAATGATGACGAACTATTTGCAATTATCGAGCAAATAAAAGTATTTGCTCGTGTTAACCCAGAACATAAAGTTAGAATTGTAGAAGCTCTTCAAAAATCTGGAAACATTGTAAGTATGACAGGGGATGGAGTAAATGATGCCCCTTCACTTGCAAAAGCAGATATTGGGGTTGCTATGGGAATTACTGGAACTGATGTTGCAAAACAAGCAGCTGATGTAATTCTTACAGATGATAACTTTGAAACAATCATTAAAGGTGTAAATGAAGGAAGAAACGTTTACCAAAAAATTAAAAGAGCTATAGTATTTATTCTTGGAGTAAATATGGCAAACGTAATTTCAATCTTTATTCTTTCTACAATTAACACAGTTTCACCAGTTGAAGCTACAAACATCTTATGAATGAACTTAATTGTTGAATCAATTATTGCTCTTTCAATGGGAATGGGAGCAAATGACGAAACTTTAATGAAGGTAAAACCTATTAAAGGTAAAAATTCATTATTTAGAGGAATTTGATTCTCAATGATAAAAATTATAATCTTTACAACTGGTGCTACCATTGGAGCTTACTACTTTGGAATGAGTTTTGTTGATAAACAATTCTTAGAAAAAGTTGTTGGTCAAGAAAAAGCAGAACTTGGTTGATGAAAATTATTAAAAAGGCATGATCCAAATATAACAATGGAACAAAAAATTGAAATTGGTGATTATGGTAGAACAACTATGTTTATGGCAATAACTTGTGCTCCATGTTTCTATTCAAACTTAATTAAACTTTCACATTGAAAAACTTCTAAAAAATTACACCTTGTTGTAAATAAACCTTTATGAATTTCTTCAATGGGAGCTTTCTTCTTAAATATGATAGTGTTATTTATTCCTGGGTTAAATGATAAAATATTAAATTTAATTTCTGTTGAACAATATGCAGAACACTGATACCTAGTGCCAGTTGTATTTGCAATTGCATTAACTCCAACTGTTGCAATATTATTATTAGATGGAATTGTTTTTGTTGGATATCATTATTTTCCAGAACCAAGAAGAAGAAATAAAATTATTTTAGAACAACTTATCAAACATGATGAAAAAATTAAAAAAGCAAATAGAAAACCAAGAAATATTGAAGAAGATTAAAACGTGTTAAAACACGTTTTTTTTTTTTTTTTTGCCTCAAAACAAAAACTAATTTATAATTTAAAAAGCATATATAATGTATGCTTTTTAAATTATAAAAAGGAGAAAAATTTTGAAGGCTATAGTAATAAAAAAATATACAAAAAAACCAGTAAGTATTTCTGAAATTCAAACACCAAGTATTGGAGATAATGAAGTTTTGGTAGAAATTATGGCAGCAAGTTTAAATCCAATTGATAGCAAAATTAAAACAGGATCTCTTAAAATAGTTTTTAAGTATAAAATGCCTTTAATTCTTGGAAATGATTTTTCAGGAGTTGTTAAAGAGGTAGGAAAAAAAGTAGTTAACTTTAAAGTTGGTGATGAAGTTTATGGAAGACCTTCAAAATCTAAAATAGGTACTTTTGCTGAATATCTAGCCATTGATGAAAACGAACTTGCTTTAAAGCCAAAAAACTTAACATTTGAACAAGCTGCAAGTTTGCGCTTATAGGTTTAACAAGTTATCAAGCAATGGTTGATGTTTTAAATTAAATAAGGGTGACAAAGTTTTAATTAATCCAGGAACTGGAGGGGTAGGTACTTTTGCGATTCAACTGGCAAAAGTGCTTGGATTTTATGTAGCAACAACTGCTAGTGATAAAGGATATGAACTTGTAAAAAGTTTGGGCGCTGACAAAATCATCAATTATAAAGAACAAAATTTTTGAGAAGTTTTAAAAGATTATGATGGAGTTTTTGATATGATGGGAACCCAACATGTATTAAAATCTTTTAATATCGTAAAACCAAACAAAAATATTGTCTCAATAACTGCATTGCCAAACAAAAAATTTGCAAAACAATATAAAGATTTATACGGTTTTAGTAAATTTAAATGTTGAATTTTTTCAAAAGTTGGTAAAAAATTTGATAAATTAGAGAAAAAAACAAACGTAACTTATACACAATTAATTATGGGTCCAAGTAAAGAACAACTTGATATAATAACAAAGTTTGTTGAAGAAGGAAAAATAAAACCAGTTATTGACAAGATTTTTGACTTTAAGGATGCAAATAAAGCTTTTGAATACCTAGAATCAGGTAGGGCAAAAGGGAAAATAGTTTTAAAAATAAAGTAGAGAGAAGGTTATTTATGAAAATACTAATGATAATGACAAATGTAAATACTTATGGAAATTTTAAAGAAGCTACAGGACTTTGATTGGGAGAAGCAACTGAATTTATCCAATATTTAGATAAAGATAGATTTACTATTGATTATGCCTCACCAAATGGTGGAAAAGTATATTTGGATCCAAGAAGTGTGAAAATGGCTAATAAAAAATCACTTGAAATTTTAAAAAATGATATAGACTTTATTAATGGCTTAGAAAATTCTAAAAAAATTAGCGAAGTTGATTTTAAAGACTATGAAGCAATTTATTTCACTGGTGGACACGGTGTTATGTGAGATTTTTTTGAAAACAAAGATATTGCAAAACTTGTTATTAATATGATAGAAAATAATAAATATGTTTTAAGTGTTTGTCATGGAATTGCAGGTCTTTTAAATATTAAATATAAAGATAAGTATATAATTACAGGAAAAAAAATTACAGGTTTTACAACTAGTGAAGAAATATTAAGTGGTAAAAAGAAAAAAGTGCCATTCTTTAATCAAAAAATTGCTAAAGAAAATGGAGCTAAATTTAAAAAGAAAAGATTCTTTAAATCTAATGTAGTGGTGGATGAAAACTTTATAACAGGTCAAAATCCATTTTCAACAGTAGCTTTGGCTAAAAAAGTAAATGAAATTTTAAAATAATGTAGGATTTAGTGTGTATATTACGTTTTTTATAAAAACAAATATGTAAAGTTTAGGTAATAATATTTTATTCAAACAAACAATTATGATTCAAGTATTTTGGATTTATTGGAATGAAAATAGGCTAAAATCTAACTAGAAAAAGAAAATTATCTCATTTTTGAGTTTTTCTTAAATTTTTAAATTCAATCACAAGAAGAAGAAATTGAATTAACTCAAGATATTTAAAAAATATGATACTATATAACTAGTTAAGAAATTAACTAAGTCTGAAGCGGCTTCTGTCGTAGTTGGTTGAGGATACGGTCCAAAAACTGGCGAAATTAAGAGATTTATTTCTCTTTTTTTATTTTTTTTGTATAAGCAATAAAAAAATAAAATTATATGGTATTATTAATTTAACCAAGCATTTGGGGAGGTATAAAGCGGCTTCTGTCGTAGTCAGTCGAAGAATACGTTCAAGACAAGGCGAAATTAAGAGATTTATTTCTCTTTTTTTTACCTTTTTTGTATACATTGTTCAATAAAAAAGGATTTTATTACAAAAAAGTATGTGCTATAATAATTTAAATAGGAGACAATGATATGCAAGATAAAGTAAAATCTATTAAACAGTCTGTTTTCAAAATACTGGTTACATCAATAATTTTATTTTTATTTTTATTTGTAATCACAGTTATTTTGGCGTTAGTTGTTGAATCTAATTGAAGAGGATTATGAATTGGTCTTGTTTTTCTAGCTGCTGCTTTCGACTTAATGTTTTTATTATCAATAATATGTGGAGCTATATTCTTAAGAGCTAATAAAAAAATTGATGATGTAGAGAAATTTAAAGCTAAAAGAGCTTTAGATGTTGGAATGTTCTATTTTGTAGTTTCAAACAAAATAGACAGACTAATAAATGTAAATGAAAAAATTAACACACCTAAAAATGGAAATCATAATGTTGTGTAAAAAAATATCTGAAAAGATATTTTTTTGTATTACAATAATTTTGTTAAATATTATAGATTAGGAGTAGAAATATGGATACCAAGACTTTAAAGAGTCAGAAAAAATTTATCAGTAAGTTATTAGTCTTTAACCCAGCAAAATTTGCATACTTTGTTTTAGACCAATTATTATTACTTACTACTTTAGTGTTATTTTTTGTAGAGTTAAAAAAAGATCAAAAGTGAATGACCTATACAATTTTAGCTGGTACTGGTTATTTAGTATTTAAGTTTGTTATAACAAACTGATTTAAAATAAATACATATTATAAATATGTTAAGGTCTTTAATCATTCTTTAAAAGTTGATAACAATAAAATTAAGTTTCAAAGGTTTATAGATTACACACCAATTCGCTATATTGTGTGAACTGTAGCTTCTAACCTTGCAACAACAGTGCTTGTACAATACGAAACTAATTTTTTAATGGACCAATCAAATTTACTAAAAGCAACAGTTACTGTTGGGATGAATATGCTTTTAATTCCATCATTTATTAATGCTTTTAACTCAATTAATCAAAACAATGTAAGTGTTAGTTCAAATTACATAAATTTGGTAAAAGACCAATACTATTCAAATGAAAGTCTATTTGATAACGTATCATTTGCAGATAGACAATTAAATTTAACTTGTGAAAACATAGATTTAACATCTAAAAACGGAATTTTTATTTTGTTAAGCAAAGATGACTTAACAGGAAAAGAATCAAAAGATGTTGCTCAAGTGAATAAAGATATTTTACAGAGATACAAAGAAATTTGAGCTCATTATTATGAGCTTTTACAAGCAAAAGCAAATAACAAAAAAACTAGAATTCAAGGAAATATGATGTTAAATTATGAAAGAATTTATGATCATGTATTTTTAGATTTCTTCAATTTATAGGATGTTCCCACTATATAACTAATAAGTGTTATATAGTGGGATTTTTTCTTGCTTTTTTCCCAAAAAAGTATAAACTTATTTGTGAAGTGGGTAAATTGACATGAAAACATTTAAAACTGGAATTAAAAAAGTCAAAGAAGAAGTCTACAAAAATGCAACTTTTATAATATTGGTTGCAATTTTTGTAATTTTACCTTTATTTGATTTCAAAATTAGAAGTTTACATAATCGTGAGTTAATGCACTCAATTACTCTTACAAAAATGATTCTTGGTATGGCTATTGTAATATTGTTTGTAATGTTATATTTAACTGAATTATTTGAATTTATGGAACGTTTTGATTTTAAAAATAATCAAAAAGTTTCTTATAAATGTGTTTTAACAAAAGAAAACTCAATTATTTGATTTAAAATGCTTATTTGTCTAACTTGTTTTATGGTTATCAGTTATTATTCAATGGCATCTAGTGAACATGCAAAAAGATATATCAATAATGGAATAATTTTTATAAAACAAGGAGAGCCTATTAGATTTGAATGAGGAGCTCTTGGGTTTTTAATGAAATTTGAACTACTGTATACTAGACAATTATATCTTTCAATGTCTTTCTCAGTTACTGCAGTATTTTTCTTTGTACCTTTAGTTTGCTCAATGTTAGCTATTTTTAGAATAGCTAACCTAAAAACTGAAAATAAAATTATTGAAAATGTACAAAGAAACACAAGAATTAAAGGACAATTGGGTGAAGTTATTATAACTCAAGCAGAAACAAGTGAATTTATAGCAAAACAAGATCAATCTAAAAAAATTCATTTTATTAGATTTGCAAGATTAAATGAAGAAAATAATATTCTTCAAAAAGAAAGAGACTTTTTAATATCTCTAAAAAAAGGAACCACACCTCCAATTTCTAATTTGAATTACTTACAAGTGTAATATCTAAATTAGATACTTTATTTTAAAATTTATATTTATAATTAATATTCAGTTGATAATATTGTCGGGTTTTATTCAAAAAATACCACAATCAACTGTTTTATGTGGTTATTTTTTGAAATGGTTTATACCATTTTTTTTAGTTTTTATTGTATAATTACTTTGTTATATTGTAAGGAGTAAAATATTCAAGACAATTCAGAGAGTTAGTGGTTGGTGTGAACTAATATGCCTTATATTTGAAGGTTGTACAATAATTTTAAAATCTTAATAAATTAAGTGAGCTAATTATTAGCTAATTGGGATGGTACCGCGGATATAATATTCGTTCCTGTTTTGTTTTTTGTTAAAAAAACCAAACAGGATTTTTTATTTGAAAGGAAAAGTTATGAAAAAAGAACTAGAAAAAAAATATTCTCATATTGATGTTGAAAGTAATAAATATGATTTTTGAATGGATAAACAGTATTTTAAAGCTGATATTGACTCAAAAAAACCACCTTATACAATTTTAATACCACCACCAAATGTTACTGGTAAATTGCACTTAGGACATGCTTGAGACTCTTCTATTCAAGATACTTTAATTCGTTACAAAAAACTAAGTGGTTTTGACACTCTTTATTTACCAGGAATGGATCATGCAGGAATTGCAACACAAGTAAAAGTTGAACAAAGACTTAAAGAACAAGGAATTAGTAGATTTGATTTAGGAAGAGAAAAGTTTATTGATAAAGTTTGAGAATGAAAAGAAGAATATGCTCAAACTATTAGAAGTCAATGAAAAAAACTTGGTTTAGGACTTGATTATAGTCGTGAAAAATTTACATATTCTCCACAATTAAATGAGTTAGTTAACTATGTTTTTGTACAAATGTACAATAAAGGTTTAATTTACAAATCAAAAAGAATAGTTAACTGAGACCCAATTCAAAAGACTGCAATTTCAAATATTGAAGTAATTTATAAAGAAACCAAAGGGGGTATGTACCACTTTAAGTACGTTTTAGAGCAAGATAGCCAAAAATTCTTACAAGTTGCTACAACTAGACCCGAAACTATGTTTGGAGATGTTTGTGTGGTTGTAAACCCTAATGACAAGCGTTATACAGACTTTATTGGTAAAAATGTAATAAATCCAGTAAATGGACAAGCAATTCCTGTTATTGCAGATGAATATGTTGAAATTGACTTTGGAACTGGTGCTATGAAATGTACTCCAGCACATGATCCAAACGACTTTATTTTAGGAGAAAAACATAACTTAGAAAAAGTGATTTGTATGAATCCTGATGGAACTTTAAATGAATTGGCAGGAGAATTTGAAGGTTTAGATAGATTTGATGCAAGACAAAAATTAATTGAAAAACTTACAAAACAAGATTTATTTATTAAAAAAGAAGAAATAGAACATCAAGTAGGTTACTCAGAAAGAAGTAATGCTATTGTTGAACCTTATCTTTCAGAACAATGATTTGTTGAAATGAAAGGTTTAGCAAATGAAGTTATTTCATTACAAAATAGTGATGATAAAGTTGATTTTTATCCAAAGAGATTTAATGATGTTTTATTAAAGTGAATGGAAAATATAAATGACTGAACAATTAGTCGTCAATTATGATGAGGACATCAAATTCCAGCTTGATATCATAATCAAACTGGTGAGTTGTATGTAAATACAACTCCACCAGAAGATATTGAAAACTGAACTCAAGATCCAGATGTTTTAGATACATGATTTTCTTCAGGTCTATGACCTTTTGCAACATTAGATTGAAGTGCAAATAACAATTCACAATTATTTAATCGTTACTTTCCAACTTCAACTTTAGTAACAGGTTATGACATAATTTTCTTTTGAGTTGCAAGAATGATTTTTCAAACATTAGACTTTACAGGTAAAAAACCATTTGATGATGTTTTAATTCATGGATTAATTCGTGATGCTGAAGGAAGAAAAATGTCTAAATCACTTGGTAATGGAGTTGATCCTATGGATGTGGTTGAAGAATTTGGAGCTGACTCATTACGTTACTTCTTATTGACAAATTCTTCACCAGGACAAGACTTAAGATATAGTGAAGAGAAACTTCGTTCAAGTTGAAACTTTATAAATAAAATTTGAAATGCTTCAAGATTTGTAATGATGAACTTGGATGAAATTTCAGATTACTCTGTTGTAGAAAAATTAATTAGCTCAGTTGATAAAAATTCTAATACAAGTGACAAGTGAATTTTAAATAAATTAAAAGAAACTCAAAAAGAATATGTACAAGCAATTGATAAATATGAATTTACAGTTGCAGGTAAAGTTCTTTATAACTTTATTTGAGATGACTACTGTTCTTGATATCTAGAATTAAGTAAAGCTGAATTAAATGGAGATAACATTGAAAGTAAAAATGTTACAAAAGCAGTTTTAGGATTTGTATTAAAAGAAATTTTAATTATGTTACATCCAATGATGCCTTTTGTTACAGAAGAAATTTATCAACAACTTGAATTAAAAGAATCTATCTTATTAGAAAGTTTTGAAATTAGAGAATTTAATTTTGATGTTCAAGGATTTGAAACTTCTGTATTAGAAACTATTTCAAAAATTAGAGAATTTAGAGCAAGTCAAGAAATTAAAAATTCTCAACCACTTTCATTCTTTATAAATACACAAAACTCAATTCACCAAAATGAATTTGAAATTAATTTAAGTGTTATAAATAAATTTGTTAAAGCATTAACAAATTCAACACTTACAAATATTTTAGTTGAAGGAGATGTTACAAGTATTAAAGTAGCAGACTACTTCTTAGAAATTTTAAATTCTGAATTTATCGATTTTGAAAAACAACTTTTAGATTTAGAAAATGAAAAGAAAACTTTAGAAGCAGAAATTTTAAGAAGTGAAAAAATGTTATCTAATCAAAACTTCTTAGCAAAAGCAGATGCAGCAAAAGTTGAACAAGAAAAACAAAAAGCAAGTGATTATAAAATACAATATGATCTTGTTGTAGAAAAAATAGAAAAGATGAAAAAATAATGATAATAGAAACAAAAAGATTAATAATTAGACCTGTTGAATTAACAGATGCACAAGATTTGTATGAATATTGCAAAGATCCTGAAAATACTTATCACCTTGATATGGAACCTCACGAAAATATTGAAAGAACAATTGATGGGATAAAAAATTATTTTCAAGCTTCTCCTGAAGAAAGATTTGGAATAGTTTTAAAAGAAGAAAATAAAATGATAGGTACAATTGACTGTAGAGGTTTTACAGAATCAAGAGAACTTGGTTATGCATTAAATAAAAAATATTGAAACAAAGGAATTATGAGTGAAGCTGTAATTGGAGTTATGGAACACTTTAAAAATAGTTTTGATGTTAAAGAATTTATTATTGTACATGACGTTTTAAATCCTCAATCTGAAAGAATTGCAGATAAGTGTGGATTTAAAAAAGATGAAAAGTATCATAATGAATTTGTAAAAGGTAGAAACAAAAAAATGTGCAGACATACTTATTTAGTAGAGGAAAAATAATTTCTTAATTGAAATTATTTTTTTTTTTTTTTTGCATAAATATTTAATTGACAATTATAGTGATAAGATAAATTTATATAAAAAATACGAAACTATAAATCTAAAAACATTAATTAACACTTTATTTAAAAAAAAGAAAGGAAAATTATGTGATGATAGTTTCTATTTTAATCGCTTTAATATCGCAAATCTTTTTTTGTTCTATGTTGCTTATTTGTAATATAACAGTTTCAAAACATGTAAACTTTGGTATGTTATTTAAAGAGGAACGTAAAACATTTAAAAATAATTTTGCGTTCAATTTCGATGTCATAATTACATTTAATAAATATTCAAAATTTAATGAAATACCTTTTTTCATAAAAGAGAATTGACTAAAAAATTATTTTTATTTTATATTAAGTTTATTAATTTATTTAATTGCAAACATAGTTATATTGGTTTTGGTCCTGCAAAAACAAATTAATAAAGATTACAATTATGGTTTACTTTCAGGATTTTTAGTTTCTTTGGTTATTTATATTGTTATTTATTATAGGAAAACTAATGAGATGAAAAAAATTGGTTTATATAAATTAAAAGAAGCTGAAAACAAGTTCAATGATTTATGTAAAAGTAGAAATAATAAATTTATTAAAATTAATTATATTTATAGTGATGATGCATTTAATTTAAAAAAGAATGAAATTGTTAATTTAGAAAACAATTTTTATAAAGAAATATTAAGAATTAAAGGTACTAAAAATTCTACAAAGAAAATGATCAATCTGTTTATTTTCTATTTACATGTTTTTGGCATTCAATCTAAAATTTTCATTATAAACAAAAAAATTCAGTTAAAAGTGGATGGTCAATCGATTTCCATTGAAGAATATAAGTTACATTTAATTAATAATTTCTTAATCTATGCCAAACTTTAAAGTATTTATGAGTGTTCTTGTATTGATATTTATATAAGAAAAAAATCCAAAAATAATAATATTTTCAAAAAAAATGTTATTATTTATTTAGACGTGGAGAAATTAATTTAAGCATACTGTCATAAATACACTATATTTAAATTTTTAGTTGTATTTTAGAGGTTAAATCACGTTGTTAAATTTTACCAATTACAATTTATAAAAAACTATAATTAGAGATTATTAAACTTGAAAATAAATCAATTTATTAAAGGAGATAAAAATCATGATTAAAGTACAAAATTTATCAAAAACTTATAAAAACTTTTCATTACAAAATGTAAGTTTTGAATTTGAAAAAGAAGACATAATAGCTTTTGTTGGAGATAATGGTTCTGGTAAAACAACAACAATAAAATTAATATTTGATCTTACAAAAAAGAATCAAGGGGAAGTGTTTTTTAATGAACAATCACTTTATGTTAATTCTAATCTTTTAAAAATTGCATTCTTTCCAGATTCAAATAATATTCCGCTAGAGATATCTGTTAAGCAATATATGAAATATATAGCAATAATTGCTCGTTTAAATAAAAAAGAATGCAATGATAGGATGCTTAAAATTCTAGAAGTTTTAAATTTTGAAAAATTTAAAAATACTAAGATTAAAAATCTATCTGCAGGATTAAAAAAGAGAGCTATAATGGCTGGAGTCTTAATGACAAAACCTGAATTTATTATTCTTGATGAACCAACAGCAAACCTTGATGTTGAAAGTAAAATTGAATTTATCAAAATCATTAAAGAATTAAATACGTCTGGTGTTGGAATACTTATAACAAGTCATATTATTGAAGAATTACAAGAAATTGCAAACAAGCTAATAATAATCAAAAATGGAAAAATTATGTATAACGACAAAATTGATAATAAGAAAACTAAAATAATTGATATCTATAATACTTTTAAAGAAAAAGACAAAAGTGATTTGAAAGGAATATCTGATATATATGATTAAAAATGAATTAAATAATATTTTTCAACTAGCTTGAGTTAATTTTAAATTTATTATCAAAAGTATTGTTAATTTAGTTTTTGTTTCAATAGTTTTAATAGTTTGCATAACATTTATTGTTTTATATTCCATGAAAGGTGGAGCAAGTGTATTAGAAACTAAACTGTATAATTGAATTGCTTTTGAAAATACAATTACTTATATTACTTTTGGATGTTTTGTAATAGTGTTATTAACTAAAATGTTCTTTTCAAAAGAATCTATAAACTATCAAGTTATTGAAAAACAATACGGTGTTAAAGTAATGAAGTCTTTTTTTATAAGATACTGTGTAGTTTTACTTTACATGTATACTATAGTTTTGACATATATCTTACTTGAATGTATAACAATTAAAACAATGCAAAATAATAGATTGTCTGTTAATTTGATAGTATTGCCTAAACTTAACTTATTATTGTATGGTTTTGCTTTTTATAGCGTTTCTTTTTTAATTATCTTTGCTGTGAAAGTTAATGTTGGAACTCTTTTAGCTTCTCTCTATTTGATAGTAATGTCTGGGGGAAGTTATGTTTCTGTGATTTCATATAGTGACAATGATTGAGAAAATTTAAATTCAATCAATAGAATTAATTTACAAACTAAGTTAGGACAAAGTTTTTTTGAAAGTTCTAATAGTGATAAATTAAATTTATATGAAAACAAATTTAATTTATTTTATGATCAATTTAGTGATGAAAAATATTTTTTTGATTTTTTTGAAGACAACAGAATTTCAAGTTTTTATGGAATCGGCAATTCTAAAGAGGATGTACAATTTAATTTAAAGTTAGCTTTATATCAAGGGCAAACTTTAAATAGAAAATTGGTTGATAATAGAGAAATTGAATTACTAAGTTTTAGTGAACAGTTTTTAAATTTGTTTAAAACACTGGCCAATGATTTAGAAAGCGTTGATTATAAATCTACACTTTTATGAAATGAGTTACCTTTCTTTTCACAAGCAACTTATACAGATTCGAAAAGAATAGATTTAAATGATGTAATTTTAAAACTTAAAAAAAGTGAGTTTGGTAAACAATACCCAAATGTTTTAAATTATATTAAAAATAATTTTGATATTGTTTTAAATAATTATCAAATTATTGAAACATATTTGGAAGTTTATAAATTCGATTATGAAAATTCTTTGAATCCAAAAGAAGATGTTAAGAATGATTACTTTATTGTAGATAATGATAAAGTAAATGAGTTTTATTTAACACATCCTGAATTTTTAGCAATATCACAAGTGATTAATGTTGGGTTCATGAATTCATTTTCAATTGATGCACTTAATATTTCTTTTAGAATCAACAAAGAAGAATCTGAATCTTTTTCATTAAAGAAATATAATGAAATATTAAAAAAAATTAAGATAAACCAATTTTTAAATTTCTTTAACTTTAATGCATATTTAAATTCAAAGCATTATGATAATATTGAAGCTAGCGCTATGTTATCGGTTGGACAACTTTCATGATTGATAACACCTACACAAACTTTTAATTTTAAAGAACAAGATCTAAATTTCTTAAGACAAATTTCTACAAAAACTTCAGTTTTTAAAAATGAAATAAAAACAAAAAACACAAATATAAATATTTATATTATTTGTATTTTCCTTTTGATAATAATTTCATTTACATCATTGAATGTATTTGTATTTACAAAATTTAATTATAAATAATTTCTTAATTGAAATTATTTTTTTTTTTTTGTACATTTTTTTGAATTACATGACGATAGTTATAGTGAGGAGGAATATTATGAAAAAAATATTTTACATTTTATTATTAGTAATAACTTTAATAGTTGGTGGAATAGTTTTAGTTTTAAAAAACCATAAGCACAGTGGTGAAGTTAAAGTATCACAAAGTTTAGTCTTATTTAAAATTGAATATGACATTGAATTAAAAAATAAAAAATTAATACCAAATGATTTTGAATATTTTGATGAGTTAACTGATGAACAAGATTTGATAAAAAATCAAAAGTTACAATTCATATATAATTTTTTTACTATAAGTGAACATGCAAACTTTGAAACTACAAGAACAATATTTTTAATGCCTAAAGAAGAAATTGAAACAATAAAGTTTGCAAGATCTACTTTAACTAAAGAATTCTTTCTATCAAGAGGTGTAACTGAAACTGCAAGTAATTGGTCTGTTGATATCTTTACAGATTTATCAAAAACATATTCTGAATGTATTAAGGAGCTTAAAAGTCATTATAAAGGCACATATAACTTGAAATTCTTTAATGAAGCTATACCAAGACTTATACGAGCGAATTAATTGATTTGTCTTTTTAGCAGTTTCTATAGTTATTACAATTTGTACCAGAAACATCAAAAGTGTAGGGGTAAGTTGCTCTGTATATGTTCTATTTTTGATGATATTTTTAATGTACTCAAATAAGATAAAATATCTCTCGCTAATTTATGTGATTTTTTTGCTATATTTTTGTATATTCTTTAAATTCGCTCCAGACATTTTAAATAATTACAAATATTTTTATGTATACGAAGTCAAAGACAGTTATGCAATTTTACAAAAAGGTCCTGTTAAGTATTTTATTTGAGTAGGGGAAGTGAAATTAGCGGTAGGGGAAGTGGTTTTGTTGGTAGGGGAAGCTGAAAAGATTAGTGTTAATGGGAACTTTTGAGATTTTAACTTTAATCAGCTTCTGTTAGATAAAAATGTAGTTTTTGAAATTAAAGACTTTGTAATTTCAAAAACAATACCTTTTGACTTAAGGTATTGTTTTTTTAAAATTGCAAATAAAAGTAACGATTTGGTTAAATTAATGATTTTTCAAAATAAAACTCAAGATCAGTTATATAAAAATTTACTTTCAATCAATTTAACCTATCTTTTAAATATTTCAGGTCTTTATTTATATCCTTTGGGCTATTTTGTTCAAAAATATATAGCTAAAAACAATAAAAAATATACAAAGTATAAAATTGTGATTATTTTAATGTTTGGGTTCTATGTTTATTTACTAAGATTTCCCCCAGTTATGTTAAAGGTATTTATATTAATGGCTTTTAAATGATTTGAAAGGAACTATAAATTTAATGTTTCACGATATTCTAAATTATCTATTACATGAATTATTATTTGTTTTATAAATCCTTATTACATTTTTAATGTTGGTTTCATTTATTCTTTAATAGCTATTATATTTTTAAAAAGAATTATTGATAAAAAAACAGTAAATGCAATTCTTTATAACTTGTTGCTAATAAATTTATTGTTTATACCTTTACAGATCTATTTTGATTACAAGATATATTGAATTTCTCAAGTACAAGAAATATTTTTAGTTCCAGTTTTATCTTTAAGTTTTTTTCTTTGTGTATTTTTTTGGATTCCTTTATTTGATCCCATATATAATTTCTTGTATAAAAGTTTATTTGAGATTACAAAAATTTTTGGTGAGTATAATTTCATAACCAATGTTGGTAGTGTAGGTTATATTTATTTGATTGTTTACTACATTTTATTTTTTGTACTATTAAATTTTTTCTTTGTTAAATATTGAAAAAAAATATTTACAATTTTTCTTTTGGTATTTTCAATTACAGGAGGAGTGGTTTCTAATCAAATAAAATTACATCAACCTGTAATTGAAATGTTAAATGTAGGAAATGGAAATTCATTTGTGATGAAGTACAAGGGAAAAATATTTATGTTTGATGCAGGAGTTGGTTTGGGAGCCAACCAAAGTACTGCTGTAAATTATTTAAAATATATTGGTGTTGAAAAAATACAAACTATTTTTATTAGTCACAATCATCAAGATCATTACAATCAAGTTGATGAGTTGAAAGAAACTTTTAAAATAAAAAACATAATTTATAATTATGACGGAATTATAAATTATGAATTTAAAGATATAAAAATAAATATTTTTACAGAAACTTTTAATAGTGATGAAAATGATAACTCCCAAGTTATAGTTTTAAAAATTTTTAATAAGACGATTTTATTTATGGGAGATGCTACAAGTAAACGAGAAGCTAGATTATTAAATGATAAAGAGTTTTTAAAATTAACAAAAGGGCAAGTAGATTTACTTCAAGTTGGCCATCATGGAAGCAAAACTTCTTCAACGAAAGAATTTATTAAAATGATCAAACCTAAAACTTGTTTTGTATCAGGGGAAAAAAGAGGTAAACTTCAATTTCCAAATTCTGAAACTATAGAAACTTTATTAGAAAATGATTGTCAATTGTATTCAACAAGTTCACAAAATAGTTATAGATATAATATAAAAACTTCAAGTACTGTAAAAATAAAAAAAGAGTTCTTTTAGGAACTCATTTGCTATTATTATTTCATTAATCTTGATTTTTCTCTAGCAGCTTTGTTTGCTTTTCAAACACCTTTAGTAACTGATTTATCAATTAAACTAACAGCAGCATTGATTAATTCGCTTTTATCTTTAGCATCTTCTGATTTTGCAGCAGTAGCTTTTTTGATAGCAGTTTTAACTTGACTTCTAAAAGCTTTGTTAGCAAGACGTGATTTTTCATTAGTTAAAATACGTTTTTCTTGTGATTTAATATTTGCCATGTTTTTTACTCCTTTTAACTTCTTTATATATACAAATAGAGTATATAGTAAATTTCTAGTTTTTTTATATTTTTTTCATTTTTTTCACATTTTTTAGTGGAAAAAATGAATCAAAACCTTAATTATTTTATAAGAAAAATCTTAAAAAAACTACAAATTTTTAACAAATTTAAGTGATAATGTATTTATAAAGGTGAGAAAATATGTTTTTTATACATTCAGAAGATAAATTTTTAATAAAAAAACAACTTGATAAACTAATTGGTATGTTAAATAAAGAAAATGAATATGAAGTATATTCTTACTCTTTAATTGAAGACTCAATTAAAGAGATTTATGAAGAAATAAATACATATTCTCTATTTAATTCAAAAAAAATCATCATAATAAGTGATTGTTGATTTGTAAATGAATCTAAAGTTAAGTTACACAAGGATTTTGACAATAGTTTTATTGAGAAAATCTTGGCAAATAACAATGAAGATATTGAAGTTTTTATGACCTTAAACTCTGAAAAGTTTTCAAAAAAACTTAAAATAGCAAAACTGGTAGAGTCAAATACCAAGGTTATGAAGTTAGATAGTCCAAATTATGATCAAAGAAAACAATTGATTTGTAAGAAATTAGAAAAAAACAATATTTCATATGATAATCAAGCTATTGAATTGTTTTTGAACAGTATTGGAAGTGATTTGGGGGTTTTAGACAATGAAATGTCTAAATTAATATCTTTAAATAAGCATATAACTGAAGAATTAATTAAAGAAAATGTTGCTAAATATAGTACTTTTGATGTTTTTGAAATAGCAACCTCTTTTATAACTAATGATTTAAACAAGTTTTTAAAAGGTTGAGAAAGTTATATCGAAACAAATTCAAATACATTCTCTTTTTTAGCCTTGTTATCAAGCCAATTTACAGTTCTTAGAAATGCATTGGTTTTAAAAAGCATGAATTATGCAAATGCACAAATAGCTTCAACTTTAGGACAAAACCCATATAGGGTGCAAAAATTGTTACAAGAAAATAGATTAGATATTAAAGGAATTAATGGTAAAATTAAAGCGTTATATGAATTAGAAAAAAACATTAAAGAAGGGGTTGTTGACTCAAGGATTATTCCTGAGTTTGAGCTAATAAAAATGTTTAGAAAATAATTCATGTTAGTTTTAGAAAGGTTTGAGTAATGTGGAAGCAAAAAATGTTTATCAAAGTATAGTTACATTACTATTTAACGTAATTAAGAATGAAAAATTAAGAACAAAAATCTTATTAGATCTTGATTTTAGAAATGATAACATTGAACTTGTAAATAATCTTTTATCTTTAGAAAAAGATCATGAAGCAAGTTTTAAAGATGTTCAATGAAGTACAGTATTTGCAAAAGCTATTGTAAATATCTCAAAAGAAAAAGTTAAATTTGAAAAACCAGATAACAAATCAATTGAAGATTGTTATGGCGATTATTCAGGTTTATTAACAAAAATATCAAATCTATATGATGTTGAAAAATCAACTTTAACAGATTCAAGTATTGAAATAAGTGAAAAAGAAATTAAATTAAACCAAACAGTTTCTTTGGAAATGAAAGAAAAATATAGTGAAGCTATAATAGAGGATAAACCAGAAGGTTTAGAAGTTGAAGTTGTAGATAATAATAGCGAACAACCAAATATAGGTGGTATAAATCAAAATGCTGGAGCTGGTTTTGGCGGAGGTTTTGGTGGAAGTCAAGGATTTGGACAAGGTTTTGGAGATAGACAAGTTCCTCCGCCTCCAATGGCAGATGCTAGATTTTATCCATATACTTCAAAATTAAAAAATATTAAATGATATAAAATAGGTTTAGCAACAACTTTTGGTGTAACTGGTTTAATGTGAATAATTTTGAGTTTGATCATATCGCTTACAAAATATACTATTAATACTAAATCTGGAGAATGAGCATCATACTTTAATGGATGAGCTACTTTTGCAGCTAAACGCCCAAATGAGGATGTTTTTAATATAACAATAAACCAATATTATGGTAATTTAGTTAATAATACTGCAGGTTACTTTATAATAGCTTTTATGGCATTGATACTATCTTATATACTTTATATGATGATTATGCCTGCAAGAAATTATAGAGAACAATTTAGAATTTCATTATTTAACATAATCATGCCTTTTATTTTATTGCTTTCATTCTTTCAAATGTATTTAGGAAATACATTTGCAACTATGAGCAATCACAATGAAGCTGTTAAAAATATACGAATATGATTTGAGGGCACTGGATTCTTATCGGAAAGTGATTTAAGTGCTTTTGGTGCTGATGATTCTATTAAAGCGATTGTTGATGCATTGACAAAAGCATTTAATGTAAAAGCAGTAACTGTAATTTTATGAATTAATTTAGTATTTATTAGTTTATGTTTTGCATTTATGGTAACAATTTTAATTATCAATCCAAAACTTGATAGAAGAAAAGTTATGCATGCAAATCAAGAATATCAACAACTTATTAATGAAGCGCTTCAAGGAAGAGTTTATGAAATGGACCAATCTATTTATGAACCTGAAGCAGAAGTTAAGAAGTTTTATGATGATTTAGCAGAAAGAGCTCAAAAAAGAAACAAAGATAATGAATAGATAGGCAAAACCTCTTTAAAAAGGTTTTGTTTTTTTATATAATAGTATTATAGATTTTTGGGGGGCGTTGTATTAATGGGATACTATTATAGACATGAATTTAAGTTTTCAGATCATGCTTTACAAAGAATTAGACAACGCCTTAATTTGGGTAATGAAGAAGAATACTTATTAAAAGAAAAAGTTTTAACAATGATTGAAAAATCAACCCAAATGTTTGAAACTTCAAATCATATTTACATTCATACAAGAAAGAATGATATTTATTTTGTAATAAAAAAACCTGAAAAATTGATAGTTACAGCAACTCCAATTTCAGCTACTAAACAATTGTATTTAATTGAAACTGACCAATAAATGAAGGGGGTTATTTTTATGTTTGACAAAGCAGGATTAAACAAGAAAAAGAAATTAAAAAGAAACCTTTTATTACCAACTAGTTTTTTAAATAAATGAATAAGTGTTAACGATGAAGGAGAAGAATGTTTCAAATATGTTGACTTTGTGTCTGACGAAATTGTCGAAGTTAAAGTTGAAAATGATCCATTCCTTTCTGTTCTTTTTGCAACTGATGAAAGTTTTGATATGCAAAGAATTTTAAAACAATATGATCAAATAGCTAAAATTGCAAGAGCAATAGTTGATAGACGTGTTGATAAAGAAGGTGAACGCACTGTTAAAATGACTGGAAAAGAAGTATTGTTTGTAAAATACTTTTATTTTTTGGTTTCATTATTAAATGGTGACTATAAATACTTATTTGATTCATATGGGGAAAGTTATAGAATTTTTGATGTTTTAAATGCTGATGCACCAAAAGATGTAAGAAAAGGAATTTTATCAATAATAAGTTACACATTATTTGAAATGTTTGACTATATTTTCTCTCCAAGAGTATTTGAAAGTTTATATGAGTATGTTGAAAATTCTGATGTTAACTTTAATCATCAAGAATACAAAAGAAGAATAATAGTTCCTGCAAAAGCATTAGATGAACAAAATTATAAATTTATGGATGTATTTTTCCATAATGTTGTAAATAATACTTTCTTAAAAGTATTTACAGTTTCTCCACTTGATAGAGAAAAATTCTTACTAACAAATAAAACAATTGCAAACTTTATTGATGAAAAAACTAAAATAAATGTTTTATCAGTATTTGTAGTTGATCCAAGTTGTGCAATTGGTCTTGTAAATTTAGGACCAGGTAGAGGAGAATACAGACCTTTATTTAAATTCTTGAGTAATAACAGAATTAATGTTTCAGTTATTCCAAGTTGTTTAAGACCTGAACATGAGTTAGAAGAAGATGGTATTTATTTAAGTGATGAACAAAGATTTTACTTTAAACCATTTGAATTAACAGATAATCAAGTTAAGTTAATAAATGATTGTTTAACTTATAGGGACTTAAAAACAGATCTTGATTTATTTACAAAATATTAAAAGCAAATCCTTACAGATTTGCTTTTTTGTATATTTTTATCTTAAGTGTATTTATTTATTGTTTTTATTTTGTTCTATAAGTCTATCAAAGTTGTATTGTTTTGTTCCTGAAATCATAAAAAATAAGGGTACTAATCCTAAAAAACCTAAACAAACTGTTAATCCACAAGCTATATAATTAACGATTATAGTTTTTTTAAATTTTTTGATATTTTTGTCTTCTATTTCTTTTAAAGCTTTAAATCTAAAGTTTTCTAAACCGGCTTTTTTATATTTTTCACAATTTTTAAAATATTTTGTAATAAAAATAGTTTCTATTGCAAAAAGAGTTGCAAAAAATATTAAGGGAATAAATTGAATTATGGGTGCAATTCAGATACCTTTTGCTAAATATATTATACTTCTTGTTCCAATTGATAAAGTTAAAGCTCCATCCAGTACAACTATTATTAATAGACCGATAAAATAATTTGTTATTTTTTTATCTTGTCTCATGTTTTTTTCTCCTTGTATTATTAAATAAAATTTATAAGAAGAAATTCAATTTGTTCAACTCCATATTTTTTTCTATACAGAATTTATTAAATTTTAAGATGTTTAATTTAAATGATAAGTTATGGTTTTTATGATTTGCTAAAAATAAATTTTTTAAAGTTAATTCAATAATTAAAAATATCAAATAAATATTTACGCGATTATTTCTAAATTTGTTTGATAAGTATATATCTTTAAAGGTTTTTATAGAACTTAAAATTGAATTTATAGTTAAATAAAAAATGGCAATTATAATTAAACAAATAATAATAAAGGAAAAAGCTAAAGAATTTGGGATAAGTAAAACATTACTGTTAATATTTGTGGTTAATAAAACTAAAAAACCTTGATTCAATAAAAATATAAAAGTAAAAATTAATAATGTTTTTAGTTTTTGTTTATCTAGTTTGTAATATTTCTCATCAATTTTTCAAGAATTTAAGAACAAGATCTTAAGATTTAATATTAAAATAAATGTCGTTAGTGCTAAAGCACAAAAATAAAGCAAAAAATCATTACCAGTAAAACTTATGCTGGTAATGATTAAAATATTTAATAAGTTAATCATTTTCGGAAATGTTCTTTTCATAATAAATTTAGTATAACAATAAAATTAATTTTTTAGAAACAAATAGGTTGAAAAAATAAAATATTTTCAGTTTTTTGGTTGTAATTTTTCTAAAAATTTTGTAATATATAATATTTTTTATTTTATTTGATATATAATATATATGATTATTTTTTAAATAGGGGTAAATAAATCATGGGGCGCATTAAGATTTTAAAAGAAAACAAAAAATCTAAATTTATGATTATAATGTTAATCATTTTTTGTGTTATTTATGCTTTATTTGGTGTAATGATGATGATATCTCCAGCTTTAAAAGGTAACAGACCTGGACTTCAATTTGTTGGGTTTAGTTACTTATGAAACATTTATTCTAATAAAGGTTATGTTTCTTTAGGAGAAAAATCTTCATCATTCTTACACTTCGTTTGAAAAAATCCTGAAACTGGTAAATTTGTATTTTTACCATCTAACTGAATTTTATTCTTTATTCCATTAATTGTTGGTGGAAGTGTTGCTGGGTTATTAATTTTAAGACTAATAATTCATGCAGTAGGTTACCAAAACAAAACAAAAAATGGTGTTGCAAGAATTGTTAGACCAATTAGAAGTTACCAATTAACAATGGTTATTGCTTGAGTTGGATTTGGTCTATTATTCTTTTGTTCAACAATATCATTTTTAGCAGCTTGTCCATTCCAAATGGGGGTTGTTTGAGAATTTTCACTTAAAGGAATTCCTGCAGCAAGTGACCAAGATACTCTTGAAAAAATTCAAGATAGATTAATGGCTAATGGTAATATCAAACAATTCTATTGACCAACACTTGCTTGATTCTTTGATGGATATGTTATGACAGCTGAAGAAAATGTTGCTATGAAATGATTATGAATTTTTGTTCCAACAGTTATCTTTATTCCATTCCTAGCATTAGCTTTTGCTGGAACAATTGCTGGAGAATGTGCTTGATGAAGAATCAACTTAGCTGTGCTAAGAGATATTGATGCTTCAACTGGAACAAATCTTTCAACTGAATACGATCATGTTAAAAAACCAAAAACTAAAAAAGAAAAATACATTAAAGAAAAATCAAATAGAGAAAAACCTACAAAGGAAAAACGTATCAAAGAAAAACGTATCAAAGAAAAACCTTCAAGAGCGCAAGTTTCAAACTTTGATGATTCAAGAACAATGTCAATGGGTGCAAATGTTGGTGATTCTGCAAAATGTATTGCATTCTACAAATCAATTGTAAGAATGCTTGAACTTTCTAAAAATACTCAAATTGATTTATATGATCAAGCAAAAGATGAGTTAAACAGAATTACAAATAAAAAAGCAAAAATTGATTGAGAAGATGTAGGTTCAGATATAGAAGAAATTATCGAAGACTTTACAGGAGTTGACCAAAGATTTGTTTCTTTAATTGAAAATGTTATGGATAACTCAAAAGTTAATGTCTTTGGAAGATACTTAAGTGATTTAGAAGAATTAACTGAAGAATATTGAGATGCAATTGATGCTTGAGATATTTTAGAAGCTGAAAGTGTTGTTGAACAAATATTTGCAATAGCATTTAGAAGAGAAGAATTGATGGCAAAAGTTGGTTACTGCTTGAGAGAAAGACTTGAATCTAACTTTAAACACATCGATGATGAAGCAAACGTTGTAAAACGTTTAGATAAAGCAAAAAGAAGCGAAGATTATGATAAATATCGTGAAACTTGTTTAGAAGCAATCGAAATGATGTCACCAATTAAATCTAAATTTTCAAATTATGCAAGTAAAATAATTTATAATTAATATAATGAAATCATTTCAATAATAGAAATGATTTTTTTATATCAAAATAGGGGGTAATTTAATGAGAGTAATAGGGGTAAGTGGTTTTATTGGTGCAGGAAAATCAACGTTATTAAACTACATTAAAGAAAAGTATAATGCCACAGTTATTGAAGCAGATGAAGTGTCTAAAGAAGTTATTAATGATAAAAAAGTTATAAAATTTCTTAAAAGTGATATTCCTCATGCTTTGGTTGAAGGACAAATTGATAGATCTATATTAAGAACTGAAGTATTTAATAATAAAGAATTAAATGATAAATTTACTTCAATAATATGGCCTTTAATATCTAAAAGAATTAATAAGTTAATCAAAAAAACTAAAAATGTTAGAGTTATAGTTGTTGAAGCTGCAATAATAGGGGGATTGAATGTTAAATTTGATAGAACTGTATTGCTAACTAAAAATTTTGAACAACGAATTGATGGTGTACAAAAACGTGATGCAAGAGATATTGAAGAAATCAAATCAATTAGTGAATATCAAAATGAAAGATTAAAAGGATATCCTTTTAATTATGTATTAGAAAATAATGGAGATTTTGAAGAATTCTATGAAAAAATTGACAATCTAGTACTTAAATTACAAAGTGATTTTAGAGATCAAAAAAAGTAGACATTTTTGTCTACTTTTTAATTTTCTACATTTTCTTCTTTTAAGTTAGGTATTTTTGATTTATCTACCTTAAAGTTATCATCCTCAACTGTTTTTTTAGCAGTACTTGTCTTTTTAACAGTGCTTGTAGTTTTTTTAGCAGTTGTTGCAGGTTTTTTAGCTGCAGGTTTAGGAGTAGTGTTAGAAGGTTTAGTAGTTTTTTTTCTAGTTGTAGTAGTTTTTTTCTTATCACCAAGTAAACCAACCTGTTTTAAAGCTTCTTTAACTGCAGATTGTATTAATTCTTGTGTTTCTGCTTCAGAAAATACCTTTTCTTCAGCTTCTCTTATTTCATCTTTTATCTTTATAACTCTTGGTTTTTCAACAGAAGAGCTAGTTTTAACAGATACACTTTTACTTGATAAAGAGTTTTCAAGCATATCTGCATTTAATGAATCAAGGTCATATTCGTCATATGAGGGCTCTTGTGAATTATTATTGTAATTTGGTGCTTCATAACCTTCTTCGCCAATTCTTGAGCGCTCAGGAACCTTATATTCAGGTTCTGGGTTATCTGTTTGGTGTTGTCGAGCCATTTGTATTACATCGCCCAATCCACCACCAGAAGAGGGTTGAGAAGGGGGTAAATCTTGAGCGGTGGGAGCAGGTTCAGCGCCTCCACCCATCATTCTTCTTCTTAAAGCAGCCATTCTATCTGTTATTTCTTCTTCAGGAACAGCTGTCATTTGATCATCACCGTTTCCACCACCAAATTTTTCTTTTTCTTCTTGATTTTTTTGCTTTGCTTTTGCAAGGATATCTCCTAAAGTTCCAGGAGCATGTTGTCTTTTAGCTTCTTCTGCAAGACGCTCTTCTTCAGTTTGTGTACCGTGTAATCTTCTTACCTTAGCTCCAAGATCGTTTTCAATTCCTTTTACCTGAGAGGTAATGTCTTGTAGTTCACAAACATGAATTGCTAAATGAACTGAACAAAATTTAGGTGAAAATGCTGCCATCTTTTTTCCTCCTTGCTAAATATAAAAGTAGTAATTAGCCCCAATAGTTTATTATATATTTTATCATTTTTTATTATACATATAAATAGGTAATGGGGGTATTTATTGCTAATAAATGTTAAAACTTTATATATATATCTATATATGTGTCTGTATGTATCTATATACATATATATTTTGTATATTAGAATATACACTTTTAATATATTATACTAATTCAAGGTCACAATCTAGACATTTAAGTCTTAATACTCGACTATTTGTTATTACTAACCCACACCCCTTACAAGTATATGTTCTTCTTCTTTTGTAGTTTATAGGTTCATAATACAAAGCATCATAATGTTTTAACTTTAACACTTCTCAATTAAGATCTAACTTCTCTCTTAACAGTGCTTTTAAAGTTTCAGATAACTTGGTATTTGTAAACCCTCTATTAGGATTTTCATCTCTTTCAACTAATAAGCCTGCTCTCAAAGCAGCTTCTTTGAATTTTTTGTTATGTCTCTGGTTGTTTTCACAATCCTTAATGTTGTTTTGATGATTTATTTGATGAACCATTTCGTGCATTAAAGTTTCTAAAAGCTGAAAGGGGTCTCCGTTTAGGCAAAGTGTTCAGATGGTGATTTGCATATCACCATCAACATAGCCACTATTACCTCTAAAATCTCCTAAAGTTAATTTACTTCTTGATCTAGAGTTTTGGGCAATTGAAATTTTTACAGGTTTTAATTCATTAGAAAAACATAATCTACTTATTTGTCTGTGAGCTGAAGTTAATTCTAAAATTAACTCATCTATTTTTATTTTTTCCAAAGTTACCCCCCTACCCTATTTTTTTCATTTATCAATTATTTCTTGATTAGAAATATGTACTGAATCATTCTTTAAGTATTTACTTTGACCTTTATTTTTATCATTATACTTAATTAGTTTATCACCAGTGAAAATATTTTTTTCACCAAATTTTAGTTGCATGTCATAAATTATATTTTCAACATCGTTTAGATTTAAACGATCATTTAAATCTATGTCATCAAATGAAAGTTGTTTTTTAATATTAATTTCATCAATTAATTTTGTAAGTCTAACTCCAAGTAAAAGAATTGGAGTTCCATTTCATAATTCAAAAAAACATTCTTTAGCTATTGAATAAATTACTTCACAATCATTTGTTGGAGAAGAAAGAGCTTCTTGTTTGGTTGCATGTTTCTTTCTTTCTTTTAAATTAAAAGCTTCAGATTTATCATTTTCATATTTTAAAATTACAGATACTGTTTTTCCTTTTAAAAATCTCATCTTTGCTCTTGCAGAAATTTTTAAACTTAATTCGTATAACATCTCTTCAATTTCTGCAACATTACTAGTAGTATAGTTTAAAGTAAATTCATTACCAATTGATTTTAATTCATTTGATTCTTCTTGAACGTCATCATCACCAATACCATTTGCTCAATGTCAAAGTGTGTAACCTCTTTTACCTAATAAATCTATTACCAATTGTAAATCACTGTGAGCAAGATCACCAATAGTTTTAATATTGTTTTCTAATAAAATTTTTTCAGTAGCTTCACCTACCATATACATTTCTTTAATTTCAAGTGGTCATAACTTTTCTTCAATTTCATCTGGTAAAAGAAAACTAACTCCGTTTGGTTTGTTAAAGTCTACACAACTTTTTGCTAAAAATTTTATTGTACTTATTCCTATTGAACAAGTTAATCTTGTTTCTTCAAAAACTTTTTCTCTAATTTTATCTGCAAGTTTTTTTACTGAACCAAATTTTTTTCAAACATGTGTTACATCAATATAACATTCATCAATTGAAGCAACCTCAATTTTCTCAGAAAAGTTTTTTGAAATTACCTCAAAAACTTTTTGAGAAAATTTTATATATAAAGGGAAGTTTGAATGAACTGGATAAACATCTTTACAAAGTTCTTGTGCTTTGAACAAAGGCATACCAGCTTTAATTCCAAATGCTCTTGCTTTGTAACTTGCAGTTGTAATTATAGATCTTCTATTTGGAGAAGACACTACAAGTATTTTATCTTTTAAAGAAGGGTCATCTGCAATATGACAACTTGCATAGAAAGCATCCATGTCCAATAAAAAGATTACTCGATTATTCTTCATGGTCTTCGAAATACTTTCAACATTCATCAATCAAGTTGTCAATATTATTTTTTTCAAAAATATTTTTTACTTCATTTGTTTTTTTAATTCAACATAAGTATTCAATATTTTTTTTCTTGTTACCAAGTATTGGTGAAAAGTTAATATCATTAACTGAAAAATTATTTTGATTACAAAAATCCATAACTCTAGTTATAGATTTTTTATGACCCTCTTTTGAATTTATTTTTCCATTCTTTACGTCTTCCTTATCAGATTCAAATTGCGGTTTAATTAAAATTACACCTTCAACATTTTCTTCAACAATATCTTTTAGAGGAAATAAAATTTTTTCTACAGAAATAAAACTTACATCACAACAGAAAAAATTAATTTCTTTATCAAAAAAATCTTTAGTAACAATTCTAAAGTTTGTTTTTTCCATTGACTTAACTTTTTCGTTACTTCTTAATTTTCAATCTAATTGATTGGTTCCAACATCAACTGCATAAACGTAACTAGCTCCAAAGGTTAAACAACAATCTGTAAAACCTCCAGTTGAACTTCCAATGTCTAAACAAACTTTGTCTTCTAAATTAATATTTCAAAACTTAATTGCTTTATCTAATTTTTTACCAGCACGACTTACATATTCTTTTTCGTTATTAATAATTTGAATATTTATTTTTTCTGGATCAAACATTGTTCCAGGTTTTGTAATTTTTAAATTATCAATAATTACTTTTCCATCAATTATAAATCCTCTTGCTTTATTTCTGTTATCAAAAAGATTTTTATCCATCAATATTTTATCTAATCTTTGTTTCATAAATACTTCTCCTATTTTTTAACTTTAAACATTTCTTTAAGTCTTTGTTGTTTGATTGTAGATTTTTTAAGTTTCAATTTTTTAGTTTTCAATTTTTCAATTTTTCTAACTCTATCAATATTTTCATACATATCATTTTCTTCTTGAATCATGTCTCTAATTCTTTTGAAAAGTTCTGAACCATAACTTTTGACAAAACCTTTTTTCAATCCTTCAAGTTTTTTCATATACTTTGTACAAGTTATTGACATTGGTTTTGATAAATTTAATCTACCATATTGTCCTTCTTCAAGTTGATGTTTAATTTCATCTAACTGATCTTGTTTTTCTTGTTCGGAGTCTACAAATATTTTTTCATCAACATCTAAAATTTCTGACCTTACTCCAAAGTCATCTTGAAGTTCTGAAAGTCAATCTCCTCTTTTTAATTCTGTAGTAATAACTGGTGCGTCTTTCAATTTTGCTTCAAAGAATTTTAAGTCATCATCTCTTAGAGGATCTAAAATTGTTTTATCTCAAATGTCTTGACTCTCTTTTAATTGATTGTCAGATAATTTTTGTATTGTTTCTTTATCGAGAGCTTTAATATTTTCAACTGTTGGTTCAAATTCAAAAGTTGAATCTTGAACATAAGGGTTTGATAAATTCAAAATATTTTTTCTTGTTTCTGCTTTGATTAATGACTTTGGTTTTTTTATCTCTTTCTTTTCTGGTTCTGGAAAATCTAGTGTATAAAATTCAGGTCAATCATACATTTCTTTATTGAATTGATGTAATTCACGAATCAATGTCTCTTCACTTCCTGTTGGAATAACAATAAGTCTATTATATTCTTCATAAATTTTCTTATCTGTTTTTTCTTTAATGTGAAGTAAGTTTCTAATTTCGTTTAGATTTTGTCAAAAGTTTGATATATTTTTTTTACTTTCATTTTCAAGTAAAGCATTAATTTCCCTATCTTTAGATAGTTTTTCTAAAAAATAGTTTTTATCTTGAACTTTATTCACAAAATCACCCCACTAATTCAAAAATATTATACCAAATAGATTATTAAACTAACTGGTACACGACTAAAATAAAAAAATAGGAAAGCCTATTTTTTCATAATATGGTTTATAACTTTTTCAATATCCATTTCTAAGAATTTTAAAACATTGTGTTTTCTTCCGTGAGAAATAATTCTATCTTTTAAGTTAATTTGGTAAGTAGAAGTTTTTTCTCTTGTAAAGTATCGGATATTTACAAATAGATTTGCTCTATCAATAACAAGTTCATAAATATATAAATCATTATTGTAATGCTTTGTTACCATTTCAAAATCAATTGGATTTATGAATCTTGCATTTACTAAGTTTAATGGTAAGTTATGTTCTTTTATGTAATCATACATATCTTTTAAAATTGGACCATAAGCAATTAAAGTTTTTGTATTCTTTTTGTCAAAGATTATCTCATGTCATTTTCCAACACCATAAGAAACATATTCTCCCATATCAACAACTTTACCTTTTTCATATCTTACAAATAAAGGTTTGTCATCTACTTCTCTAATGATATTTTTTAATTGTAAAATGTCATTATATGAGAAAGGATGGAAAATTACTGAATCTTTAAAGTTGTTGATTAAACTTACATCATAAATTCCGTGATGACTTACTCCGCTTGTATAATTTAATCCAGCTCTGTCGATTAAAAATACTATTGGTAGGTTATTTCTCATAACGTCATGAACTAATTGGTCAAATGTTCTTTGGAAAAATGCTGAAAAAATTGAAACATACACTTTTTTTCCTGCTTTTGCAAATCCACAAGCCATTAATACACATAACTCTTCATTGATCCCACAATCAATAACTTGATTTGGGTATTTTTTTTGTAATTTAGTAAATAAACTTGAATTAATCATACCTGGACTTATTAAAATTGAATCTTCATCAAAGATTTTTTCAATTTGTTCAGCTATCATTTCTTGATATGAACCTGTTGTATCTTCTGCAATTGTGTGGTTAAAAGCTAAAGGTTTTTCACCATTATATTTATTTGCTTTTATAGTTTTAACGTGAACAACAACATGATTTTTGCAAGCATCAGCTTTATCTAATGCTTCAAATAATTTATTAAAATCATGACCATCTTCACAATATACATAATCAAGACCAAGACTTTTAACATAAAGTTCTGGGTTTTGAATTTTAATACCATTTTCTCCAATTGATTCACCATTATCATTTAATATAGTGATTGTTTTGTTTTTAATATTTGCCAAATTTACAAGTCCTGCGTGATTATATGCACTGTAAAACACAGCATCACCAACAACAGATATTATGTTTTCTCTTGTTTTTGAGTGAGCATATGCAAAAGCATAACCAAGTGCAGTACCACTATGACCGTTACTTATTCAGTCATATTTACTTTCTTGCATTTCTTGAAAACTTGAAAGACCTCTAAGTCTATTCATACTTTCAAAAAACATTTTTCTATTTGTTAAAATTTTATATGTTTGAGATTGGTGTCCTGTATCAAATAAAATGATAGATTCATCACAATTGTATTGGCTTAAAAGAGCTACAGTTAGCTCAACAACCCCTAAACTACTCCCAATATGACCGTTTTTGATTTGAGCGTTATTTATTAAAAATTCTCTGATGTCATCACATAATTCATTTAATTCGTTTATATCTCGATTTTTATAAACATCTTTAAAATTGATAACCTTATCTAGTTTCATGATTTCCTCCCAATTTGTCATTAACTTATATAATAATAACACTTTTTAACCTTTAATAAACATTAAATAAAGGTGATTAAATAAAAAATAAGTACAAGTACTTATTCAAAATCTTCTAATTTATTATCTTCTAACACTTTTTTTACAGTACCTTCAATAGTTTCTAACTGTTCTTTTGCATGTTTAATCATACTTGTACCTTGTTTGAATAATTCTATTGAATCTTCCATTGAAGTGTTTGAATCGTTAAGTTTTTTAGTAATTTCTTTAATTTCATCTAAAGATTGTGTAAATGATTTATCTGACATTATTCTTCCTCCTTAATCAAATCTATGATATTCATATCAATTTGACCATCTTTTAATTGTGCTATTACATTGTTATTTTTATCAACATCGTTAATACTAAAAACAATTTTATTATTTTGTTTTATTATTGCAAAACCTTTTTCTAAAGGTTTTCTTGGATCTAAAATTTCTAGTTTTTCATCCAACATTTTAACTTCTCTTTTATATAATTCAAGTTTAGTTTTTAAACTCGAATGAAGTGAGGTTAAATCGGTTTTTAAATGTTTTTTTATAACATTTATTTTGTTATCAAATGATGAAGAGAGTTTTTCAACCTCTGTTTTAAAACTGATTTTTAGATTTTTGAATTTATTTTGTAAATTATTATATAAAGCATGAATACTATTTTCAAATTGCATTCTCAAATGAGAAGTCTTTGTAAGAATGGTTTTACTAAATTCTTGTTGTTTTGAATTTAATGCATTTATTAAATTCAAAACATCTGGGGTGGCTGCTTCACCAGCTGCTGTTGGGGTTGAAGCTCTTTTATCTGCTACAAAATCTATTAATGTGTAATCAGGTTCGTGACCAACACCAGAAATAATTGGAATATTAGAATCTCTTACAGCTTCTAAAACCTCCATTTCATTGAATGATCAAAGGTCTTCATAACTTCCCCCACCCCTTCCAACGATTAAAGTATCGAGAGGGGGATTGAATTGGTTAGCCTTTTTGATTTTTTTTGCAATATCAAACTTTGCTTCATCTCCTTGTACTAAAGTAGGAAATAAAAATATGTTTGAAATTGGATATCTTCTTTTAATTGTTGTAATTAAATCACGAACAGCATCCCCTGTTGCTGCTGTAACTATCCCTATGTTATTTGGAAACTTAGGAATTGGCTTTTTAAACTCTTGGTCAAATCAACCTTTGGCTTGTAATTCATTTTTTCTTTTTTCATATAATAAATTAAGTTCACCAACACCATCAATTTTGATATCTACTATTGTAAAAGTTATTTTTCCTGAAGGTTTGTAGAAACTTAATGAACCTGTTGCAATAATTTCTGTACCTTCACTTGGATTTAAATTTATAAATTTATGAGCGTTTGATTTTCAAATAGCACAATCTATTTTTCCTTCATTATCTTTTAAGGAAAAATAGATATGTCCTGATCTGTTAAGGGTTAAGTTTGCAATTTCACCCTTAATATTGATATTTTTAAATTGTCCTGCACCTTCAAGAAATTCTTTTAAGTGACTGTTAAGTTCTCCAACTTTTAAGAACATAATATCCAAACTAATTCCAACTTTCTAATAATTTGCATTTATAAAATCTATTTCAAAAAGTGATGTTTTCACTTTTAAATATAATGAATAGAAGTTTAGCAAATCTTGTAATTCAATAAATGAGGAACTTAATTGTCTTTCAAATTGCATGTTTTTTGAATCTAAAAATCTATTTAGTTCATCGAAGTTCTTTTCAAATATTTTAGATCTAAAGTTATTTTGAGCTACTTTATCTACTTTATTTGAAGTTATTTTTATGCCAACAATTGCTTCTTCAAAGAATTTAATGAATTCTTTGAAGTTCTTTTTGTATTCTTTAAGAGTTTTTAAGTAAGTTTTTTCATCCTCATAATTACTATCGTCATAAAATTTATTAAAATGCTCAGAAAGTTTAAATTTCTTTTCATTCTCTATATTTACGAGATCAACAGGTTCCTTGAAAGTAACTGTTTTTAATAAATCACTTTCATCGACAAAGAAATCTTTATCTTCTGTTGTATCTAAATTTTTTGATTCCAAAATTTCATTTCAATACATGTTTAAAGTATCTTTATCTTTTGGAACAATGTTGTTTTCAACATTTTTCTCTTCTTCAACCACTTTCTCCTCTTCAATTACGTCATAGATTGAAGGGTTTAAATAATTTAAAACTTCATTTAAATTTTTGAAGTTATTGGTTGTTAATAGTTTTACAAGATTTAACTCTTCATAATCTCCAACAGTTAAAACTGGACAATCATTTTTAACCGTTTTTGCAAACACATCAACGTTATCCAAGAAAGCTGTTTTGTATAAAGAATTGACTTTTACGTTATTTAAATAAATTATTAAAGTACCTGGCTCGATTGAATTAAGAACTTTTTTAATCATTTCTTTATTAGAATCATTTTCTACATTTTTTGGTGTAAAAAGATATTTTGCAAATGAAGGAATAACGTTTCTAGTGAAGAAATTGGCTCACATACCTTCATAATCAAGTTTAATATGAGAAAATTTTTCTTCTGTAATTTCATTAAATAAATTCTTATCAAATTTTTTAAAATGTTTAATTAAAATTTCTTCAGCATTCTCAAGTTTTTGAGAATGCTGAATATCTTCTTGAAAGTGTTTTGTGTTATATCATTCAATATTTCTGATTTTTACATTTCACTTATTGGTTTGTGTTATTTCGTTTACAAAGTCTGTGATGTTTTTATCAAACTTATCAACTTTCTTTGCAGTTATTATTAATACGTTTCTAATATTTTTCTTCTCTATTAAAAATTTTGAAGTTTTTAAGTAATCTGAGATCAATTTAAAATTGTTTTTATCAAATGAAGATGTTAAAAAGGAATTAACATAATTAAATGTTAAAAAATCACAAAATCCTTTTGTTAAATAATTTTTTTGATTTCCAAAGTCTTGATTAAATTTAGTTTTGTAAAAATATTTAACAAATTCAATCATGAAATGTTTTTTAATATCATTTATTGAATTTGCACTAAATTTACTTACTTCAGAATTCAACTCCTTTAAATTTTTTATTCCCATAATTTCTACCCTTCTTTTAATATTGAGCTTTGTCTAGTACTGCATTAATGAAGTTAGTTTCTCAACTTGGTATAAATTCTCTTACCATTTCAATAGCTTCATCAATTACAATAGCTTTTGGTGTATTGTAATATTTAATTTCATATAAACTTGATATCAAGATTGCTCTTACCATCATTGGTAATCTTTCTCATCATCAACTTTCTTCTAATAATGGTTCTAATTCATCTCTTAATTCAAAGTATTTATCAATTACATTTTCAATGTATTGAATTATCTCTTCGTTTTTTGTTGAAAGTTGTAATCCATCAAGAATTTCTTGTTTCATTCTAGCTGTATCGTCTTGTAAAATTATTAATTTATAAATAATTTGTACAGTATATCTTCTTTGTTTTTTTAAAAAACTTATGCTTTTATTTTCCATGTTTGATTTTCCCTTAGTTATTTAAATTTATTATAACAAAATTATATTAAAGATTTTTTAATGATAAAAAAACTATGCATTAATTGCATAGTTTTTGTATATAACTAACCGTTTGTTCCTTCATCTGGATTTTCAGGTTCTTCTGGATCTGTAGGAGTTCCAGGATTTTCTGGTTCAGTTGTGTTTCCTTCATCAGTATTTGATGAAATTAATACAATTGGAGTTTTAATTGTAAATCTTTGTCCTCCAATTGTAATTGAACCTTCAAGTTTAGTTGCGTCAAACAAACCATCAAATTCTGGTTTAATACCAATGTTTTCCAACTCACTTCCAGTTGAGTTTACAACTCTTGAAAGAATTCTGTTGATAGCTTGGTTTGCATTTAATGTAATTCAATTCATTTTAAAATCTTTTGAATTAATTTGAGAATATACCCTTGAAGGAGTTGAAACAAAATCTTCATTGTTTAAGTTACTCAAAAAACTATTAATTACATTTGTGTATAGTAAACCACTTGTACCTGAAGTTTTATCGTAAGTTACTTTTAAATATTCATCATTTAAGTTAAATGTTGTAAGTGAATCATCATTCACTTTATATGGTAAGAATACTTTAAAGTAGTTATCTTCTCCAATTTGTTCAGAGTTTTTATTTAATTGTCCATTTGAAGCAATTGTTCCTTTATTCGAAAGAACAAAATCATATTGAGGTAAAGTTGCTCAATCAAGAGCAGTTGAGTCACCTTGACTTATTTTAAAACTAAAGTTTACTGAATAATATTTATCATCGCCAGGACTTCTATTGTCAAAAATTGTTTGAATTTCATCTACTGAATTAAGTACTCTGTCTGCAAACAAAAATTGATAGTTAATTTTTGTTGCAGCATCACTATTTTCATCGCTTCTAATGTTGTCAAAAGTTTCTTGAGAAGCCATAGATAATCTTAATGAAATTAAGTCCCCTATTTCTTCTTTAAGTTTTGCTTCATCAATTTTTTCTTCTTCATCTACAATTGTGCTCATAGAAATAGTCTTAACAGCACTTTTATTTCAAACTCTTTCAAGTGTATTTACACCAGTTCATTCATTATTTACAGGTACAGCTCCACAAGCAACAACTAAACTACCTGTTGTTGTTGCTACAAATGATAATGAAGCTAAAATTCCTAATATTTTTTTCATTTATTTCACCTTATTTCAAGATTAATTTTACATTATAATAATATTAAAATAAAGGAGAAATTTATTTATGAGCGATGATTTTTTTGATGATACCACTGGTATGCAAACCCTTTTTCACTTATTGGGAAAAAACCAGAAAGAAAAACCTTTAATGAATAACAATCAAATAAATGATATTTGTGTAGAGATTTTAGAACAATTTAGAGAATTGTACTTTAATCAACAATGTTTAGATGTTATGAACAGTTATTGTGTTTCAAAATATAAAATGTCTTTAGAATCTATTTTAAAGGATGCAGAAATTGACATTAATGAAATGGAACAATATAAACAAAATAACTCTATTTGAGTAGAATTCTTAACAAATATTTATTTAGTAATAAATGAACAAAAAGAAAAATTACAATTAATAGACCAAACAAATACAGATAAAGTTTTGAAAAATATTAAAAGTTTAGATAGAGTTTTACAACTAAAATTGGATCTTTACATGTAAAAAACAGCAAATAATTTGCTGTTTTTTTAAAAATTTAATTAATATTGGTCTGTCTCGCTACTAAGTCAAGTAAATACAACTCTATCTTCTATGATGCTTATATAATGATTGTTAAAAACAGTATTGTCATAGACATTTGTTTCAAAACTATGGTTTTGTAAATAAACTGGTCCTTTTAATCTACCTTCAACTATTGTTTGGGTTAATTTGGTAACATTAACACCAAATTCTAAAGTCGAATCATTTTTTGTTATATTAGTTGTTAAACCATAAGTTTCTTGTTTTGCTCCTTGAGAACCTAGTGATAGATAATGGAAATACAATTCACCATTTTCTCTCATATAAGCACCTTTTAAATTTGTAGGAATATATAAATAAACTGGTTTATCTGAAAGTGTTTTGCTAGAAATTTCATATAGTCAATAAGTTCAAGTGTTTTGTTTTGTTTTTGAAATTATGTGTATTGTGTTGTTTTTGATAAATACAAAACCTGTGTCATCGAATTCTTTAATAAAATTAATTGAATTCTCATCCATTTTTTTGTAATAAACAGATCCAGTAGTTGTAATAAAGACTAAAATATTATCATTAATATCAAAGTAATTTACTGAATAGTTTTCTATTATTTTTTCAACTTTATCTTCACCAAATTTGAATATACCTTGTTCATTTGAAAAAATAATGTCTTCATCATATTTTTTTACACTTTTAATTGATAAATTTGAATTGTCATTTTCATAAAATTTATTATAGGTTACTTCTTCAAAATTCATGTTTATTATGTAAAAACCATCAGTCATTTCAAAGAGAATTTTGTCAAATTCAATTGAATACATAGCTTTGATTTTAGAATTATCAAAGTTATTTCCCATCTCAATTTCTATAGGGTTTTTATTTGATTCGTAATATAGTATTTTTTTGTTAGAGCTATTTTCTCTTTCAGATCATATAACAAGATTATTTTGATAATTACTATTTATTGTAATTGCACTAAAATATCTATATAAATTTTGGTTAAAAGTATTTTCATATTCTCATCCACTTCATGAAAATAGCAATGTATAACTAAAAGTTATTTCACCAACTAGAAAGTCTTTACTAATTGAGGTTGGAATTAAAAACTGTATTACTATCTTATTATTATTTTTCGAATCATTTTTAAAAGATATATTATTTTCTAAACTTTGATAATTATCTAAATCATTTCTACTTTCAATAAATTTAATTATATTTCTAGAATTAAAACTACCACTTTCAAGTTTTAAATCGTCTGTACTGATAATTCCAAGTTGAGTATTTTTGATTACTTCATTTGCATGCTTTGCTCCAAATAATTTACCACTTCATGAACCTTCAAAAACTAAAATACTTTGTTCGTTAGTGTTTTTTGGCTCGACTTTAAAAGTTTTATCATTTAGGTTCATATTTAATTTTATTAGTTCTTTTAATTCGTCTATTTCTACTTTAAATTTTTCACTTATTGTTTTATAAATAAAATCTGTTCATGCTATTTCGTTTTCTTCTGGTATTCCTTTTGAGTTAATAACTGATTTTAAATTAATTTCATCTAAATTATGATAGATTTTTCTATCAGCATTTAACAAATGAGAACCAATTAATTTTGTATCTGAGCTTATTAATGTCCCCTCTTCAACATCTTCAACTTTAAAATCCTTTTCTGTTATTTTGTACTCAGAGTATAAATTTGAAAACCCTGGTTTAGTTGAATAGTAATTATAAATTTTTTCACTACTTATGTTTGAAATTGAACCAACATGATAATCAAAAAATTTATCAATTCTCATTTTTGGACTAAATGAAATTTCAAGTTTTCCCCCATATTTGTTTTTATAAAAATCAAGAGATTTATTTTTTATATTTTCTCCTGTTAAATCAACTTTCATACCATTGAAATAGTTATAGTTAGTATTTGTTAAAATTTTGGTAATGTAATCATCAGAATTTATGAAACTTAAAAAATCATAACTTTGTGTTAAAAATTCTTTCATTTGATTTTCATCGGTGAAATTAAAGTCTAATTCACCAAAATTTGGATTTTTTATTTTCTCATTTATATCTGTTTTATTGCCAAAATACATATTAATAGATCCATTAGCTTTTTTGAAATCTAAAGTAAATCTGTTATCTGCATACGAATCTTTCGTTACTACTATGTTTTCAGTAACGTTAAAATTTTTATCATCTCTAAAAAATGTATTTAAAAAACCATACACTTCCTTAACATTTAGAATTTCCAAATAATAATCTTCATCTAAATATCTTGATAACTTTCTATAAGCTCTTTCAGCTTCTCTGTTTTCATTTTCATTATCTGTACCACTACTTCTTGAACTTATTTGACAAGAAACAACAGTAGTTGTTGATACTGCTAAGTAACTGAAAACAGTTAATATTTGCAATATTCTTTTCATTTTTATTCCCCTTCACCCTTATTTTATAGTTTTTTTTCCATTTTTTTGAAATAATTATGGAAAAAATAAAAAACCAGGTTAACTGGTTTTAAATAACATTTTCTAATGGTAAATTGGTTTCTCCAGGTTCTATTGTATAATTCTTTTCTAAATAAACAATGGCATATATTGTATTTATTAAGGGTAAACAATTCACAATAATAAAGAATACATATTTTCTTTTACTGTATATCTCTTTCTTTTTACCAATTCTTAATAAGAAAAATCTTATTAAGATTGAAAATAAATAAAATCAAACTATCAATAATGCACGTGCAACTACATCAAATGATTCAATAGTTTTAAATAAATTATTTATAGAACCATCTAGCATTGAACCTATCAAGAAAAATGTAAATATTATGTAAATTAAATCTACAATTATAAATGATAGATAGATATTGCTTTTTTTGGTTGTATATTTTAAATCATCAATTTTATAGTTACTTATTGTTAATTTTATTACAAATAAAAATCAAGATAGAAAACCAATAATTGGAATAAAAGAAAGGAAAAGAGTGGTTTTAAATAATATCTGGTCACTTTCTTTAACATAAAGTTTGTTATAAATTTTGATCTTGTTAGCAATATTTGTAATCAAAATTACATAACAACATATTGGGAGTATCCAAAAATGTGTTTGATTTACCTCTTTTATAATTCTAATAAGGTTGATAATAATAATATCTGTTAATATCATTTCAAAAGCACAATCAAGTCATCCGCCAATTATTCACTTGCTTTTTTCTGTATTTTTTTCTTTTTTTTCAAGCTCTTTTTTCATATTTACTCCCCTTTAACTTTTTTGATCTTATTTTTAAGCTTGATAATTAATATTTTTTTTAGTGTTATTAAATGTTTTAATTTTCTTTCGACAAATAATAAAAAATCATTTGTTAAATCAATCTTATAATTAAAAAAGAAAAAAGCAATTAAATCAAAGGTTAAAAAAAATAAAAAACCAGGTTACCTGGTTTTTTTAGTCTTCAATTATTTCTAAATTAAAGTTATCTTTAAATTTGTTTTCTTTTAACATCTCAATTTCAACTTTATAAGGACTAGTTTTTTCATCTAATCAAGGAGTTTCAAGTAAAATTGGTATTTCTTTAAATAAAGGGTTGTGGACAACACTTGCCAAAGCTTTAAAACCAATATAACCATATCCTATGTTTTGATGTCTGTCTTTATGTGCATTTATTGGATTTTTTGAATCATTTAAGTGAATTGCCAATAATTTATCTAAACCAATTGTTTGATCAAATTCATCAACAACTTTATCAAAGTTATTTTTTACATCATAACCAGCATCATGCATATGACAAGTATCAAAACAAACACCAACCATATCTTTTCTTTCAACTCTGTCTAAAACGTATTTCATTTCTTCAAATGAAATACAAACTTCTGTTCCTTTTCCACTCATTGTTTCAAGCGCAACTTTTACTGGAGTATTTGGCAATTCTTTGTAAACTAGGTTCAATCCGTTAGCAACACTCTCTAACGCTTGCTCTCTGGGTGCTCCAACAGCAGCTCCGGGGTGTAAAACTACAGTGTGTACACCAATTGCTTCAAGACGAATTAATTCTTCTTTCAACAGTCTTACACCAAGTTCAAAGGTTTCTGGTTTTACAGTATTTGCAAGATTTATTGTATAAGGACCGTGACAAATAACTTTAGAAATGTCTATGTTATTGTCCTTTAATAAAGTTTGAAATTCTTCTATATTTAGTTTTTCTGTAGCAGTTCTTATTGTATTTTGAGGAGCTCCTGTAAAAAACATTAAAGTATTTGCACCATTATCAATAGCTTCTTGTGCACTTCCTATTAAGTATTTGTTTTTTGAGTTCATCCCAACATGACTACCTAAATAAAATTTATTTTCCATTAATTTCTCCTAAAAAAGTGGTTTAACTTTTCTTACTTTTTCTACATCATTTGCCAATGTTTCTTTTAATTCATCAAGTGAATTGATTTTTAAATTATCTCTAATTTTTTCAATTAAAGTTATGTCAACTTTTCACCCATAAACATCTTTGTCAAAATCAAGAATAAATGTTTCAAAAACCTCTTCGTCCATTTCGTTTTTTCAGTAACATCCAGCTCCCATAAAATGTTGTTGAGTTGATTCTAAATAAACATCAACTGCAAAAACACCTTTACTGATTGGTAAAATTTCATCAGTTACTACATTAATTGTTGGAAAACCAATAGTTCTTCCAAGTTGTTTTCCTTGAACTACTCTCCCACTAAACTGGTAATTTAAATTTGTAAGTTTTTTAAACTCATCAAATTTACAATCTTTTAAAAGTGAAGTTAATTCAGTGTTGTCTGCTTTTGAATAAAAATCACCTTCAATATGACAATTTTCTTTTCAATTTTCTCTATAAAAATCAAAATTAAATCTATCTGATTGTTTATAACAATAGTTTTGTGCTATTAAAATTTCTTTAATTTTTAAAAAACCATCAATATTTTTAAATAAATTTTCATCGGTATTCATTCTCATCATTTGATGATCTATATAAAATACTAAATAATCTACTCCTGCTGCTTCTGCTTTTTTTTGTATATTGTTTTGGTTTCAAATAGCTGAATGTATTTCATTTTTAATTGGTACAAAAAGAGTTGTTTTTAAACCTTTCTTGTTAGCAATTTCTTTTAATCTTTCGATTTGTTTGTCTTCAAATTCGTTTCAATTTTCAAAATCTCCAACCAATGCAATGCTTTCATCCAAATAAAGCATAATCATGGTCATATTATTGTATGTAAAGGTTGTAGTCATAATATCTCTCCCTCAAAAAATATTATAGACTAATTAAATAAAAAAAGGACTATTATAATAGTCCTTTTGCTTTATCACTAATTTCTTTTTCTTTTTTTGCTTTAGCTTTTGCAAGTCTAATTTGTCTTTTGAATTCTTTTTCAGCTTTTTCAAAATCGAATTTATCAATCATTCTATCCTTGAAGGTATAGTATTCAGCATCAGTTCTTAGTCAAAATTCTCTTCAACAACCAGTTGTTGTACATTTGATGTGATCATCTCTTCTATCGAATGCAAGTTGTGGATGTTGACAGTTGAAAATTGTTTGATTTACATAAATTCTGTCTGTTCTTAATCTTAAGTTTTCATCCATTTCAAAAATCTTTTTATTGCTCATACTTTTCTCCTTGAAAATCTTAATATGATTATAGCACAAAATTACTCACATTTATACCCCCCTATCCACTTATAAGCTTCCCCCACTGTTTTTGGTAATAAAAAAAGTACATTGTTAGATGTACTTCTATTTATTTAAAATTTTTGTTTCGACATATTTTTGTTCTAATTCTAAAGTTATCATAGCGCCCTTAACTTCACTTAATCTAACTCCAAGTTCAGTATCGCGTTTTCTTCTTGAAACTAATGAGTTAAATACAAAGAAACCAAATAATGGTAGAAAAAATCATCAAAATAGATTTTTTCTAGCTGCTTTTTCAATTTCTTTTTCACTTTTTTTAAGAATTTCAATTTGTTCTTCTATTCTTGTCAATTCTTCTTTGATTTGATCAGTGCTCATATCATTGTATTTTTCAAACATGTTTTTTTTCTCCTAATTAGTTGGTGCTAAAACCAGAATTAAAATTTGATTTATTAAATGATTCATTGATTGAAATACTATTTTTACTTCATTTGAATGTGCAAGAAATTCTTGTTTTTCACTTTCAACCCCAACTCCCTCAAGAGAAGAGTAAATGTTTTTTGTATCTTGTAAGAATCTTACCAATTGCTCTGTTTTTGAAAGTTTTACTTGAAAATCTTTTGTTTCAAGAATTTCCTCATTTAATTCAACTATTCTTTCATAAAAAACTTTGTTTCATTCTTTGAGTTTTGAATCATTTATTATTTCTAAATAACTATTTGTATATAAAATAATTTGTCTTTCAAAAAAAATTGAAATGTAATCTAAAAAGAATGTTCCAGGATCTTTGAAATCAACTTCTCCTACTTCATAACAATATTTTTCTCATTCAACTTCTGTTCTGTAAAAGTAATTATATCTTTGTAGGAATAAAGTTAACATTAAACTAAAATCAAATGCATCATCTGATAAGTTTTTTTCTAGTAAGTTTGATAAACCTTCAAAAATAACTTTAAGGTTATTTGTTTTTGCAAGACCCAAAATTTCATCTCTGATTTCGTCATTAATGTCAATTTCATCTCAAGCTAAAAGTGCTTGACTGTCACTTTTAAATAGTTCTAATATTATTTTGTTTAAATTAATTTTATTTTTTAAATCCATGATAACACCTCGTAGAAATATTTTTTATTTCTTTACTATTTTACACTAACTTCTTGCATATTTATATCTAATTGTAGTATTATTAAATAAGGTTTTATCAATGAAAGGCGTGAGCAATGTGTACATAGGTACAATAATTGCCTCTGTAATTGGATACTTCTTAGGAAGTTTTTCATTCTCTATTACAGTGGTGAAAATAAAAGCAAAACAAGATGTTAGAGAAGTTGGGAGTAAGAATGCTGGTGCAACAAATGCAAGTAGAATTTTAGGAAAAAAATGAGGAGTTCTTATAATGCTGCTTGATTCATTAAAAATTATGGCAACAGCATTTATAGCAATTGCTTTTACATTAATAGATAATGATTTATTTAATAAAACAAGTTTTATAATACCTGCCCTTTTCACTTTAATTGGACACTGTTATCCAATTTATTATAAATTTAAAGGTGGAAAAGCTGTTAGTTGTTTCTTGGGAATTATGATGATAACTAACTGAGTATTATGTATTGGATTTGTATTGGTGTGAATTATTTTAATTTTGTTATTCCAACGAGTAAGTATTTCTTCAATATTTGGAGCAATAATAATTGCAATGTTAATGTGAATTCCTCAAGTTTCTGGAGGAAGTTCATTTGAATTAAATGGATTTACTTTCTTTAGTGAAGTATATGAAAAAGGTTATTACTTTGTATGATTCAACAGTTTCCACAAATGAAGTGGAGTTGCTTTCTATGATAGTTTCTTAACAATTAATATTATAATTACTCTTTCAACAGTAATTTTAATAGTAAGACACTCTCAAAATATTGTTAGATTATTCAAACACGAAGAACCAAAATTCTTCCACTACAAAAGTAAAGATCTTGCAAAAAAAGATAACGATAAAAAAGATGATAAAGTAAAAAAAGATGATAAAAAACAAGAAAACCAAATAAAAGAAAATGTATAATCTTAAACCTGCAAAATATTGCAGGTTTTTATTTTTTAGACTTGACTTAGAGTAAGTCTAAGGGTATACAATAATGATATGTTGGTGAAAAATAACTGACAAATTAATATAGAATATTAAAAATAACAATAAAGGAGATATTAAAATGTTATTAAAAGATTATAAAGGAATTAATGATTTAAAAGATCTTGACAACCAAGGTTTAGAAGAACTTTCACAAGATCTAAGAAACGCTATTATTGCAGAAAATGAAGCTAATGGTGGTCACTTAGGAAGTAACTTGGCAGTTGTTGAATTGACAGTTTCTTTACTAAAACATTTTCAAGATAAAGCAAAAATTTTATTTGATACTAGTTACCAAGCCTATTCTTACAAAAGATTAACAGATAGATTTGATATTTTTGAAAATATGCACAAGATTGATGGATATAGTATTTTTCAAGAAACTCATGAAGGTGACCCCTACTCTGGTGGACACACATCAATTAGTGCTGCTTGAGCTAGTGGATACAAAAAAATAGATAACGAACTTGTAATCGAAGTTATTGGTGATGGTTCACTTGCTTCAAGTATTGGACTTGGAGGAATGCTTAACTTTGCAAGTGATTTAAAAAATAAAGGTTTATTTATTTTAAATGATAACAAACAAGGAATTGGTATTAATAAATTTAACTATTTAAACTGAGAATTAATTGCTAAAGGAATGGATTTTGATTATATTGAAGTTCAAGATGGTCATGATTTTGATGAACTTGAAAAAGCTTGAAAATTCTTTGAATCTTCAAGCAAAAATGTTTTTGTAAAAGTTAATAGTGAAAAAGCTAAAGGATATAAAGTTTTAACGCCAGAACAAGCTTTACACTATACTTATCCAAAAAATTACACACCTTCACAAGATAAAACATTTATTTCATCAGTTGAAGTGTTTGTAAATCAATTGGATGAAATTTTAAAAGATAAAAATTCATATGTTTATATGGCTGGAATGATGTATGCATTTGGGTTATCTGAAGTTGCAAAAAAATATCCTGGTCAAATAATTGATGCAGGAATTGCAGAAGAAATTGCTATGATAGAAGCTGCAGCTGCAGCTAACTTGGGTAAAAAAGTATATTTAATTATAGCTTCTAGTTTCTTTCAAAGAACCTATGATCAAATAGTACACGATCTTATAAGAAACAATTCTAACCTAACAATAATAATTGCTGGTGCAAATTATAGTTTAATTGGTGACAGTCATCACGGTATTTATGATTTAAACATGTACAATGCATTTGAAAGTATTTTAATTTACCAACCCTCAACTGTTGGTGAATTTAATAAAGCATTGTTTGATTTAAATTATAAAGGAACTAAAGTTATTAGAGTTGAAGATTTAATTGAAAATGTTGAAAATAAAGTTGATTTAAATAAATGAACTTATGATGTGAATGTTGATGCAAACAAAGTTGTCATTGCTTATGGTTCTTCATATGAAAAACTAAAAAAATACATTCAAGAAAACAATTTAAATGTAGGATTAGTTAAAGCAGTATCTTTAAACCCTATTGATAAGGATTTAATTCAACAATTAGTTGATGATAATAAACAAATTTATACATATGAACTTGTTTTTGCAAAAAATAACTTAGCCTCTTCTATTAGAGTTAAATTTGAAAATACATTAATTAAAGATTTCTCATTTAGAAAAAACATTATTGGACGTGCAAGTGATGATTATATTATGAAAAATAATAATCTTGATTTTGATACAGTCTTTAAGTCAATTGAAGAATAAAAAAAATGGAACATTAAGTTCCATTTTTTTTGGCAAAATTTATAATCTTTTATAATTCATTTCCGTTGATAATTTTGTAATATCTCTTTTTAATAATGTTATTTTTCTCAAGCAATTCTCTTATAGTAAAACTATGTTCGAAATGCCCAGGAAATAATGAATATCCATTTGTATAGTTATCAAATATAAATTTGATACTATTTAATACTTGAATTTCATCATCAGTCATTCCTGCTACACCAATCACATCGTGATCTAAGAATAGCGAATCTCCGTTAAAAATACATTTTAACTTTGAGAATTCTATTATGATGCTTCCAGCTGTATGTCCTGGAGCAGGTATTATAACGATATCATAACCGTTAATTACTCTTTCTTCATGCTTAGTGATTACCTTTAAATTTCTAATTGGTAATGGATGTCAATCACTATCTAAGACATTGTAGAAAGAACTTAGATTTTTTGATGAATCAAACATCATAATCAGATCGTCTTTTCCAATATAAACGTTTGGATGACCAAATTCTTTACAAATTTCATTTATCCCATAGAAATGTGGAAAATGGCCATGTGTTATAAATATATCTGTAATTAATATCCCATTTTTTTTACAGAATTTTATGATGTCTGTGTACTTATTGTTCGCTGTATCAATAAGAATACCTTCAAGTTTGTCGTTATAAATTAGATACGCATTAGTATTTTTGAAATTCTCATCACTAAATACTTGTATCAATTAATTCACCTCTCTAGTATTGTATTTTTTTGCCTTTGTTATTATACATAGATTTTTAAAAAAACCAATATTTTTTTAAAAAAAATAAAAAAAGTATCTATATTGCCATTTTTTTTCACAAATAAAAAAAAGAGGATTATTTCCCTCTTTTTACAGCGTTCATTGTTTTTTTAATGTCTGCTTCTGATGGTTTTCTACCCATACTTCTGTACATTGCTCTAATTTGGTTCTCATTGATTGGTGGATTATCTTTTAGTTGTTTTTGAATTACTCTTCTTGTAATTATAAAACCTATAATTCCCCCGACTATTGCAGCTGCAATAGCAATTAATAAAACTCCTCATCATTCCATAAGTCTATCCTCCAATAATTAATAACTGTTTTACATATAAAATACTACCATATATTAATTATTTTTGACACTTTAAAATGTCATTTGCAATATTTTCTGCAGTAAATCCAATGTGATTAATAACATCATTGAATGGAGCTGAATATCCAAATGTGTCAATTCCAAATGCTTTTCCATCATCTCCTAAGAATTGATGTCATCCAAATGTTGATGAAAGTTCAATTGAAAATCTTTGACTGTTTTTGTCAATGATTTGATCGATGTAACTTTGATCTTGTCTTTTAAATTCATTCATATTAACCATTGATACAACATTTACTTTTTTACCACTAGCTTTTAAGATTTCTTTTACATCCATTGCAAGAGAAACTTCACTACCAGATGCAATTAAAGTAATATCTGGGTTTGCTTCGCTTGAAAGTAAGTAAGCACCTTTATTAACATTTTCAAATACATTTTTATGTTCTAATTCTTTTAAGTTTTGTCTTGTTGCAATAATTACACTTGGTTTTTTAGTGTCATTTAATGCTGCTAAGTAACTTGCTTGAGTTTCTGCCATATCACAAGGTCTAAATACATTAATGTTTGGCATACTTCTTAGCATTGCAAGTTGTTCAATTGGTTGGTGAGTTGGTCCATCTTCACCAACTGCAATTGAGTCGTGAGTAAAGATGTAAAGTGTTTGTAAATGCATTAAACTGCTCAATCTAATTGCAGGTTTCATGTAATCTGAGAATACAAAGAAACCTGATGCAAATGGCAATAGCCCTTTGTGTAATGCAATACCGTTGTTAATTGCTCCCATAGCAAATTCTCTTACACCATACATGATATTTCTACCAGTTTTGTTGTTGTAATCGTAATTTCCATCAGCACCTTTTGCTTTTGTAGATTCAGTTAAATCAGCACTTCCACCAATTAAAGCAGGAATTTTACTGTTTAAGTAATTTAAAACATTTCCACTTGAAACACGAGTTGCTTGTTCTGCTTTTTCGTTTAATTTTTCAAGTTCAGCTTCTGTAATGTCTCATTTTTTGTTAATTGCATTTTCTAATTGTTGTGCAAGTTCTGGGTGTTTTGCTTTATATTGTGAGTATAGATCTTCTCATTCAATATTTGCTTTTTCCCCTCTTTGTGCAACATTTTCGTTATAAAAATCATAAATATCTTGACTTGGTGAAAATTCAGGTAAATCTCATTGGAAGTATTTTTTAACAGCTTCAATGTCACTTCCTAATGGTGCACCGTGAACTTTTTGAGTCCCTTGGTTTGTTGCTCCAAGACCAATAACAGTTTTAACTTCAATGTAAGTAGGTTTGTCGCTTTTTTTAGCAGTTTCAATTGCTTTTTCGATAGCGTCTAAATCTTCTCCATTTTCAATTTTTAATGTATTTCATCCTGCAGCTTTAAATTTTGCTTGAATATCTTCACTTTGAGCTACCTCTACTGGTGCATCAAGTTGAATATCGTTTGAGTCATGGAAAACTACTAATTTGTTTAATTTGTATCTTCCTGCAAAAGAAATAGCTTCTTGACAAACACCTTCTTGTAAATCTCCATCTCCACATAATACGTATGTGTAGTGATTTACAATATCAAATCCGTCTTTATTATATTTTTCAGCTAAATGACTTTCTGCAAGAGCCATTCCTACTCCCATTGCAAATCCTTGTCCTAAAGGACCTGTAGTTGAGTCTACACCCTCTGTATGCCCATATTCTGGGTGACCTGGTGTTAATGAGTTAAGTTGTCTAAAGTTTTTAATCTCATCTATTGATAGTTTAAATCCTGATAAATGTAGTGCTGAGTAAAGAAGTCCACTTCCATGTCCTGCACTCAATACAAATCTATCTCTATTAAATCACTCTGGATTTTTTGGGTTGATATGCATTGATTTAGTAAATAAAGAATACACAATTGGAGCAGCTCCTAAAACAATTCCAGGGTGACCTGAGTTTGCTTTATTAATAGCTTCTATTCCAAGGATTCTCATAGCATTTAAATTTTTGTTTGATTTATTCATATGTCTTTTCCTTTGACCTTTCAAAATTAATTATATAATTTTCCAAACAAAAATTACATATTTAGAGAAAAAAATGAAAAAAAACTAGTCATATATATGACTAGTTTAATTAATCTAATAAAGTATCAAAAATCTTTCTAAAATTAGCTTCAGTTTTTTTATCAATTAATTCATTATTGTTAATAACTAAATTTTTAAAATTAACTGCATTTGCAATAGTTTTATTATTCAAATTGAAATTATCAATAATTTTCTTGCTAAATAATGATTCTATAACTGTAAAATCTCCAAAATCATTCAATGTGTGACATTCGTTTATTAATTTTGAGGTTTCTTCTTTGAATTTTTTACCAGCATCGTCCCCATCCACTAAGAATATAGGATCTTTTTTTATTCTTTTAACTTCTTCAATCACCTTTTTGCCATCTTTTACTCCTTGTACTGGTAAAAAGTGGATTTTTTCATAACCTAGTACAATTTTCATAGCTGTTAAGTATAAATAATCAGTCATTCCTTCAACAAAAATAACTATATTTTCTGGATCTAAAATAACGTGTTGTTTAACTGTTAGAGCTTCTAAAATTCCTTTTGTAACGTTCCTGTCATCTTCTTCTTCGAAAGCTTTAACTGTGAAGTGATTTTGAATTTTTAAACTTTTATCATCTTGTCTGATAATTCTCAATTCTTCTAAATAATCATTATCCACAACAAATGGAGAATGTGTTGCTAACACAAAAGTTATTTTATTTTCAAAAGCAAATTTTTTTAAAAATTTTCTAAACTCAATTGCTGCTGAAGGATGTAAATTAGAAGCAGCTTCATCTATTAATACTATATCTCCGTATTGAAGTTCATTCATGTATAAAAAATTAAAGTAAAAGTTAAAGAATCATTTAAATCCTTCAGATTGATCATCAATATTAATATATTCATTAGACTTTAAAATATTAAATTTTATTTTTGCTTCATTCAATTTAATTATGAACTCATATTTTTGTTCACCGTGATTAAATACATCATTAAAATGTTTTGATATTTCTTTTGTTTTTGATGCAATTTCTTCATTAAGTTTATCAATAGCACCAGAGTTTTTACCTGAAATATCATTTACAAAAGTATGTGTGATTTTTTGTTCAGAAATTTCAAATTTATCAATTATCAATGTTTTTAAAAAATTATTAAAAGAATCACATGGATTCTCTTCATCTTCAATAACACATGTTAAGTCTGATGATTTAAATTGTTGAGCACCGTATCAATATACACTTGGAATAAAGTTTAAATTGTATTTATTTTTATAGATACCGCTTATATAATCTGGATTTTCACAACCTATTTCTTCATAATATTCTTCTAATTCTTCTTTGCTAAGAGGTTCTTCTTCAACTATATCTATATTCTCAAGTGTAGAAAAAATATTTTCTTCACCCTCATCAATTGAATTATTATAGTTATTTCTGAGATACTCAGTAATATATTTTTGTAAAATTATAAAATAACTTAGACAATATGTCTCATCTTTTTCAAAACATTTACCCTCTTTAATTCCTAAAATTTTTTCACTAGTATGTTCTATTGTTTCTAACTCTTCTCTTGAAATATTTAATCTATGTTTCAATCAAATATCATAAATAGATAAAGCATTATTTACGGTCTCTAAACCAAGTCTAAAGGTTTTTTGTTTTCATTCATGTTTAATTACTTCTTTATTCTTGTTTGTTGTTTCTAAAAAGGTTTGGTCGATTAATTTTGTAAGTGTATAATAATCATCCTCATCTTTTGCTATTAAATTAATTTCAGGTTCGGAATCATTATAATTATAAAAATTTACTCTATCAGATTCTTCTAATTCTTCATCGTTATCAATTCTAAATATTGCTTCTAATATATTTGATTTACCAACATTGTTTGGGCCAATCAATGTCAATATGTCACCAGGATTTTCTATTGAATAATTTAAAATTAACTTTTCCATCTCTTTTGAGCTAGTAGCATCAATAGCTATATTTTTAAATTGTTTTAGTTTTAAATATCTCTCACTCATACTATTTTCCCTCTAATATTTTTTCTATTATTTTTTTTAATTCTACAAATTCACTATAATTTAATGATGGAAGTTCTGTTATTATTCTTTGTAATGGACTTTGCTCCCCAGTTCTTTTAATTAAAAACTGTAGTATATGATTTTTTGTAGAATCCTTATTGTTTTCTATATACTCTAAAACTTCTAAATAATTTTTAGGTATAAGTTGCTTTTCATTGTTTTCATACAAATCAATAAATTTGTAAAGCGTAGGTCTTGTTATGCCTAAAAATTTACTTAACTCTGATATTCTGATATCTAAATCCTTTAATATTATTTTTAGCATTGTCCTCACCTCAATATTAGTATACATACATTTTACAAAAAGTGTAAAATTATTTCATTTTTTGTAAAATAAAAAAACGACTATTGTCGTTTTAAAATCTTGAAGTTGTTGGACCATTGTTGACGCTTGAAACATAGTGATCTTTTTTAGATTTAATTCTCATAAAATTAAAACCTTCACTTTTTTTGATCTTTGCAACAATAATGTAAATAATTAATGTTGAAAAGTAACCAAATCCAGGTATCAAACCAAGAATGAATATGTAAATAGTTTTTCATTTTGAGCTACTTGTACTACTTGCTAACATTCAAGTTGAAAATGAAAATCAACATGTTTTTGAATAAAAGAAAGCACAAAATACTACAGCACTTGTTACAAGACTTTCCATTACACCTTTATTAAAATTGAAAATATCTGTTTTTTTACTTAAAAGAGCTAAAGTTACCAAAGTTGCAATGATTAAAATTTGAATAACACCAGAAACAATGTATTTTATAAAAGTACCAGAATTAACTACTCTATTTTCTAAATGTCTTTTTGGGATTGAATAACTTACAACACCAAACATTTCAGGAAATACTAAGAAAATTGCATCCATTATTTTTGTCCCTCTTTTTGTTTTTCTTTAAGTTTTTCTGGAGTTACGTCATTTCCCTCACTATCAACAACTTTAATTGAAGCTAATTGTTCTTCAAATCCTTTTTTAAAGTTTTTAATGTATTCTGCTCTTAATTTTGCTTGCTCTTTTTTTTCTGAATCTGTCAGTTCACGTTCTTTTTTGATAGCTGCCAATTCATTAATTCTTTTAATTAATTTTTCCATTAATATTTCATTCCTTTTATCTAATGATATTATTATATAAAAAAATTGAAAAATCTAGAAGATTTTTCAATCATTTAATGCGTAATATGCAGATCCGATTAAAATTGCATCATTTCCTAATTCAGCAATTTCAACAACGATATCTTGTGCAAATTTTTCAATTATATATTTTTTAATGCTTTTTGAAATAATTCTTGTTAAAAGTGGTCCCATATTTGTTAGACCTCCAGAAATAATTATAGCTTCTGGGTCAAGAGCATTTATCATTGTTGCCATGTGCATTACTAATGGTTCTAAAGCTTCTTGCAATATGTCTAAGATTTCTACAGGTTTATCATTATCTTCATAAACTGAGATAATATCTTTTGTGGTAAATGTTTCAAAATCTTTAAAGTAGTTTGCTGCAGGATGACCTGGATTTTCATCAAATTTATCTTTAAAGTAGCGAGCAATTCCAGGACCTGATGAAATTGGTTCAATACATCCTAAAAGTCCACATTTACATTTGTATTTGTTTTGGTATACTCCACCACCATGTCCAAATTCTCCACTAAATCCTCTTGAACCTGACATTAATTTTCCATCAAGAATTAGAGCTCCCCCAATTCCGCTATCAACAGTATAGAAAACTATTGAATCATATTGTTTTGCAGAACCAACTCAAAATTCTCCTAATGCTGCTGCATTTGCATCATTTAAAACTAAAATTGGTTTATTAAATAAACTTTCAGCTTTATCTTTTAAGTAATAGTTATTTCAATCTAATGCAGCTGCATATCTTACAATTCCAACCATATGGTCAACATAACCAGCTGATGCAATCCCTATTTTATCAACAGAATCTTCATAATTAATCCCAATTGTATCTAAGCTTTCTACTATTTTTTGATATAAATTTTCTAATATCCCTTTTTCAAAATCGTGTTCTACAAAAAATTTTGCTTGGATATCTCCGTATTGATTTACCAATGCGATTTTAGATGAGTTAACACCTAATTCAATAGATAAAATCAGTTTCATGTAAACCTCCCGTATTTAATTTAAATCTAATTTATATATAGACATTTATAAATATTATATACAAAAAAATATCAATAAAATGATATTTTTATTATATCAACATTTTAGTGGCACTTTTTAGTTTTTAGACCCAAGATTACAATATGAAAATAAATTCCACAAAAAAAACACTCAAATATTTGAGTGTTTTTTACTAGATCATTGCAGGTAATAATGCAACGTTAATTCCAAATTCAGTTTTTGGTACAGTAATTGATAATTTCATTCCTACAAATGTTTTAAAGTTAATTCAACCTAGCCCTGAAATATGAATATCCATAGGAGCTGCTTTATTAAACTCAAAAGTATGTGTTACAAACTCTGATTCAAGATCTTTTAATCTTGGAGATAAAGTATGTCTATGAGTTCTAAAGTAGTTTTCAACTTTTTCAGCTTTTGTTCTGTGTAAAGGCATTTGTTTGTTTACATAGAAATGGAAACTTGTTTTCATAACTTTGTTTTTTACAGGATCAAATCTTTCACCCTCTTCAAATGAGAATCAAGCAAGTCCACCATAAAATACTGTTTGACCAGCAAGTAACTGGTAAGTTACTTGTTTTACTTCTTTTTGGAAGAAGAAGAAATCTCAATAAGTTGGTGCTGTAGCTATTGCTAAGTGATTGTGTTTTACTAACCCTGGTGTGTCAAAAATATAGTTTTTTTCAGTAAAATTAATTTTAATTTTATCTAAAGTTGTATTTACGTATTTTGAAGTTACGATTGAAGGTATTTGTTGATTTGCTTTTAAACAAGCATTAATTAAACTTGATTTTCCAGCATTTGAAATACCTACAATGTATTGGTCATAATCCACTGATTTCAATTCATTTACAAGAGCATATACATAATCGATTTTAACTGATGAAGTTAAAAGGATTTTTGCATCTTTAATTGGTGAATCTTCAAAGTATTTTTGAACATGTCTCATAATTTTTGCTTTACTTACAGCTTTTGGTATTAAGTCAACTTTATTAATTAAAATAACAACTTCTTTTTTAGAAATTAATTTTTCTAATCAATTAAGTCTACTTCCTGGTAAGTCAAAAATATCTACAACATAGTAATATCTGATTTTTTTATCAGTTGAGTTTACATCATCAATAATTTTGATAAAGTCTTGGTCATTGATGTCTTGTTCAACTAAACTGTTGTAGTTTTTAATTCTAAAACATCTTAAACAATAATCTTGTTTTTGAGGATCAATAACAAATCCTGGTTTTCTTTTGTCTTCTGTTTGGAATTCATGCCCACATCCAACACATCTTTTAACTCCATCACTATCAACATTAGTTGTATTACCAATTCCTGGTTTTGCTTCTGTTAAAGTAACTTTGTTTTTTTGTTTAATTTTTGGTGGTTTAACACCGTTTATATGAGCTAGTAAAGTTTTATCTTCTAACTCTTCAACTTTCTTTTCAAGTTGTTCTATTTCTTTTTCGTTTTCACTAGAGTATTTCATATTTACCTCCTAATTCCCCTTCGTTATAGAATCCTTCATGTAAAATATTCTTTTGTGCCAATCTTTTTAATATAAATCTTTCTAAAAATTGCACTATTTTAGTTTCACCATTATTTCGCCCCAATGGTGAAACTAAAATGCTTTTAATGTGACTTCTATTTGCAACTAATACGTCTGTAATTAATTGGTCTCCAATTAATACCATTTCAGTTTCCTTATAAGGCATTAACTTTTTAACTAATTTCATTTTTCCCAATAATGGTTTTTTACAGTCTCAAAAGTAGTTTTTGATACCCGCTTTTTTTGCAAAATTTTCAACTCTACTTCTAATATTGTTTGAAAATAAAACAAATTCCATATTATGGGAATAAACGCTTTTAACAAAATTTATAACATCTGAATTTGGTATTCTTTCATTGAAACTAATTAAGGTGTTATCCATATCACACATAACCAATTTAATACCGCTATTCTTTAGTGATTCTAAATTGATTTTCTTGTAGCTTTCTAAATAGATTGAAGGCTTAAAATAGTTTAGTAAAAGAAAATTATTTTTCTTATTAGCCACATTTTCACCCCTATTTACTTATATAATTATACAATATTTTCACCCCTATTTTTGTTTTAAATAATTGAAATTTTTTTGCTTGATTTATTTAAAAGTAAAGAGTAATATGAACTTGGTTTTTCCAAGAAAAACCAAAAGGAGATAATATGACAAAAATTGAAATTATGAATAAGTTTTATGATGCTTTTTCAAAGGCTGATTGAAAAACTATGAACTCTCTTTATGCAACTGATGTTGTCTTTGAAGACAATGCCTTTGGGGAATTAGATCACAAAAAAGTTACATCTATGTGACAAATGCTTTTAGAAAACAAAGAAAGCATGGACTTTAGTTTTCAAATAATTAAAGTTGATGGTGTTGATTGTGTAAATTGAGTGACCAAATATGAATTTGGTCCAAAAAGAAATAAAGTTACAAATTCAGTAATTGCTAAAATGGAAATTGAAAACGATAAAATTATTTATCACAAAGATGAATTTGACTTTAAAGTTTGAGCAAAACAAGCTATTGGTTTTGCAGGAAAATTATTTGGAGGAAAAAAATGATTCCAAAGAAAAATTCAACAAGCTGCAAATCAGAAATTAGACCAATTTATGGGTAAATAATTAATACAATATCAATATTGTGCCAAATATTGATATTGTATTTTTTTTGTTTTTTTGTAAAATGACAATGAAAGGATAAAAAAGGATGAAATGAGTATGACAAAAACTGAACAATATTTATACAAAAGGATTTTAGAAGATAAATTAACCTTTTCTAGATATACTTTAAAAGAAATTTCTGAAAACTATTTTGTTTCAGAAACCGTTGTTTTAAGATTGATGAATAAATTGAATTTTAGTTCTTTGAAAGAAATGCAAGCCAAATTATATAGTGATTATGAAATGGAGAGCTTAACAAATATTGAAGATAACCACTTAATAGATGATGTTGAGGAAGTAATAAATAACACTTTTGCAAAATCTTTATATGGTTTGATAATGACAAGAAAGAAAAATAATGTAGATACCTTTAAAACTATTCGTGAAATTTTTATGACAAGAAAATCAATCATTTTTTTTGGCATTGGAAATTCACACAGTGTTGCCAAAATGTTATCAGATTCTTTGAGAAAAATAGGTTTTAATTCATATATATTTGGTAGTACAAAAGAAGTTTTAATTTTTATAGAATTTTGTGATCCTAAAGATACTATTTTTGTATTTTACACAAATTCAGGAAAAACGCATGAAGTTGTATTTTTAGCAAAAAATGTTATTAAAATGAATGGTGAATTTATTTTGGTTACAAACGAAAATTCAGATTATCATAGTAATGAATTATCAAAAGCAAGATGTGTTTTTGAATATGCTGTTTCAAGTAAAGAACATTATGCTTTTCCAATAGTTTCAGCTCAATTTTGCCAAGCTATTTTTAATAACATAATTCTTAATTTACTAATATCTTCATCAGATGATTTTATGAATAAGTTAGATGAAGCTACAAAAAATTTAAATAGTTGAAATGAAAAAAATTAGTTGTACGACAACTAATTTTTTTTTTTTTAAATATTTTTTTAAGTAGTTAATTTTGTTGCAATGATATTTTCTGTATCTATAGGTTCTTTTTTATCAGAATCTTTGTTTGGTCTATCATTTTCAATTTCATCAATAATAAATTGAACAGCTTTCTCAGCCATTAATACTGGGTTTTGTGCAACGCTTGCAAAAACATTAGCTTTATTTTCAGCTCATTCATTAATTTGTTTACGTATAGAATCTTGTGCATCAAATCCAACAACTATTAATCCAATTTTATCTCCTGATTTAGGTTGAAGCATTGGACTTAATGTTGCATTACCTTTAATAGCTTCCATAGCTCCTCCAGCCATAGGGTCATTCATTGAAATTACTAATTTAGCTTTTGCTACATCACCTGGATTTGCATTTACAAGAGCCATTCCATTTGGCGGTTCCATTTCTGTTCCCACTCAAGAAGCTTGTTTTACACCTTCTGGAAGGACAAATAGATTATCTCCAACTTTAACAGTATCATTTCCAGCTTCTTTTGCTTTTTCAACCATTTTTTCATCAAAAACAGCATCAATCATAAATCCTTTATGTCTACTTATTGTACTATCTGCAGATTCGTCTCCTTTGATGTAAATAGTTTCGATTTGATCTCCATATTTGATATCTGCTCTACCATCTACCATTACATCATATAGTTCATGCGCCATTGATTCACTTGCTAATGCACCATCTGTATAGAATGATGAATCAACTTTAACACCTGCTTCTGGTGACAACAATCTATCAACTGCTGCAAATGGAATTGTTCCATTTGCAGCTACTTTTTCAGCTCCTGCTGAACCATCTGTTTTAACTGGAACAAACATAATTCCTTTTGAACCTGAAGAAATTGCTGTTTCTAAATTTGTTTGTTCTACAGCAACGTCGTTATTACTACGAGCTGTCCCTACTTTATAAATGTTTTTATATTTACTTCTAACATATTTTTTTGCTGCATTTTCCAAAGTTGTAAAATATTCATTTGAAGTTTCGGGTGTTACAAAAGTGATTAAATCACCTTTTTCACCACACGCAACTACAGCAGTTACTGTTGATCCAACAACCGAAATTGTCCCGAGTATACTCATTAATTTTTTCATTTTGATTTTCTCCTTTAAATAGAATATCTAATTTGATTTATATATTGTTTTGTTTTTTGAACGATATTAATATTTTTATCTGATAGTACAGCTAATAAGATAACACATGCTTTAATAACAAGTTGATAGTTTGGACTAATTCCAACCATGATTAGTGCAGTTGTAAGAATACTTAAAACTAGTCATCCAATCAATGTTTGAAAAATTCCACCTCTACCACCAGTTAAAGCAGTTCCACCAAGAGCAACAGCACAAATAGCATTTAACTCCCATTGATTTCCAGTTGTTGGAGTTATTATGTTTGTTCTTGCCATATATAATATGGTTCCGATTGAAACACAAAATCCTGCAAATATATATGAAGACATTAACACTTCTCTGGTTTTAATTCCAGAAAGTCTCGCTGCATTAATGTTTCCTCCAACTGAATAAATGTATCTACCATATTTATAAAATCTCATTATTATATAGGATACTAACGCGAGCCCAAAGAAGACAAACACAGCAATTGGTAAGTTAAATAATTTTTGACTTACCAATATACTTAGTGCAGAATCACTTAGTATAATTGTTTTATTTTCTAAATATATGTATGCAAATCCTCTTAAACCAATCATTAAAACCAAAGTTATTATGAATGGTTGTAGTTTAACATAACCTACAAATAGACCAGAAATCATCCCTATAAACATTGAGAATATGATGGTTACCACTACAGAAATCCACATATTTGTACCGTTTATTGCAAATTTTGCAATTATTGAACCCCCAATAGCCATTGTTGAACCTACAGACAGATCAATTCCACCTGTTAAAATAATTATTGTCATACCAAGGGCCAAACAACCTAGATCAACGTTTTGAGCAATAATATTAACTCATGTTGCTTGTGTGAAAAAGAATGGATTTTGAAAACCAACAATAACACAAAATATCATAATTATAATTATCAATTTACTTTTACTTAACAAATTCAATAGACCATTTCCTACATTTTTTCTTGTTTGATATCCAAACATTTTAGCCATTTTAATTTGAATTCTATAATTTGCTAAATCAAAGATTGTATTTTTTGAAATTATTTTTTCTCTTTTGGTACTAATTTGATTTGATAATTTATTTTTTGAAACTTTATAAAAATCTTCATCAATTAAACCATTTTCTTTTTGAGTTTCTAAAATCTCTAGTTGCTTTGTCTTATTGTAATTTTGAACTTTAGATTCTAAACTTGTATTTTTCTTTTCGTCAATAATAGCTAATTTATCAATATTTTTTTCAATAACCTTTTCTTCTAATTCAGAAAAGTATTTTTTTAATTCTTCAATTTTTTTTTCAGAAATTAAAGTTAATTCTTTAATTTTTTCCTTATTAGCTAAAGATTTCTCTTTAATTAAATTTTCAATTTTTTCTTTATATTTTTCTTTTTTGTCTATAAGAATTTTTTCTTTTTCTTTTTTAACAGTATTAAATTCATTTTCAAGATTAGAGATTTTTTGATCATATTCTTGTTTTGAAATTTTTTGAACTCCAAGATTAAACTTCAACTTATTTTTTGATTTTAAGAAATCAGCTTCTATTAAATCTATTTTTTCGTTATATTTGCTTAGTTTAATGTCTCTTATTCTACCTATGAAAAAAACTGAATCATATAATTTTTCTGTTTTTTCTTCAAGGTTAGATAAAATTACATTTTCTTCTTTAATGTATTTATCTTGGATTTGCTTTTTTAATATATCCTGACTTGAATTATAGTTTTTCATATTTCCTCCTTAAATTGCATATTTGATTATTTCGTCTTGCGTAAAATCTTTTTTATCTATTATTTCTTTTGTGATTTGTCCATCTTTCATGACTAAAACTCGATCACATAAACCAATTATTTCTGGTAAGTCTGATGAAATTATTACTATGGCTGTGTTATGTTCTTTTTTCATTTTTGAAATTAAATCATATATTTCACGTCTAGCACCAACATCTACTCCACGAGTAGGTTCATCCAGTATTAAAATAGATGGATTTGACATTAATGATTTTGCAATAAGAACTTTTTGCTGATTACCACCAGAAAGTTGGTTAATTCTATAATTAAAGTTTGGTGCTTTAATTGTAGTCTCTTTAAATAGTTCATAAACTTTTCTATTTTCTTTTAAAGTCGAAATACTTCTTGTTAGTTTATTTTGAATTCCACTCAAAGACGATAAGGAAATATTAAACTTAATTGTCTGTTCAATAATTAAACCTTCTACTTTTCTATCTTCTGTTACATAGTAAATACCGTTTTTAATTGCTGAATTTGTGTTTCTAATTTTTTTAACTTTATCATTCATAAAAATATTTCCCGAATTTTTTTTAATTTCACCAACAATTGATTTAAATAATTCACTTCTTCCAGCTCCTATTAATCCTGAAAATCCAAGAATTTCTCCAGAATTAATTGAGAAATTAATATTTTTTGAATAATCATTTCCTCAATTTTTTATTTTCAAGATTTCAACTTTATTTTCTGATTCAAATTTTGCTGGATATCTTTCTTTAATTTCTCTACCAACCATTTTATTTATCATTTCTTCTTCATCGATATCTCCTAAAATATATTCACCCATATATTGTCCATCACGAATTATAGTTAAGTAGTCACTGATTTCAGGTAACTCTTGTAGTCTATGTGATATATATGCAATTGCAATATTTTCATTTTTCAATCTATGAATTGTTTTGAATAACGAAGCGGTTTCTTTTTCACTCAAAGAGCTTGTTGGTTCATCCATTAAAATAACGTTTGATTTTTTTATAATAGCTTTGGCAATTTCTACCATCTGTTGTTCGGCAACTGTTAATTCACCAATTAATTTGTGAGGTTCTATGCCAACTCCCAATCTGTTAAAAGTATCTCTAATAACAGATGCTTGTTTTGAATAATTTATAGATCCAAAAATTGTGTAAATTTCACTGCCTAGGAAAATATTGTCCATAACTGTCATGTAAGGAATTGTTAATAATTCTTGGTGAATTATTGAAATTCCCATTTTTTCTGCATGTTTAATGCTTTTGGGTTCATAAATGTAATTGTTTAAAAACATTTGTCCATTTGTTTTTTTATGAACTCCAGAAATTATATTCATTAAAGTTGATTTTCCTGCACCGTTTTCACCAATTACAGCAGTGACTTTTCCTGGGAATAGTCGAAGATTAACTTCGTTCAATGCCCTAACTGGTCCAAAACTTTTTGAGATATTTTTTAATTCTAATATAGGTGTATCTTTAATTCTTTCATTGACTAAGTTACTCATCTATTTCTCAACTCATTTCACTAGCTTCACTACTCATAACTGCAGATGTTTTAAAATGTTCTAAATTTTCTTGTGTTGGTAATCCTTCACTTGAACTCAAGTGTGATACAACCATTGATGCAGCACATGTTGCATTATGCAACGCTTCTTTTAAATTATTCTCATCATTAAGTAAAGAATTTAGAAAGGCACTCATGTAAGCATCTCCCCCACCAAATCCTTTCAATAATTTTACAATCGCTATACCTATATTAATTTTTTTGTCTTTTGTGTATAAGGTAGAACCTTTTGAACCTTTTTTAAGAACTATTATTTCTGCACTGTTGTTTTTGAATAGATCTCTAAATAAATTTTCATAATCTTTGTCTGATTGTGCATCTCGTTCTAAAAGGAAATTAAATTCTTCCTCACTACCAATTAAAATTTTTGAAATTCTTGCAACTTTTTTATAAGTGTTGTGAATTTCTTCTCTGTTTTTTCAAGTATAAGGTCTATAGTCTAGATCAAATACTACTACAGAATCATTGTCGCTTGCAATTTTTGCAACCTCTAAACAAGATTTTCTTGCTGGGTCTTTTGCAAGTGAAACTCCAGATATTAAAGTTAGTTTACTTTCTCTTATGTTTTCATAATTAATTTCATTAAATTGAATATTTAAATCTGCTACAGCTTCTCTATACATTAAAATGTTTGATTGTTTGTCATTTAACATTTCAGTAAAAGTTAAACCTGTTTTTAATTCATTATCAATTTGAAGTTGTCCAATATCTAATCCTTCATTTATATAATAATTTTTTATAAATGTTCCAAATTGATCATTTGAAATTCTTGAAATAAAATTTACATTTCGTTTGTATCTTAAAAGTCCTACAACAATATTGCCAGCACTTCCGCCAAGATACATATTAAAGTTTTTATTTTTATCTAAAGTATTATAATAATCTGTTGGATTAAAATCTATTGTGACTCTACCAATTACTGATACATCAATTTTTTTATTTTTATTAATTTTTAAACTCATAATTTCACCTAACTTAGTCAATCCTTTTTAGATTCTGGATTTCATTTCATTGTAACTTTTACAAGATCGGTTCAAAATTGATTTGCACTTGGACCTGTAATATCTCCAAATCCAAATTTTGAAAGTTTTATTCCACCAAATGACATTGGTTCTCTTGGAACTGGTACACCAATATTTATTCCTAACATCCCTGCTTTAAAGTGTTTGATAGCTTCGAAAGCTTCAAGTCCTTTACCTGTAAATATTGATGCTGCATTTCCATAAGGAGAATTGTTTTGAATTTTTATAGCTTCTTCTAAATTACTTGCTCCCACTATTTCCAAAACAGGTCCAAAGATTTCGTCTGGTGACATTTTGTCTTCACACCCTCTTCAATCAATTAAAGTTGGTCCTAAGTAGTAACCATTTTCAAATTCTTTTTCAGGTTTGAAGTCTAAACCATTAACTAAAATTTTTGCTCCGCTATCTTTTGCAAAGTCTATATATTTTTTAATGTTTTCAACACCAGCTAAACTTGAAACTGGTGAAAGTCCTTCTGTAAAATCAGCATTTGGTCTTACAGACATGTTGTTTAGTTCTTCTACTAATTTATCTTTAATTTTAAAATCATCTACTGCAATAATTACACTTGCTGCCATACAACGTTGTCCAACCATTCCATAAGCTGAAGAGATTAAATCTCTTACAGTAGAATTTACAGGACTGTCTGGAAGAACAGTGATAAAGTTTTTAGCACCACCTAATGTTAATGCTCTTTTTAAATTACCACTAGCTCTTTTATAAACAATTTCTGCAACTTTTGTAGATCCAACAAATGAAACCGCTTTAATTTTTGGGTTGTCACAAATGGCTTGAACAATTTTTGTTCCACCATTTACTAAGTTGAATACTCCATCAGGAAGCCCTGCTTGTTTTCAATATTTCGCAATTAACTGAGAAGTAATTGGAGTTTGTTCTGATGGTTTTAAAATCATTGAGTTTCCAAGAACAATTGCTTGTGCAATTGTTCAATGTGGAACCATTGCAGGGAAGTTGAATGGTGTAATTGATGAAACAATTCCTAAAGGTCTTGCCTCATCCATTGCCCACACATTAGTAGAAACTTCTTCAAGTCTTCCCGCAATAATGTTTGGCATTGAACATGCAAACTCAACTGTTTCAATTGATTTCAAAACTTCTGCTTTTGCATCTGCTAAACATTTTCCATTTTCTAAGTGAATAGACATTGAAAGTTCATCAATGTTATCAATTAAAATATTTCTATATTTGTAAACTATGTCTGCTCTTTTTTTGAAAGTATAGCCTTCTCAAATTTTTTGTTTTTGTTCAATTGCAAAAACAATTTCTTCTAAGTCTTTTTCATCACTATCTGTTACTTCAGATAGCACCTCACCATTTAAAGGGCAGTAAACTGGTAAAGTTTTTTTGTTATCGTTTGACATAAACATGTTGTTTGTAAAGTTTAAGATTCCGTTCTTATATTTTTCCTGAAGATTTTTTATTTCTAAAGTTAAATAGTTATCTTTCAAAAGTTTTACCTCTATAATCCTATTTTTTCTTTAATAAATTGTCTTGCAAATTTTGCATTTTCAAGTGGGTTATTAATTGAAGGATCTCCTTCAGCTTCAACTAAGAATCAACCTTTATAACCTGCTTCAGATAAAATTTTAAATATAGGTTCGAAATCTATACTTCCTTTTCCTGGAACTACAAACATATTTTTTTTAACACCATCAAGGAAACTTAATTCGTTATCAATTACTTCTTGTCTAACTTTCATATCAACATCTTTTAAATGAACGTGTACAATTCTTTTTGCATATTTTTTTGTTAAGAATTCTAATGCTTCTTGAGTTCCTTCACTATAAAATACATGTCCTGTATCTAATAGTAAGTAAACATTGTCATTAGTATTTTCCATTAACTTAATTGTTTCTTCGTTAGTTTGTACACCTGTTCCATTGTGTTCATGGAAACAAACTTTCATTCCTTTTTCTTCAGCTAGTTCTGCAATTTTATTCATACCTTCAAACAATCAACTTCATTCTTGTTCTGTAAAGTATGGTTTGTCTTTAAATAACTTTTTGTCTAATCCTTGAATTGATTTACCTTGTTCACATACTCCAATAACTTTTGCTCCAAGTTCATAAAGAAAATCTCTATGTTTAATAAAGTCATCAATTGTTTCTTGTATTTTTCCTTCAGTAAAGAAAGTACTTAGTCATGCATTACATACTTGTAATCCTTTTTCTGCTAATACTTCTTTTAAAACTTTTGGATCTTTTGGATATTTATTTCCAACTTCACAACCTTCATAACCGGCTTCTGCCATTTCACTTATACAAGTTTCAAATGGAGTTTCTCCGCCAAGTTCTGGAAGGTCATCGTTTGTTCAAGCAATTGGAGCAACTCCAATTTTAATGTCTTCTTTTTTAAACATATTAAATTCCCCTAACCTTTACAACTGTTTTTGTTTCATATGATTTTTTACATGCTTCTGCAATTAATTCTGCTTTTAATCCATCTTCAAATGAACAAATAACATTATCGTTGTTCATAAATGCTTCAATGAATGTTTCATATTCGTTTTTGTAAGCATCAATATATCTTTCAATAAAGAAGTGAAGTGGATTATCTACACAAGAGCAATCTTTTGTAAGTAACTTAGTTGAAGTTTCAACTTTGTTATCTGCAATTATTGCTCCTTTACTTCCAAATAATTCTAATCTTTGGTCGTATCCATAAACAGCTTCTCTTGAAATATCAATTACACCCAATGCATTGTTAGCAAATTTCAATTGAATAATGGCTGTATCAATATCTCCAGCTTCTTTAATTTTTGGATTTACCAGAGCATCTCCCATTACAAATACTTCTTCTACATCAGAACCTACAATATATCTACTCATATCAAAGTCGTGTATTGCCATGTCCATAAATATTCCACCAGAAACTTTAACATAATCTATTCCTGGAGGCTCTGGATCACGTGAAGTAATTTTTAGAACGTGAGGTACTCCTATTGTTTCTTTTACTCTTGCTTCTTTAACTTTTTTAAAGTTTGGATCAAACCTTCTGTTAAATCCAAGTTGAATAGTTTTAGATTTGCTTTTTACAATTTCTCAAGCTTCTAAAGTTGCATCAATAGATTTACTGATTGGTTTTTCCATAAAAATATAATCAACATTTTGAGTTGCTTTTATTAGCTGAGAAATATGTTGATCTGTTGAAGAGAAAATAAATATTGCATTTATTTCTTTATCATCAAAAATATCATCTTCGTTTTTTGTAAGAAAAATGTTTTTATCTTTATTTCATTCTATTAAATGGTCTAGTTGAACATCACAAATTGTTTTAACTTCAACGTTATCATATTGTAATAAATTTTCAACGTGAAATTTTCCAATTCTTCCAGCACCAAATACTCCTGCTATCATTTTTTTCATTTTATATTAATTCCTTTCTTAATATTCTTTTATTCTTTCTATTACTTTTTTATCTTCTTCTTTTTTACTTTTTATTAAATTGGTTTTACCATTGTCAGTTAATCCAACTCTTCATCAAGTTTCATAACCTTCTGTCATAGTTTTTGGTAAAACTTTGAACTCAAGTAAAGTTACTTTTTCTTGTTCTCTAGCTTCTCTAAAAGCTGATTCTAATTCTTCAAAATTATTAACAGGTTTTGAAAAACAACCATATCCTTGTGCGATCATTGAATAATTTACATTTAACAATTCACCGTCTAAGATATTATTTTCTTTTCTTTTTCTAAAGTGTGTTGAATTAGAATTAATTCCTTTTGAAGTTTGAAGGTTATCAATGCAACCATATCCAGAGTTATCTAATAAAATAATATTTATTTTTACATTTTCTTGTAGTGCAGTAAGTATTTCAGAATGTAACATTAAGAAACTTCCATCTCCAACAAATGCATAAACTTCTTTATTTGGTTCGGCCATTTTTACTCCAATGGCTGCTGCGATTTCATATCCCATACATGAATATCCATATTCAACTGAGTAAGTGTTTACACTATTTACATTTCATAATCTTTGTAAATCTCCAGGTAAACTTCCAGCAGCACCAACAACTATTGCATCATCATCCATTTTTTTAATTTCACTTTCAATTGCTTTAAACAATTGTGTTTGGTGAAAGTAATTATCAAATACATTTTTAAATTCTTCTACAACTTTTTCACTATCTAAACCTTTAATTAAAATATCTTTTCCTGATGAAATAACTTCGACTTCTTTTTCTCATTCACTTTTCAAAGTAGATATTTCATCTTTTCATTCCGAAACATAATCAAATTGTTCTAATTGATCTGTTAAATAATTAATTGTAGTTTTTGCATCACCCTTTAAACTAAGAGCATCTAACTTCATTACATCTTTTTTATTTAAATTTATGTTTATGAATTTTGCATTATCATTAAATAAAGATTTTGACCCTGTTGTAAAGTCTGTATATCTTGTTCCAATACCAATAATTAGATCGGCTTGTTTAGCAGCTATGTTTGCACACATAGTTCCAGTAACTCCAATCCCTCCAAGATTAAATTCATGTGTATGTTCTATTGTTCCTTTTCCAGCTTGTGTTAAACCGAAAGGAATTTTAAAAGTAGAACTAAATTTTTTTAATTCTTCACTTGCTTCACTATATAAAGCACCCCCACCAATTATCATTAATGGTTTTTTAGCGCTTTTAATTAATTCTGTAGCATCTTCTAATGCTCTGTAACTTGGTCTTGGTCTTTCTAAATAATGTATTCTTTCTTTGAAGAAGTCTTGTGGATAATCATAAACTTCTCCTTGTACATCTTGAGGTAAACAAATTGTAACTGTACCTGTATTTTCGGGATCTGTCAAAACTCTAAAAGCATTTATGAGCGATGACATAATTTGTTCAGGTCTATAAATTCTGTCTCAAAATTTTGAAACAGCTCTTAACGCATCATTAGTACTGTTATCGTTATTGTTGTCAAATTCTATTTGTTGAAGTACTGGATCTGGTTGTCTATTTGCAAAAGTATCTCCAGGAAATAATAGTAAAGGTATTCTGTTTGCAGTTGCAGTTCCTGCAGCTGTTACTAAATTTGCAGAACCAGGACCAACTGATGAAGTTACTGCTAAAACTTTTCTTCTTAAATTCTGTTTTGCATAACCTATAGCAATATGGGCCATACCTTGTTCATTTTTTCCTTGCATAACTTTTAGATTGTGTTTGAAGTTTGTTAAAGCTTCACCCAATCCAACTACATTACCATGTCCATAAATTGTAAATACTCCGTCAACTATTTTTGATTTGACTCCATCAATTTCTAAAAATTGATTATCAATAAATTTTACAATTGCTTCCCCTACAGAAAGTTTTATTTTATTCATTATAACTACCTCATTTTTGAAATTTCAACATCATTAGTTGAAGTTCATTCATATCTTTCATCGAAACTTCTTTCAACTCATGGTTTATTTGGTAAGTTAGGTATCATTCAACAATATCACATTATGTAACCAGGTGCACACACTGTTGGGTGTAACAATTGTCCTGGAATACAAGTTGCGTCATTATTCATAACTTTAATTGCATCATCACCTACAAAACTTACTCCAAAACCTTCAGGTTTATTAAATTTGAAAAGATACATTTCTGGTTGATAATGTCTATGCGGAGGTCAACTTGCTCATTGACCTGGACTACATATAACTTCTCCCATAACCATATTTGATTCTGGGAAACTTTCATAATCAAAGAATTGAATTACTTTTCTTGTGCAAGTACCTAGAGCTTGATCTTGACCTGAAATACTAATTTCTAAGTCATCTTTATTTCAAACTTTATAACCAAATTCTTTTTCATTATGAGTTGCTTGTACTATTAATTCACTTTTCTCACTCAAACAAGTTATTTCAATGTTAAAAGTTTTATCAGCTAATAAAACTGAAGGTTTATCATGAAATAAACTTGCTCTTTCAAACTTAAGATTAATATCGTTATTTATTTTGATTTCAATTTCTCCTTCAAGCAGGTCGAACGCTTTTTCTCTACCACATGCTTTGAATTCAAATTTTTCTCCTTTAGATAGTTTTAGTAAACCTACATCTAAATTCATAAAATTTGTTTTGGTATTACAATATTCTGTAAAACCATCTTTCTCAATCAAACTTGTTGATTTTATATACATACCCTTCTCCTTCTATGTCGGTCATTACCAGACAATTTAATTTTATAACCCATTCTTTTGGTTATAAAAAATGATTAGAACTAGAATTTTTACTATGTTTTTTATAAAAAATTAACTCATTTTTGTGTCATATATTATAAAAAATGAAAGTATTACTTTTTTTTCAAAATAAATGATAAAAAAAATGCCATAAGGCATTTTTTTTATTTATAATTTTTTCATTTCATTTACTATGACATCAACAACTCTGTTATCGAAAAGATTTGGTAAAACAAATTCTTTTTTCAACTCATCATCTGTTACTAAATTTGCTATTGCTTTACCAATTACAATTTTAGCTTCTTCATCCATAACTTTTACATCTGTTTCAAGTAGTCCTTTTAAAATTCCTGGGAAAGCTAAAACGTTATTAACTTGATTTGGATAGTCGCTTCTACCAGTTCCAAATACACCATATTCTACTTTACTTATTTCTTCAAATGTAATTTCTGGAATTGGATTTGCCATTGCAAATAAAATTGGATCTTTATTCATTTTTGAAACCATTTCACTTGTAACAATGTTTGGCGCAGATAAACCTACAAAAACATCTGCACCTTCCATAATTTCTGCTAATGTACTTTTATCAGTATCATTGATTATATTTTTTTCTAATAATTCATTTACAGATTGGTCATTTTTATCTTTATTGCTTGAGTTTACAACTCCAAATTTGTTGTAAGCAAGAATTTGTTCAACCCCAAGTTTATGAACTGTTTTTGCAATGTTATATCCTGCAGCTCCAGTTCCACAAAGAGTAATTTTTAATTTACTAATGTCTTTTTTAAGTAATCTTGCAGAATTAATAATTCCAGCAATAATAATTACACTAGTTCCGTGTTGGTCGTCATGGAACACTGGGATATTCATCTCTTCTTGTAATGTTCTTTCAATTTCAAAACAATCAGGAGCTGCAATATCTTCTAAGTTAATTGCTCCAAATGAAGTACCAATTGATTTTATTATTTCTATTAATTTTTTAGGATCTTTTTCATCAATACAGATTGGAAAAGCATTAACTCCAGCAAATTTTTTTACTAAAACTGCTTTACCTTCCATTACTGGTAATGAAGCATCAGCTCCAATATCTCCTAATCCCAATACTGCAGTACCATTTGAAATAATAGCTACAGTATTTCCTTTCATAGTATATTTATAAATGTCAGAATTATTTTTTGCAATTTCCAAACAAGGTTGAGCTACACCTGGTGAATAAACTATACTTAATTCCTCGTAACTTGTTACATCTTCTTTTAATTCTACTTTTATTTTTCCTTTTAATCTTTCGTGCAATTCTAATGCGTTCTCTTTCATTCTTTCTCTCTTTTTCCTTTCATTCCTTTGCTCACTATTATTGTATACAATTTTAATTAATATATATTCTTTAATTAAAAAAAACTAGTCAATATAGACTAGTTTTACATCAATTTAAGCATTAACTTTTTCAGTTTTAGCTTCTTTTGTTTTTTGTTCAACTTTTTTATTATTTCCTTTTGATCTTTCAGGTCTTTCCATGTTGAATCATCAAATGAATAAACCAGCACCCATAAAGAATACAGCACCACCAAAAATAATCAAGAAGTCAATTAATGCATCAACTCATCCTGCTTCTCAAGTTTGCGGACTTGGGATTGCTCCAAAGAAGAATGAAATTGCAAGTAACACTAAAGTTATAATACACATTGTGATTGGTATTCATTTTAGTTTACCTTTGAAGAATATATACTCTCTTTCTTCATCATCTTTTTTTAATCTGAATCAAACATATGCTCAGAAGTAGAAGAACATTTGGATAATAGCTAAAGTTGTAGCTGAGTTAAATAATCTTTCAATAAAACTTCCTGTTGTTGTAACATCACTTGTTGGGTCTGTTGGATCAACTAAACTTCCTTTAGTTGTAACACCAACTAAAATTAAAATAAAAGTAACGATTGCTCCTTGAACTAATAATGCGTTTGTTGGCATTCCATTTTTATCTGTTTTTGCCAATCATTTTCCTAATGCTTTTTCAGGTACTTCTGAAAAGAACACTTTTGCAGGTCCTGCTGTTCAAAAGAACATTGAACCTAGTCCACTAACACCGGTAATTAAACCAACTATTCTAATAACTGCTTTTCCAGCAACACTATCATTTTCTAATCCTAAAATTCTTGTATATGAGTAGTAGTAAGAATTTGGTATTCCTCAACCATCAATTGTATCTTTTTCGATTGTTAATGAAACTAAAATTACTCCAACAACCATTAAACAAATAACAATACTCATACCAATAAGTGAAGCTGTTTTAAATCCTTTAGCTCCCCCTTTTGTATCTTTAATAAATGCACTCATAGTTTCAATACCATTGTATGCAAAGATCAATCATGGGAATGATGATAAGAATGATCATCAATCTCAATCTGCTTGTTTGTTTCCTGAAGAATCTGTTGCAGGATTAAATCCTGCTTTAATTAATTCTCATGATATAGTTCCTTTTACAGGAATTGTATAACATAATGCGATTAGTATGAATAATACTCCTAATCCTAAACTTGCCATACCACCAATTGTTGTTGCTTTTCCAAGTCATTTTGGGCCCATTTTTGAAACAAATGTTCCAGCTCAGAAAATCATAATTGAAAATAATGCTAGAACACAAGTTGCAACTCTTCCTGCATTATCTGGACTTAATCCATTATTTTTATAAAGTGAATTTGCTATTGCATCAAATCCATTTGCTCCGTAAAATAGGAAACTAAATCCCATTACAGTAAATGGTGCAATTGTTGCAAAGAAGAATAAGTTACCAAAGTAACTAGCTCAACTTGCTAAGAATCCTTGTTTTTGCCCTAATGAAAAAGTACAAAAACTTCCCATTCCAGATTCTTGATTTTCTAATTTTTTAATACTTCCAAATTCTGAAGTTACCAATACCATAGGTATTGCATAAATTGCCCCACCAATTAAGAATAAGATGGCTGCAAACAATCCAAATGATTGTGTATTATTTATAATGTTTCTAAAACCAAATATGGTTACAAAACTCATAAAAACTATTGCTAATTTCGTTAACGATTTTGCTCTTGACGACATAATTCTATTTCTCCATTTTCTAATATCACTACTAGACGGACAGTATATTTAATTATTTTTAATTATTCTATTATTTGTTTTTTTACAAAGAATGTGTCCAAAAATTACGCACTCAAAACGTCTACTAGTAGTTATCTAGACGTTTCTGTGCCCAAGTTTTCGCGCATCAACTATGATTAGTTTTTTTATTTGTTTATCAATTATTTTTGTTGATTTTATAAGCATAATATTTTTTCCTCTTTCTCATAGCTGTCTTTTTTTATTTTATATAATAATGGAAATTAATACAATTAAATTAGTGCAAAAATGTAAAAAATTTTCAAATTTTTTGAAATTAAACATAAAAAAAATCAATAAATTGATTTTTTTTAAAATATTTTATGATTAAAGCTTAACTGAAGTATTTTCTTTTTCAATTATTCCTTCAACACCTTCTGTATTAATTTTTACAATAGTTCCACCTTGAATTTCTCCTTTTGAACTAAGATTTTCAAGAGTTAAAAAGTTTTTAAAATTAGTGTTTAAATAGACTAATGTATCAATTGGAAATGAAGATGAACTTTTAAACATATTTTCAGTTTCATAAATATAACTTCTATATGTATTTGTGTCGTTTATTAAGTTTGAGATTTTTATTTTTTTGAATGTATATTCAAAAGAATCATCTTTTTTAAGACCTGTAGCTTCATGATCTTGTAAAGCTTTTACTTGTACTTTTGATCCATCTTTAATGGCATAATTTACTAAAGGATCTTCAGAACCATCTCAACTAACGTTGAAATAATCATCTACATTTACAGTTTTATCTTTTCAACCAAATAGTTTTTCAACTAGGTCAGCATTCTTACTAGAACTATAAGTTGTACCAATAAGAGCATAAGGTGCTATTTTTTCGTTAAATGCATCATTTAAAGTTAAATTTTTTGTGTTAAAAACGTATTCACCTTCAAAATAACTTTCACCAATTACTGAAAAAGGTATTGCTTTATATTCTTTATTTCAAGCAAGTTTTTCTAATCTATCATTAGTGTTATCTGTTGTGTTTTGAATTTCTATTGTAGCTCCTCAAATTCCTGCATAAGAATATTTGCTAAAAATAATTTTACTAAATGCTGTTGATAAATCAATAAAATCCATTCCAGGATGAACTTTGGTTCCACTTAAGCTCCCTAATTTACCTTTTTTTGAAGGTGTAAGAGCATTTGATTTTTCATTACCATTGTCACAAGCAACTACACTTGATGCTGTTGAAACTGTAACTGATAATGCTGTAAAAATACTTAATAATTTTTTCATATTTTTTCCCTCCATCTTGTTTGTGTTATAAATTGATATAAGAATATTTTAACACTTTTAATGGTAAAAATGGAAAAAAATATAACTAAAAATAATTAGAATTAAAATTTTTCTAAATCTAAATATAAACTTTTAATAAATTGTCTTGCAATCATTCTTGTAGATCCAGGCAATGTCGAATGCATTAAAGTAACAGTAACACCACTTTCTTTGTCGATTATACAAAGTGAACCTAAAACACCATCTCACCCTCACTCACCAACATTACTTAATGGTGCTTTATTGTTTTCCATTCTCACCCTTACTCCATATCCATAAGAATAATCTGAGTTATACGCAAAATAAAAGTCTCTTTTGTTTTCAAAAATTTGGTCTTTTGACATATCTTCGATCAAATCGTAATCCACTAATTTTTTGTCATTTATTTTGCCATCCAATAATAAATTGGCAAATTTTTGATAATCTTCAACAGTTGTTACAAAACAAGAACCTGCTAAATAACAATTTTGTTCACTATAGTTATCTTGAAATAAAAAGTTATCTGTTGGATGTTTTGAAAGTTCTCTCCCCTTTTGAGTTAATTTAGTTTCACTAATTTCAACACTTCTAGATTTATCGTGAATATAAAAACTTGTATCATTCATACCTAATGGTTTTAAAATTTTGTCATTTACAAAAGTTTTAAAACCACCTTCATAATTTTGTTCAATTATTGCACTTAAAACTTCTAAATTTAATCCATAATTTCATTTGGTTCCTGGTTCAAAAATGAACGGAATATTTGCAAGTTCATTTACAAAATCCAACAAAGTAAATTCTTTATTTTCAAAATCTTTTCAAAGTTTAATCATTTTTTGACCATTAATATTTCCAAATTCTCTTTCATCAATTCCGTATGTTATTCCACTTTGCATAGTTAATAAATGGAAAATTGTTAAATTTTCAACTTTTTTTATACTTTCTCCATCCAAAAAAGTTGAGTTTTCAAATGAACTTATATATTTTTTTACTTGATCATTTAAATCTATTGAATTTTCTCTAGCAAAAATTAAAAAAGCTAAAGTTGAAATAGGTTTTGAAAGTGAATAAATTCTAAATAAACTATTTTTTTCTAATGGTTTTTGATTTTCAATATCTCTATAACCAGTATAGCTTTCAAAAATCAATTCTTTATTTTTCGATATTTGTATTCCAGTACATGCAAAAAACTTTTCTTCTTCAGTTTTTTGTATTCAATTCATTACATTTTGAAATTTCATATTTTCTTACCTCTTTGTTTAATATATAACTTATTTTAATCAAGAGCAATGAAATAAAAAATATATGTAAAATTTAAAAATATTTTATAAAAAAATGAACCCACTTTTTGAGTTCATTGCTATATTTATTTTTTGATATAACTATTTTTTGCATATGGTAATGCTATAAATTCATAAGTAAATGCTAAAAACATTAATACTTTTAATACGTCATTATAACAATGATCAATAACCTTTTTAATAGTTTTATTCATGTGATTATATTGTTCAAATGAAACTTTCTTAGAATTTGGAGCTGCTAAGAAACTATATGCTATGGAACATAAATGACGAATATCATCAGTATCGTCTTTTAAGTTATTTTCACCAATAGTTTCAAATCAATCAAAAAACTTTTTACTACTTGTTAAAGCAATCATATCATTTGCCTGTTTTCCTGTAGGCAAATTATTTGCATTGTAAAACTCTTCTCCAGTTTTTGTTGTATTTGAAAAACTATAAGAGTTTTCCAAGATATCATAGATATCAAAATAATTTGCATTTAATTCTTTTCTTTCTTTGTTATAGAAAGCCATTTTTAAAGATTTTCTTGTAAACAATTGTTTATTTTCATTAATTCATTGATTAATGATTTTAATATCATTACTTGCCCCAGCACAAACTATAGTTCTGATTTCTTTATTTCTACACATGTTTAAAAAACTTACAACCATTTTTTTGTATTGTGTGTGGAAATCATATGTTGAATCGTTAAATGCTCTTTTAATAGTTATTGATTTAATAGCTTTTCTATTATCTCTATTTGCAATTTCTTTTAAAGATTTTGCAAAACTATATTGAATAACATAAACTAAGTCTTTTTGGTTTTCGCTATAAAGTTTTTCTTCGAATTCTCCGTTATCGTGAGAATGGTTAAAAAATTCAGTATCTAAAACAATTATTGGAAACTGAATATTATCTATGGATTTTTTGGCTATATTTTTATCAAATCTAAAATTTTGGTGTTCATTTAATAAAAAAAATCCGTTATCGACTACATTGATTGAATTTCTTTTCATACATATACCTACTTATTTTTTTATTATAACAATATTTTCTATTTTTTTTGTGTATTCTTATAATATATACAAAAAAAATTAAGGAGAATATCATGGAAAAATACAAGCAATTTTCAGATTTTATAAACACTGTTTCAGAAAAGTGATTTAAAAGTTTTTTCCTAGGTCGTTTAGATGAATTAAAAAATAGTTTATTAGATAGTAATACAGAAATAATTGGTGATTTTAAACCCGATCTATCAACTTTGAATAAAATATTTGCAAACACAAAAGTTGAAATTGAAGGTTTTAAAACTTTAGAAGAAATTAATGAATATATTTCAACTAATTTTTCAATAAGTGACGATAAAGATGGAACTATGCCAAGTACAATTCAAACAGAACTTGTAGAAGCAATCAAAGAAAATCCAACAAATATTCACGAAAAAATTACTGAATTAATTATAAGAATGCAAGTTACAACAATTGTAAAAAATTGTCATAAAGCTTTAAAGTTATGTGACAACTTAAACGGGAAATTAGGTTCAACAACAGATTTTAAAGATATTGATAAAGAAGATGTTTATTACATATTAAATTCAGATGTTGCAAAAATTGTAAATAATTTAAAAAACTGATCAACTCAAAATCCAAAACAAGCTGAAAACTATGAAAATGAGTTAAAAATCTTAATGGATGAAGAATCATCTATTCAAGAGAAGAAAGATGCAAGTGATATTGTGGAACATTACTTCTCAACAATAATTGGAAATGAAATTGATGATGAAGATATAAATGATTTAGCACCAGATAAAATTAATGAAAATTCAATAATTTTAATATTCAATAAAGGAATTACCATTTGTGATGAAATGGTAGCTAAAATAGATTTGACTCACTTAGTACATGAGGAATTAAATTAAAAGTTCGTGGTTATCCACGAACTTTTAATTTTCACTATCATCTATTAAATATTTTCTACCCAAAATTGTAAACTCATTATCAGTACTTAATTTTTCAAAATCAAAACTATCATTTGTTAAATTTAAACCTTTTAAAACTGATTGGTTTTTTAAAACTGTAGAGATTAAATTATCTGTTGAAAAATTTAAAAAACCTCTATCAACAATGAAATTATTGTTTTCATCTATTTTTAAAACTTTAAAACTTGGGAAAATAGATTGGATTCATCTATTTAAAAACATTAGTGATTTTAATTCATTTGAATTATTATCATCTTTAACTTCCATCAAAACTTTTCCAACAGTTTTTCACCCTTTTAAAACTGTAATAGCCATAGTTGAACTTAAGTTAATTTTTAAATCGTTATTTTCTTGTATAAATGTAAAATCATCTATAAAAATATTTTCAATAATAAATCCCATAGCTGTAAAGTCAAAAGTATTTGAATAAACTTTAGGACCATAAATGGTTGCAAGTGCATTGTAATAACTATTTCTATCTCTTTCAAATTGTGATGAATTTTCATCAACATTAATTGATTCTGGGCTTGAACTTGTAATTTTTTTAACAGATAAACTATCATTAAAACCTACATGTTCAAAAAAACCATTAATGTATTCTAAATACTCAAAATGAGCTGTTTCAATTGGATCTTTTGAAAATAGTTCATTTAAGATATCAATAGATGTTGAAATATTTACAGAAGGAAAAGTTTCGATTGGTTCACAAGCAACTAAAGTTGATGTTGAAGAAGCAATAACATTTAAACTAGTCAAAAACGGTAATAACTTTTTAAAAATCATTTGTATTTTCTCCTTTTGAACCATCCTCATCAGGATTTGGTGTTTCAATTTCTTTAACTGTGCTTATTGAAATTCTAGATAATAAATATTTATCCATTATAAATTTATTTTGAAGATCTGCAATATATTCATATTTAACTTCATTTGAAGTTTGGTTTTCATCTTCTCCAACCCCTGGATTTTCTTCTTCAATTTCTGTCATTTTAAAGTTTAAATTTTTATCAACGTTATTTAAAATAACTTTTAAAATATTTTGTACATTATTAAGATTCTTTTCGGAAACTGTAATATTTAGTACATATTTCTTTTCAATTTCAGCTTCATTATTTTCACTATTATCAATATCGTTGTTTTGTTTAATTTCTCCAATATTTGCTTTATATTGGTTATCTACTTCATTATTATTTACTAATAAGTTTAAAATGTCTAAAGAAAACTTGTTATTAATATCATAAAAGTCTAAACTATCTCAATCAAGTCCATCGACTTCATAATTAACATTTGCAGAACTCGTTAAAACAAGTTCTTTTTCTTCGTTAATTTGTTGATATGAATATTGTGAAGAATTATAATCAACAATTAATCCTTTATCTTTTAGATCGTAAATAATATTTTCTTGATTTGTTGTATCAGGAATTAAATTATATTTACTTGCTAAATAATCCATTGCAAATTGAGCTTTTTTAATTTCAGAAAATTCAATATTACTATTTGTAAAATTATACATATCATTTGTAAATTGTTTCCCGCTATATTCAATAGATAAGTTATCACAAACAAAATTATTACAGTTTAATTGTAATTTATCGTTATTTACAAATAATTTAGAGTGAGTTTGAGTTACATCTTCACTCCCACTATTGCTTTCTTGTTTTTCTTCTAAAACTGGTATTATTTTGTAATTATCAAACATTTGTTCATAAGCTAAGTTATGATTCATTTCAAAGTGACCAATAGTACTTGAGTTAGAATTACAAGCCACTAAAAAACTAGTTGGTGAAACAGCTATTATAGACATGTTAATTCTTATTAATGCTTTTAGGTTCATTTAAATTCCTCACTTACTAATAAAATTATAACAAATAAAAAAATACATTCTTATAAAGAATGTATTGTAAATTATTTTTAACCTCTTGGAGTGTTTGTATGCATTCCTTGAATTTTAGGAACTGGGTTCCCTTCTTCTCAGAAGTTAATTGCAAGAACATTTTTAACAAATCTAACAGAAATTTCTAAATCTCTAATTGAACCAGGTAGTTTTAAGTAACCGTTTGTGAATCTACTTGCAATGTGAACAAGAATCAACGGAACCATTTCAGGTTCTGATTTAACTCATTCCATTGGATCCATACTTAAGAAATCTGGGAAACCATGAACTTCAGCCATTTCTTTTTGGAATGATTTAATACCATTTTCAAATCAGTTTTCACCCATTCATTCAATTATTCTGTTGTGGAATGTTAATTTATCTTGTACATATTTGAAACCTAGTTCCATAAAGAAACCTGGGAATTTTCTAATTCCATCTTCAATTGAAGGAACTAATATTACTTCGTTAATTTTTTCCCCGCTATCAGCTACAAATGTTACAGAAATAAATACTGTACCATCCATAAAAGTAATTTTACCTAAACTAGTTTCTGATAAATTGTAAACCTTTTTTTCCATTTTTATGCCTCTTCTCTTATAAACATTTCCTATATTATACACTATTTTTTACAAAAAAAACACCCCATTAATGTAAATGTGTGTTATTATATGTTCTATTTATTTTTTTGAGTTATCTTTTTATTCTCAAAATCAATTGTTATTGGTGCATTTAATTTAAGTATTGTAACTTCATCACTAAACATTCCATCAACTCCATATACAAATTTAACTTTAGATTTTTTATCTAACTTTTCTGCAACTTTTTCTTTTAAAAGTTCATTATCAATTAAAGCTTTTGCAAAAATTATAGCTTTAGGTTTTGAAAAAACTTGTTTGTGTTGTAAAAAAGTTAAAATAGATTCTACTTCGTAAATATCATCAGGAATGCCATCAATAAATACAACATTATTTGAATTTAGTTTTGGCATGTATTGAGAATCTCACATTTTAATCAATGATTCAATTTCACCACCAAATAATATTCCTTTAACAGTTCCAGTACCTTCAAATTTTCAATCATTGATAAGTTTATTGTCATCGTCAAACTCACCCTTTTCAATTATAGAATTTGTTAAATTGTCCACTAAATCAATATAAGTAGTTTCTCTTTCAGGAGAACTAAATTGTCTAATAAGATTTGGACCATAAAATACACTATTATTAGTTTTTGAAACTATTGCATTTAAAATTGTTGTTACATAAGAGTTTCCAAAGAACGTAGTTTTAGTTTTTCTTATACCTTTATAGTCAATTAATTCCAATATTGAATTTGTATTTTCTAAACAGTAAGTTGGTAAAATAACTTCTGGATTTCTTTTGATCATTTTATTAAATTCAAATGCTAACGCAACATTAGTTGTATATTTTTTACTTTTTTCATCAGGTTCAATTACATTAAAACCTTTTTGTTTAAAAAATTCTACAGCTTCTCTATATTCTTTTTTGTTATCCTTTAAGAATTCAGAAGGATGAAATAAACCAAGTTTCATAAAAGTACCTCACATATTTAATAATTATATAACAAAATTTAGCTCATTAAAATGGTTTATATGTGACAATACTTTAAATGGTTAATTGAGATAGATATTCAAGTCCTTTTTTAGTTAAAGTTCTACCTTTTAAAGTTTTTAAAATCAATTTTTCATTTAATAAGGTTGGTTCAATATGATTTAGAATTACAGAAATAGAAACATTAAGCATTTGTTTCAAAGTTTCTATACCAATAAAATTGTTATCTTTTAATAACTTTAAATATTCAATATCTCTTTTGTTTAATCCAAATTGAAATATATTTAAAGTTACCAATACCCTCTTAATATAATCAATGTCAATAACCAAAGGATTGTTAAAAATAATATAGTCATAAATTCTTTTTAAAATATTTATACTTATTCTTGGATTGTTTTTACAATGTGTTGAAAGAAATTCTATTACTTCGTCTTTTAAATCTATATTCATTTTTATAGAATTTAATTTTAATATTTTAGCTATTTCGTTATTTGTATAACTTTGAAATAAAAAGTTGATAGGAAATCTATTTATAAACGGTTCACTAAGTTTATTTATTTCAGTTGTAGCTCCAATAAAAGTAAAATTAGCTAAATTAATATTTACAACTTTTGAGTTATATTCTTTTCCAACAATTACATTTAAACTATTGTCTTCTAACACTGGATAGAGAACTTCGAATACTTCTTTTGACATTGCATGTATTTCATCAATAAAAAGAATATCTCCATCTTTTAAACTAGTTAAAGGTGAAATGATGTCACTTGCTCTTTGTAGTGAAGTGCCATTTAATACTAAAATATTTGATTTAATTTCATTAGCTATTAAATAAGCTAGACTTGTTTTTCCAAGACCACTATTTCCATTAAATAACATGTGATCTAATCTTTGTTTACGAACCTTTGCAGAATGAATATAAACTTTTAAATTTTCAACTATATTTGATTGACCAACAAATTCTTCAAAATTTTTAGGTCTATTTTCGTTAATTTTTAATTTCATTTAATTTAACAATAGCCTCTCTAAGTAATACATCTGTTTTTAAAGAGTTATCAATTAATGATACTGCTTTATAAATATCTGAAATTTTATAACCTAAATTATGAAGAGAATTTATTACATCCATTTGTTTTTTACTATATTCATTATTTAAATGTTTATTAGTGATTGTAAATAGTATTTGTTTTGCCATGGTTTCGCTAATTTTTGTGTTATTAACCAATATTGAAAGTTCTTTATTTTCAAGAATTTTGATAAATTCTTCATATGAAAATTTATCAAATATTTCACATAAACTCTTAATACCAAATTTCTTTATTGTTAATAAGGTCTTTGAAATTTTCATAGTTTTTTCATTATCAAAGAAAATATATTGATCTGTATATTCGTTTAATAAATGATAAAAATAGAATTTCTTTGAAGTATTTACAATTAAATCTTTAATTTCCCCTATTAATCTTCCTGAATATCCTATATTGTTACATTCAATCAAAATGTGATTGTTTTTTATGTCGATAATTTTTGCATTTAAGTAGTACATACGTATACCTCCTCAATATAACTATCGTCATAAAAATAAAAAAAATTACACTTTTGTGTAATTAATTATTTTTTTGTTGTTTTTTTAGCTGTTGTTGCTGTTTTTTTAGCAGCTGGTTTAGCAGTTGATTTTGCTGTAGCTGATTTTTTAGTTGCAACGTTTGCTTTTGATGTTTTTGGTGGTAATGAACTTGAAGAACCTGATTTTTTTCTGTTTGCTGCGAAAAATACATTTCTTTCTTCAGTTAGAGCTTGTGCTCTTTTTAATGTTAATGGTTTACCATCAATGTCATATCTTTTTTTAAGAGCTTCAACGTTATTTTCGTATACTCCTGAATTAATGATAGATTCAATTCTTTCTTTGTTTTTTACTGAATCTTGAACACCTTTTGGTAAAGCTGAAATATCACCTTTACCTTTTTTAACTGATAACATTTGTTTTGATTGAGCTAATAAATTAACTTTACTGTGTTTTTCAGGTAAAACTTCTGGTCTTTTTAATGCCTTACCAGAAGACATTTTTTCTTTAGATCCACTTTTTTTCAAACCAGTTAATGATTTTTTTGAATCTGCCGCATTTGCTTTTGCCATATTGTAATCTCCTCATTTGCTCTAAGACTATTTAAAAGAAATGCTTCTAAATAGTTATTACAATAAGATTATATAGTGTTTTGTTCAAATTTGCTAAAAAAAAATTTGGAATTATCCAAATTTTTTGTTTTGTTTTTGTTTGTAAATACGTTTTTCTTTTTTACTTAAGTGATACTCGCGTTTTCTAGCTTCTGCTTTAGAAGACGCTGCAACTTTTTGAAAGCGTTTTAATGCTTTTTCAATTGGTTCACCTTCGCGTACAACAACACTTGCCATATTATTTTCAACTCCTAATACAAAATAATTATACATAAAAATATAAAAAGTTTTTTAATTTTTAAAAATTATTTTACATTTTTACACAAATTATACATATTTATACTATTTGTAAAGCTAATTTTTCTATATTCATGAAGTTAATGTGATGTATTTACATGGAGAAATTAATTTTAGTAAAACTTACATAATATTAATTTCTTTTTTACTGTAAATAGCAAGAATTTCTTCAAATTGCTATTTTAAAGGTTTTCGGACACTCCATCCTTTTCTTTAATTCACCCGACTTATTCTTTATATTGTTATAAACGTGTTTATAACAATATAATTATACAACTTAAAATGGGCATTTTCTATTTTAGTTAATTATTTTGATAAAAATTCTTATTGTTATTTAGCAAAAAAACTATAAAATCATATTGTTAATGGAGGTATTTATGAAAACAATTAATTTAATAGTAACTGGTGGAATAGCTGCCTCTAAATCAAAAGATCTATATGATTTATTAGTAAAAAAATATAATGTTAATTTAGTGCTTTCAGAAAATTCTCAAAAATTTGTTAAATTTGATGGAATTGATAGATTTGACACTATTTTTGAACAAGAATTTTATGATAGACACACAACTGGCGATCACATTAAAATAGCTTTGGAATCTGATTTATCAATAGTTTATCCTGCAACTTATAATTACATTGGTAAAATTGCAAACGGTCTTGCAAATGATATTGAATCATTAATTTTTGCATCATCTCCTTCTCCTTTCTTGCTTTTTCCAAGTATGAACTTTAACATGTATGCAAATCCAATTTTAAAACAAAATAAAGATAAGTTACTTGGACTTTCAAAAGTTGAATGAATTGAACCAAAGGTTGGTAAAATGGCAAGTGGACATGTTGGAATCGGAAGAGCTTTAGAACCAGAAGAAGTTGTAGATTATGTTGAAAATTATTTAATGGGATTTGAAAAATTTAATAATAAAAAATTATTATTAAATTTTGGAAGAACTAGAAGTTACATCGATAAAGTTAGATATATAACAAACGCTTCTTCTGGAAAAATGGGAATGTCACTTAGAGATGTCTCTAAAAATCATTTTCAAGAGATTCAAACTGTATTTGGAGATACAGATTTCATTAATGTTGAAAATGAATTTAACCACTATGCAGATACTAACCCTAAAATGTTAGAAGAAATGAAAAAATACTTTAATCAAAGTGATATTGTAATTTGCTCAGCTGCTTTATATGATTTTGAAGTTAAAAATCAAGTTGATAAAAAAATAGAAAAAAGAAGTATGGACAAAGACAATCTTTCAATTGAATTAACTGGAGCAATTGATGTTTTATACGAACTTGGAAAAATTAAAACAAATCAATACTTGGTAGGTTTTAGTTTAGCAAATGATTTCAATCTAGATAAAGCATTTTTAAAAATGAAAGAAAAAAACATGGATATGTTAGTGCTTAACCTTACTTCTGCACTTGGATCAGATAATAACGAAATAAAAATATTAACTTCAAAAGATAATAAAGTTATTGATGTTAATGCTTCATTAAAAAATCAAATTGCTAAAGAAATTTTAAAAGCAATTCATAATGAAATTTAAAAAAACAAAATCGCTAGTGATTTTGTTTTTTTTCTAATAAATAAGTTTTTAATAGGTTTTTATACTCAATTTTATCTTGTTTTTTAAATACTTCTAACCTAATCTTTGCATCAAAAGCTTCAGAAAAGAGTTTTGCTAATTGTAAACTTTCCTTAGTTAAAGTAAACTCTAGAATTTTGTCATTCGAATTATAAGAAGTAAATCAAGGTTGATAATTTTCTAACATGATTTGTTTTTTTAACTTTACTTTTAATAAATTATCTTCAAATGAAACTTGGTCTATATTTTTTCAACCACCAATTAAGTCTTTCATTTGAATTATTTTAAGTCTTGCATCTTTTCTTGGGTTTTTTGTACTTCCAAGTGGATCAAAGTTTGTTAATTTAAAGAAATAATAAGATGCAACAAAGCCAATTCCAATAAAAACAATAGATAATATTGGAAATAATCAAATTCTTGTATCTTGATTATTAACTGTTGGTATTATTCCATTAAAAACAAAGTCAAATAACCCTGTGGAAAAAGTTGAACCTATTTTTATTTGTAAAAGGCTTGTACATAGCCCTGCAAGCCCTACTAGGGGTGCGTAAACCACAAAGAAGAACAAGGGACTTAAATAACAAAACATAAACTCAACAGGTTCTGTTATACCTAGTAAGAATGAAGTGAGAATTGCTACTAAAAATTTACCAAAATAATCTTTTCTTTTGCTTTTTTCAATTCTAAAGTAAATTACCACTCCAATTGTTGGTAACATAAACATTGAATTTACAAAACCTGCTGTTAAAAATCTGGTTATTCTAAGACCTACATTTCAACAATCAGCTACAGTAATATAATTACTATTTAAAACTGCAGCTGAAATAATTTGATCACCTTTTTTATCAAAAATTTCACCAGTATTTTCAATTCACTCACTTATAGTTAATGAAAAATTATCATTACCAATGATTTTATTTGCACTTGCCAATAAATCAACTTTACTTGCATCAATTAAAGCAATTTGAGTTAGTAAATCACTTGGAATTTCTGTTGTTCTTTCTAGGTATTGTGCTAATAATTGTGCTTTATATGGAACTAAATCTCCACCAACACTTGTATACCACATTGGTGCTTGTCAAAGAAGACTTGACCCAAAAGGAATAAGCATTCTTTGGAAAGTTCTAAAAATGAATGAATCCACACCAATTGGTGTCTTTGCAACACCTGTTCCAACTGAAGTTAAAGCATAACCTATCATTGGTCAAATTATCATGAATAGAAATGCACTTATTAATGCAAAAATTGGCACTATTATAAGAACAAATTTTTCTTTTGCAAAGAATTCAAGACCTTTAACAAGTTTTACATCTTTAAATTTATTATATAGAATTGCAGTTATTGAACCGCAAAATATCCCACCAATAACTCCAGTATTAAAAGTTAATACACCAAATTGGTTTGTAGTATAGACTGCAACTCTAAGATCATGTCAAAATAATATTGAAAATCTACTGCTATCATCTGCATTAACCTTAATAAATGCTGCTAACGAAACATTAAATACTAAATAAAATATCAAAGCAGCATATACAGCAGCACCTTTATTTTTTGTAAATCCAATACATATCGAAAGAGCGAATCAAATACCAATATTTGAAAACAATACCCCTGCTATATTTTTGAATAAACTAACAGCAACTTTATTATCACTATAGTTATCAATTATATTTCCTATTGATAAAAGAACACCAAAAATTGGCATTAATATTATTACAAAACCAAAACTTGTACCAAGTTTATTTAAAAAGGATTTTGAACTTTTCTTAGTATATCAAGATAGTTCAAAATCCTTTGATCTAATCATCTCATTTTTCATAATTCTAATTCTTTCTTTTGCTAGTTTTTTTATCTTTTTCTAACTAGTGTAAATTTTTTTAGATTAACTTTTTTATTAGATGATTTACTTTTAATTTTTGCGCTTTTTTCGTTTAATTCTTCTAATTCAGCTTTTGATATTATGTTTAGCTTTTTCTTTCTTTCTAAGAAATCAACACGTTTTTTATCATCATCTGAATTATTTTTAACATTTTCATCAGTTAATGTCAATTCTTTTTGAACTCTTTGTTCTTTTTTATCTAAGAATTTATTAGTTAATGAGTTGTTGTTATTTTTTTGTTCTTCAACCTCAGGTTCAATTATAAGTTCTTCTATAACTGATTCTTCAATTATAGATTCTTCTACAACTGGTTCTTCAATTATAGTTTCTTCAATTATTGGTTCTTCTACATTCTCTCCAACCTCAGGTTTAATTATTGGTTCTTCTACAACTGGTTCTTCAATTATAGATTCTTCTACAAATGGTTCTTCAATTATAGTTTCTTCAATTATTGGTTCTTCAATTATAACTTCTTCAATTATAGATTCTTCAACAACTGGTTCTTCAATTATAGTTTCTTCAATTATTGGTTCTTCTACAATCTCTTCAACCTCAGGTTCAATTATAGGTTCTTCTATAACTGATTCTTCAATTATTGGTTCTTCTATAACTGATTCTTCAATTATTGGTTCTTCAACAACTGGTTCTTCAATTATTGGTTCTTCAACAACTGGTTCTTCTACAATCTCTTCAACCTCAGGTTCAATTATAGGTTCTTCTATAACTGATTCTTCAATTATTGGTTCTTCAATAATCTCTTCAATTGCTTGTTCTTCCTCTACTAAAACTTCTATAACCTTTTCTTCAGAAACTCTATTTTCATTTAAATTACCAAAATTAATTGTTTCTTCTATTTCAGGTGTAGTTTCAATTTCGGGAGTACTTATTAAGTCTTCGATTTCTTGTTGTTTTGCTTGTTCTACAAGAGCTGCTTTTTCTTTAATTGATCTGATCGCTTTAATAGCCCTGTCTTTAGTGAACAAAGTTGTTTCAATTCTAAAAGCATTTCATTTACGTTCTAAAATATTATAAGAAGCTTCAACTTTTTGTTTTTCTTTTCTTATTATATTTTCGGTGTTTTCTTCAGCTTTTCTTTTTGAAATTTCAATTCTTCTTAGCTCTTCTGTTTTGGCTTTTAGTTTTAATTCATTTAATTCTGCTTCTGCTTGTTCTTTTTCTTCTCTAAGTTTTTCGATTTTTTTATCTTTTGCTTTAGAGTTTTTTTTGATTTTTTTGATTATTTTTTCATTTTGAACTTTTTCAGCAGCTTTTTCTTCAGCAATTTTTTGATCTCTTTCAAATCTTAAACGTTCTTTTTCACGTTCTTTTAATTCTCTTGCTTCTTCTTTTTGTCTTGCAAGTTCTTTTGCTAATTGAACTTTTGCATCATACTCTTCTTTAGCTTTTTGTTTTTCTTCTTCTTTTCTGCGTTCTTCTTCAAGTAATTGTTCTTGTTTTCTTTTTTCTTCATCAATTAATGCTTGTTCTTGTTTCATTAACATTTCAAAAGGATCTAATTCATCATCATCACCTTCAAGCTCTTCACTAGATTTAAGTATTGAAATATCTTCATAACCTTCTGTATCAAAAAAGTCTTCATAAATTTCAGCAGTTGTTAAACCTGCTTGTTCAGAACCAATAGCGTTAATTTCTCTTTGAAGTTTTTCCATACCTTCAGCTGCATTATTTTTTAAAAAATTTCTAAGATTTTTCTCGTCTCTTTCAACATCGATTGTCATATCTTCATCCATTAAAATTTCTAAAGGAAGTGCTTCGATAGTTTTGTATTTTTTAATTGCTTTATCTATTGTTGTAAGTTTTTCATTGGCATGTTTAATAGTTTCTAACTTAACAACTTGAGTTTGATGATCATTCATTTGTTTAGCTTCATAATAATGTTTTTTGGCTAATTTAATTTTTTGTTCTTCTTCTAAAATAGCTATTTCAATTAAACGTTTTTTATTTGCTAATTCTTGTAATTTAATTTTTGAAAGTTCTTCTTCTGACTTTTGATCAGAATTATTTGTAACCATAACTTTTCTAAAATCAATTGTACCTGTATTTGAAATAGTGTCATCCATAAAACTTTTAACACTGTATCTTGATTTTCTATTCATCTCTTCATCTTTAGATGCAAAAATTTGTTGAATTCTTAATAAATTTGATTGTCTTTGTTTAAGAATTAATTCTTGCTTTGAATTACCGAATGCATTTTCTGATGCAATTTTTTCAAAGTGTCTTGCTAACATTATATTTTCAATTTCAAGTAAATTTGCAATGTAACGTCCGATATTTTCTTTTGTTTCATCATCCATTTTTGAAAATTCGCTTGTAAGCAAATTGATTGTTGAAGGATTTAAGTTTAATTCTACTAAGTCATCTACTCTTTTTCTTATTGAAGCAGGTAGTCCATAATCTCCAATTTCAAAACCGTATTTTTTAGCCATAATTATTCCTCCAAAAATTCACTATATATATTATACCAAAAAAACTAGGATTTTTTGGTATCAATTATTGTTACACTCTTAAATTAAGTAAGTGAAAATGCCACTCAATAAACAAATAATGAGAATATGTATGCTGTTAATAAAGAAATACCAATACTTATAAATAAATTTTTATAATTAGATTCACTTTTAATAACTGCCATTGTAGAAAGACATGGAATGTATAATGCAAAGAAAACTAAGTATGATAAAGCTATTGCTAAATTGAAATAAGCATGAATGTTTTCGATTCCATTAAAAACAATTAACATGTTTGTAACTGCAATTTCTTTTGCGGGAAATGCTAAAAGTAAACTTGCAGCTACTCTTCAATCTGATAATCCTATCGGTCATAATAAATAACCAAAACCTTTACCTATGTAACCCATAAAAGATTTTTCAATTTGTTCATCATTTAAAAAACCTTTTGGTCCAATATGAGAAATAGTTCAAACAATTACACTACCTACAAAAACAAATTTCCCTACTCTAATTAAAAAGTTTTTAACTTCAAATCAAATCATTTTACCAATAGTTTTAAAATCAGGACTTCTTCATTTTGGTAATTCTATAAAGAAAACATTTTTTCTTTTTCTAAACATTGTTTGCGAAAATAATAAACCAATTATTAAAGCGGTAAATCCAGAAAATATTTGTAACAATAAAATTACAAGTCAAACATTGTTTACAAAGATCAAACTTGCAACAAATGAATACACAACAGTTCTTGCTGAACAAGAAATAAAAGGAGCAATTAAAATTGAAATTACTTTTTCTTTTTTTGATTGACTTGCTCTTGCCATCATAATTGTTGGAACATTACATCCCATTCCAGAAATTAAACCAATAACACTTCTACCTGTTAATCCAAATGGAGATAATATTTCGTCAGTGACCGCACTTACCCTTGAAAGGTAACCGCTTTGTTGAAGTAGACCTATGAATATAAAAAGAATTAAAATAAAAGGTAAAAAAGGCATGACAGCAAAAATTCCACCAAGTACAGCATTACAAATAAAACCATTTAAAAATTCTGGACTCTTGGTTTTTTCTAAAGCTTCATAAATTATATTTAATAATTTATCATTTAATCCTTCATCAATGAGTTCATTCAACTTACCTCCAGTGTAAGGACCAAAAGTAATGTAATAAATTAAAGCTAGAACCAAAAAGAATATTGGTAATGCTGTTATTTTTCTAAGTAAAACTTTATCAAGTTTTTCAAAATTATTTTTTCTACTTATAATTTCTCCTAATTTTTCTTGAAAAACTTCTAAATATAATTCCTTAATAAAATTAAATTTAGATTCATAAATTTGTTTTTCACTTCCCTCATCACTATTTATTATTTTTAAAATTTCTTCATTATTTTCTTGAGTTTCATTAATATAATTTAATGCAAATTCATTTTTTTCTAATGCTTGAATGGCATAAAATCTTTTAGGTAATTTATTATTCTCAATCAATGAAGAAATTTTATTTATTTTTTCTTCAACTTCATCACTATACTTTAATTTAAAAGAATTCAAAGGACAATTAAGTTGTGTTTTAACTTCATTTAATCCTAAATCTTTTTTAGCATTTGTTAAAACAACTGGTGAATTTAATTTAACTTTTAATTTGTTTACATCAATTTCTTTATTCTTTAATTCATCAATCATGTTTAAAGCAATCACAACAGGTTGTTGTGATTCTAAAAGTTGTAATGTTAAATACATATCTCTTAAAAAAGTATTTGCATTAGTTACATTTATTATTCCATTGTAGTCAAAATTAAATAAAGTTTTCAAAACAACTTTATCATCATCTCCTAAGGAATTTAAATTATATATTCCTGGTAAATCATTTATTTTTGTATTTTTATCTTTCTTTAAACTACCAACCTTTGAATTAACTGTTGTTCTATCAAAGTTACCAACACTCGCAACAGAAGTTGTTAGATGATTAAAAAATGTTGTTTTACCAACATTTGGATTTCCTACAAGTAAATAGTTTGTTTTTTTATTCTTCAATTTCACAATCAATTAACCTTAAATGATCAAAATCATCCTTTCTTAATACATACTCAACGTTATTCACAATAATTCTTGCTTGTTTTTTTGAAATAGCTACCAAATATAACAGTTGACTTGGATAAATTCCAACCTCACTAAATTTTTTTGCCAATTCAGAAGAACATTCTTTGTCTATAGAATCTATGATAAATAAACTTTGCTCTTTCAACATACTTTTCTCTCTTTTTCTATATATATTATAAATAAAAAAAACAATAATATATTCATTATTGTTTTAAAAAATTAATATGCAGTGTTATTATCTTTTCCATTTACTATTGAAACTCCACCACTAGTTCCTAATCTAGTAGCTCCATTTTCAATCATTTTCATAGCATCTTCAAAAGTTCTAACTCCACCAGCTGCTTTAACTTCAGCATTTCTTTTAACTGTTTCACTCATTAATTTAACATCGTCAAATGTAGCTCCCCCAGTTGAAAATCCTGTTGATGTTTTTACAAATTCTAATTTTGCCTCTACTGCCATTTCACAAGCCTTAACAATTTCTTCTTTTGTTAGTAAACAGTTTTCCATAATACATTTAACTACATTATTTGGAGCTGATGCTTTTACAGCTTTCATATCTGATAAAACTAAATCTCAGTTACCATCTTTAATTGCTCCAATATTTACAACCATATCAATTTCTGTTGCACCTTTTTGAATAGCATCTGCTGTTTCAAAAGCTTTAACTTCACTTGTTGATGCTCCAAGTGGGAAACCAATAACTGTAGTAATTCCTACATTAGTTCCTTTTAGCAATTCGCTTGCATATTCAATTTGAGTTGGGTTAACACAAACTGTTGCAAAATCATATTGTTTTGCTTCTTCACATAAAGTTTTAATTTCACTTTTTGTAGCTGATGCTTTCAATAAAGTGTGATCTATATATTTATTTAATTCCATTTTAAATTTCTCCTATTTCTTTTTGGTTTTTTTCAACCAAATTTAAAACCTTAACTGCTTCACAACTAATATCTAAAAGATAATCTCTTAATTTATAATCGTTTGTTAAAATCATTTTTACAAATACTGATATTTCATATTCAAATAAGTCTTGTTCTTCATTTTGAATATATGATATTGATTCTTCATCCTCTTTATTCTTGATTACTTTAATTTCTTTTAAATTAATACAGTTATCAAAAACAATTGTTGCGTGGTCTGCTAAAATTTCACTTTTTATTCTTCCCACACTAGTTTTACTACAAGTTATATTTACTAAAATTTCGTTTTCATGTTTTAGTAAAACTATATCATTCAATCCACTTCCATTAGGAAGTTTCATACCCATAGATTTTACCTCTTTTATTGGTCCAAATAATGCAATTGCAAGTTCTACTGGATAGATCAACATATCATAAGTAGAACCTTTACCTAATTTTCCATCAAATACAGAATCATATATTCCTTGTTTGATGTTTACCATTCTAGAAGAATATTGATTCATATTAAAGCTTGCCATAAATGGATTTAATAGATTGACAGCTTTAAATAAATTAGAAAATTGAGGTAAATGTGCAGTTTTGTAAGCTTCCATAAGAATTACATTATTGATTGCAGCTATTTCGAATAACTCACAAGCTTGTTGATATTCTAAAGTTAATGGTTTTTCTAACAACACATGTTTTTGTTGTTGTAAGAAATATTTTGCTTGTTCATAATGCAATCCATTGGGACTTGCAATATAAACTGCATCAATTTCATCAACTAATTTTTCAAAACTATCAACTGCAATTGCATAAAGTTTGTTTTTGTTAATTAATTCTCTTGCTTTTTGTTTATCTCTCGAATAACAACAAACAACTTTTAAATTTGGGTTTTTAGAAGCAGAATTAATAAAATCTTCTGTGATTTTACTTGTTCCTATCGTTCCAATTTTTATCATCTTTAATCCTCCATAAATGGATTACTACTATTTTTAAATAGTTCACTTGTATTTTCACCAGAATCTTTTGGTTGATTTCTTGATTTCAAGTCATCATTGTTAAATCAAGTTTTATTAACAATTGCTTGTTCTTGAGTTCTAACCATTGTTTCAAAAATTGAAACAACAAATCCAATAATAATTTTAATAATTGTTGTTACAATTGCTAAACTCATCAATACAGTTTTTGATGTATAACTTGGAAATGTAATTACCAATATTGAAATAACTACCATTAGACACATTAATCCAATTGAAATAAAGATTTTATTTATTTCTTTTTTATTAAATTTATAACCTGACTTTTTATGTAGATTGTATCTTATAAGTGTATATACACTTATAAATATAATACCTATAAATAAACTAAGTCCTGTTAACAAATAATAGTTTTCTTGAATATAATGTAGATCATTTTTATTTTGACCAATTCCCTTAAGAATTGCTCAAAATGATACTAAGTAGAAAAACATCATTGCAAATGTTAATAAATATTTTGATAATATATAAGATTTTGGGTTAATTTGATTTTTCATAAGCTACCTTTCCATTGATAAAAGTTTTATTTACTTCATATTTATCATCTAAAACAGTTAAATCTGCTTTTTTTCCAACACTAATTTCTCCTGTTGAATCAAAAATATTTAATTGTTTTGCGATATTAATTGATGTCATATAAATCAATTCATTCATTTTTAAGTTTGGTATTTCTTTTAGCATAACTCTAACGTTATGATCGTAAGTTGCACCAGCTCCAGCTAATGCTCCCCCTTCTTTTAAACTAACTTTCATACCTTCTTTTATAACATCTAAGTTTCCAAGTTTATAATTTCCATCAGGTTCACCTTTTGCATTCATAGCATCAGTGATAATTACAATTCCTTGAGGTCCTTTTATTTTATAAATTAATCTTAAAGTATCTGGTTGAATATGAATTGAATCACTTATAACTTCACATAATATGTCATCAAAGTAAAGTCCAGCAGTTGCAAGACCAGGTTCTTGTTGACTTACACCACTCATTCCATTAAATAAATGAGTTAAATGTCTTACTCCAATCTTGTAATCCTTCAAAAAGTCTTGAACACTTGTATTTGTATGTCCTGCTGAAGGTAAAATGTTGTTATCTAATAAGAATTTAGTAAATGAACCATCTTGCATATCTGGTGCATAAGTAATGATTCTCACATTATCATCAGATAATTCGATAAATTCTTTCATAACTTCAATATTTGGATCTTCTAATAAAGAAAGTTCATGAGCACCTTTTTTTGCTGGTGAAATAAATGGACCTTCCATATGTAAACCTAAACATTTAGCACTATTTTCATCTTGATTTTTCATAAATTCTTTAAAAGCACTTAAATATTTTAAGTTATTTTCTTTAGAGTTAGTTACACTTGCTTGAATATAAGAAGTTATACCTTCTTTTGGAATCATTTTTCCAAACTTTTGATAAGCTTCTACTGTTCCAGTTTCGAAGTCAACACCATAACCACCATGGACATGGCACTCTATAAAACCAGGTAACAATCACTGACCTTTTAAATCTATGCCTTCTTGTTGAGTATCACCTTCATTGATAGATTTAATAGTTTCATTTTCAATTTCAAGTCATCCATTTTCAATAATTTTGTCTTTTAACACTATTTTTGCATTTCTTAAAATCATATCTATTTATCTCCTTAATAGTAATTTTATGCTTTTTTGACCAAAATTTGAAATTTTTGTATAAAAAAACAACTTCCATAGAAGTTGTTTAGTGTTGTCATTTAATAAATCCAAATAATGCAACTGAAGTTACTGTTAAAGTTACAAATGGTAAAGCTGTCATTACAGAAATAGGCATTTGCATCTCTTCTCTAAATAATACTCATACATTGATTTGAATAACAAATACAGCAATAGCTAAGATTAATATTTGAAGGAACATAACCTTATTATAATTAAACCTTTTAACGTTTATTATCATCAATCATGATATTAAAGTTGGTAAAAAACATAAAGGCACAATTATAATTGTAGATACTGTTAAAAATATTTGACCTGGTCTTTCATAACCATGAACAATTCCTGGGAAAATTGCAGAAATTAACAACATAGTTGTAGCAATAATAAATCATTTGTTTTTAAATACTGCTCCATAAAACTCTCTTCTTGAGTCAATTCTGATATTTCCCAATCATCTTGCAAATTTAGATAATCCATTTCCTCTATTACTAATAAATGTAGATATTCAAATACTTGTAGTTGTAACTACAATTATAAATAAAATTGGTAGTACAACCATTAATAAAGATAAGGTTGTTGTAAGCAAAGCGACATTAAAGTTTTTTGCAATATCCAATCCAGAACTTGCAATTCCATTAACCATCAAACTTCCATAAGTTGAAGTTGATAAGTATTTTGCAGTCACTAAATATGTCATACCATTATGAACTGTACCTACATTAATTAAATTCAAAACTCCATTTAAATCATTTGAAACTCTAAATTCTTTTTCAAGTAATGAGATTACTACTATTGTTGCTATTGAAAATACTATTAGAAGACCAAATGAAGAATACATTCCATATTTTCCACAAGCTTTCATAATTTTATATTTATATTCACGTTTAATTCTTTCGACAATAATTAAACATATTGAAACCATTAATAATGACCCTAACAATATTCCTATTAAAGGTAATAGGTATGATCACAATACTGCAAATACAACCACATTGAATGAGTGTATTTTCATCATTGTAAATAAACCTTCTACACCAAAAATGAAATAAGCAAAATCAAAACGGTTTGAAATATTTGAGTTAACTTGTTGAGTAAAATTTGCTAAACCAGCATTAAACTTAACAAGGTTTTCTAATTCGTTATCAACATTTACAGTTGGCGCTAAACATAACGCTGTAATTAGTAATGTTGTAAATATAACACCCACAACAGATGTTAAGATTCATACTATTTTATGTTTCATATCGTTACTCCTATAAGAATATTATATAGTATTTTATATTACAAACTACAAATTCTCTCTTTTAATGTTGTTCTTCTTAATTTCATATCTTTACCGCAAGTTTTTAAAAATAAATCTTTAGAAGTTAAAATAAATAATTTATTTTTAGCTCTTGTTACAGCTGTATAAATCATTTTTTTATTTAAAAAGAAAGTTGAATAATTATTCGAATTATCTAAAACTAAAATTACATTTTTATATTCACTACCTTGTGTTTTGTGAATACTACATGCATAATTTAAATTTATTTTTGAAAATTGAGATGAAGTAATTTCTTTTCTTCTAGAACTAAAATTAATTTCTGCATGTTTTAGTTTATTTTTTTCCATCACTAAATTTTCTATGTAACCCACATCCCCATTAGAAAGTTCTAAGAAAGGATCATTTTCAATATACATTACTTTATCATTTGGTCTAAAATAAATTTCTCCTCTTTTAAATTCTTTTCCATTACTTGGATTAAAAACATTTTGAATTTGAGAATTTATAAAATGAATTCCAAGTTGTTCTTTATACATTGGTGCAATAATTTGAATATCATTTATTTCATCTTCAATATTTGATGGTTTATTCTTTGTATAAATTTTTAATATTTCTTTTTTCAATTCATTTGAATCATCGTTAAAAATAAATTCAACATTATTTGTATCTTCAAAATTAAATTCATTTATTTTTTCTTCACGAATTGCAGTAGATAAATCTATAATAGAATTTTTATTTTCTTTTGAAACTTGTCTATTGTTTTTAACAAGTTTAGTAATTGAAAACTTTTCACTTTCAATTACATCTTCATAAAGATTACCATAACTTACACTTGGTAATTGATGGATGTCACCAACTAATACTAATTTTTTAATATCAGTTATTCCTCTTAAAAGAGATGCAAATAAATGATTATCTATCATAGAGCATTCATCAATAATTAATAATTCTTTTGATAAAGGTCTTTCTAAACAAAATTCAAAATTATCATTTCCAATATATCTCAAAAGTTTATGAATTGTTTGAGCATTAAAATCTGATGACTCTTTAATTCTACTTGCAGCTCTACCTGTTGGAGCTGCAATTGAGTAATTAGAATTGCTAAAGATTAATTCATACATTTTTACGATTCCCGCAATAATAGTTGTCTTACCAGTACCAGGACCACCTGTTACAATACTTATATTATTTTCACAAAAATTTCTTATTGCTAAAACTTGTTCTTCATTATATTTAAAATTATCAATATATAATTTTTCACCAACAAATTTTTCAACTTGTTCTAAATATTTTTCAAAGTCATAATCTTTTATATTATAACTTTCGTTTTCAATTGCTATTAATTTATCTGCAATAAATTTTTCATCGTTATAACTTTCTTTTGTATATATTTTTTTATTTTCAAAATATAAAATATTATTTTTCTTTGCATATAATAATTTACTATCAAAATCATTTTCATTAAATCCGAAAAACTTTTGACTTAACATTTTTCTTATTTGATACAAATCAAAATATGTATCACCAGTTCTGAAAAGTAATTCGTTTCCTAGATAGTTTGCTCATCAAGAAATTCTTTCATCACTAAATTCTTCAACACCAAATGCAAGTGCAACTTTATCAACTTCTTCAAATGGAGTTAGTTTATTTACAAAAGCAAACTCATAAAAGTTGTTTTCTAAAATAGATCTAATCTCATTTGAGTCATCTACATTTCTTTGCAAGTAATTATAAAATTCTTGTTTTAAATTATTATTTATAAATTTATCTAAAATATCATTCTCACTAAAAAATTCTTTAACAACATCATAAACAATATTTGCTTTTACTTCTGTCATGTCTTCAATTAATTTTAATTCATCTTTGTTTTTTAAAATCTTTTTAAAAATATCTTTTTTATAATGTTCAACAATATTTGTTGCAAGTTTTTTTCCTATCGATGGAAATAAAGAGGAAGAAAAATATTTTATATAAACATCTTTTGAAAATTCTTTTACTTGTTTAATTGAAGAAACTACAAAAGATGTTTGATTTCTTTTTCTATCAACTACATTTTCTCCTTCAACTTCATAAATAACTCCAACTTTCATAACACCAATGTTTCCAGTTATAACGGTTGAGTTTTTTTCGTTATCAAGTAAAGTAAAAACTGCAACTCCATAATCTTCGTTGTTAAATAAAAAGTTTTTTATTTTTCCTTTTAAAGTTTTCATTATTTACCCTCACCATTGTTTACTAAGAATTCTAAAATTTTATAATAATTTTGTTTTAAACTTTTAGTTCCATCAATTAATAAAATTTTTGCTTTAGTAATTTCTAATCTAATTTTTATTTCTTCTCTTTGTTTTTTTAAATATTCTAGATCTGTTACTTTATTGTAATATTGTTCATTGTACTTATCATCTATTTTAATATTTTTATTTAAAAATAAATCATTTCTTAATTCTAATTCATTTACCCTAGCTATTAAATCTTCATCGCTAATATCAATACAAATAATATAATCTGATTTATAAAAACTTCCAATCATTCATTCACCAGTATGTCCATCAACTATTCAAGAATCATACATCAAAATGTCTTTTGCATATTTATCAAATCTTTGACCAACATTTTCAATTTCTAAGTACTTTGAAGCATCAATGTATGTTAAACCAAGTTTTTTTGATAAATATTTAGCCAATACTGTTTTACCTGAACAACCCAGTCCTAAAATTTGAATTTTCACAATAAGCACCTCATATATATTTTATACAATAAAAAAATACCTTTACAGGTATTTTAAATTAAATCCTCAACATCAATTTTTAACTCTTGAGTTGACTCTTCGTTGATGCTTTTATCTTTTTTTGTTGAAACTTCAACAACTTCTTTTTCATCTTCAGCACTTTTTGGAGCTGGAGGAATATCACCGTTTTTAATAACAAATGATTTTTCTAAAGTAGTTGTAACAATTTCGTTCATATCAAGATCTTCTGGTACATCTTCAAGTTCTGCATATTTAAACCCTTTAACGTTTAATTGAGATAAGTTATCTTCTTCATCTAACAAGTTCAATACATCTTTTGATTGAACATTGTATAAGAAAGTTGCAAATTCATCACGTTTTTTATTTCAAGGATATAATCTAACCCCTCTTTTTGGTCTAGTCATGATTGGAACTAAATCTTGTTTAATTTTTTTGATGTTACCTTTGTTTGTCAATACTAGAATATCTCCAGCATCAAATGCTTTTCCAGCTACAATATCTTCATCTTTTACAACTGTTGATTTAACCCCTTTTGCATTTGGACCTGCTGAAGGAATTTCACCAATGTCATATCTAACTGAAAATCCATTGCGAGTAAGCATAGTAACTGTTTTTGTTTTTGAAGTTACAAGTGATGCTGAAACAAGTTCATCATCTGCACCTAATTTAATAATTCTAAATGGTTTAGAGAACATTTTAGTTTCTAAATCTTCAACTGGAGTACGTTTGATCATACCCTTTTTAGTTGCTAGCAGAATTTCTTGTTTTGCATTTTTGTATTCTCTTACAACAAATGCTGCCAATATTCTTTCACTTTGTCCTGAAAGAGTAGCAATTTTGTTTATATGCATACCAATTTCTTTTCATTTGCTTGGCAAGATTTTATAAACTGGAATTGAATAGTAAGTTCCAGCACTTGATACTAATAAAATGAAATCTAAACTTGAAGCTGGAACTTTTGAAATTCAAATATCATTTGGTTTACGTTTAAAGTCACTCATTGGGAATTTACCAAGTTGTGAATCTTCAATTGCTTTCAAGTATCCATCTTGAGAAATTCAAATTGTGTAATCTTTTTGTACAATTGTTTTTTTGATTTCAACTTCGATATTTTCAATATCGTCAACAACTTCACTTCTTCTTTCAACACCAAATTTTTCTTTTGTTTCTTTTAATTGTTTTACAATTTCAGAATTTAAGTATTTTGTATCTGAAAGAATTTTTGTGAAATTTTCAATTTGACTAGCTAATTCAGCTTTTTCTTCTTTTAATTTTTCAATATCTGTTGAAGTTAAACGATATAGTCTTAAGTCAACAATAGCAATTGCTTGAGTTTCAGTAAATTCATATTTTGAAATCAAGTTAGTAATAGCATCACCTCTATTTTTTGATTCACGAATGATTTTAATTACTTCGTCTAAAATAGAGATAGCTTTAATTAGACCATCAATTATTTCTTGTCTTTTTTGAGCTTTTTCAAGATCAAATTGTGTTTTTCTTGTAAATACTTCTTGGAAGTGTTTTACATATGCTTTTAAAATATCTATAATACCAAGTTGTTTTGGTTGTTTATCAACAATTACAACATTGTTGTAATTGTAAGAAATTTGTAAAGGTGTATTTTTTAATAAGAATTTTCTTGTAATTTCATAATCAGCTTTATTTGATAATTCAATTACAATTCTCAATCCAGTTCTATCAGTTTCATCTCTAACTTCTTTAACTTCGATTTGAGGATTTGCATCAGCAACTTCTCCAATTTTTCTTACTAAATCTTGTTTTACAACTTCATAAGGTATTTCATCAATTATAATGTTGTTTTCTTCTCTATGCATTTTTGACTGGATAATAACTCTACCTTTTCCAGTTTCAAAAGCATTAACAATACCTTCTTTTCCCATGACAATTGCACCAGTTGGGAAATCTGGACCTTTAACAATTTTTAATATTTCATCTAAAGTTGTTTTTGGTTTATTAATAATCTCAATTGTTGCATCAATTATTTCATTGATGTTGTGTGGAGGCATGTTTGTTGCATAACCTGCAGCAATTCCAGTTGCCCCATTTACCAAGATATTTGGGAAATATCCAGGTAAAACTGTTGGTTCTTTTTCAGAATCATCAAAGTTTGGTGCAAATAAAACTGTGTTTTTTTGTAGATCATTTAATAATAAGCTTGAAATTTTAGATAATCTTGTCTCAGTATAACGCATAGCAGCTGCACTATCACCGTCAATTGAACCATTGTTCCCGTGCATATCAACTAATGGAACATTTAATTTTCAATGTTGACTCATTCTAACAAGAGCTTCATAAACTGAAGTGTCACCGTGAGGGTGGTATTTACCAATTACATCCCCAACAACACGAGCAGATTTTTTGTATGATTTTTCATGAGTTAAACCAAGTTCGTTCATTGCGTAAAGAACACGTCTTTGAACTGGTTTTAATCCATCACGAACATCTGGAAGTGCTCTTTCTTGGATAATATATTTTGCATATCTTCCAAATCTATCTCCCATTAGTTCTTCAAGTGAATAACTAAGTATTCCTTTTTCAATATTATTGTTATTTGCCATTGTTTTTACCCTTTCTAGTTTATTTCAAAGCTTACTTCAGAAATATCATTGTTAATAAAGTCCATAATGTTCAAGTTACTCATTGTTTCTCTACCTTCATGGGTTAAGATTCATAATTTTGTTGAAGAATCTTGGTTATAAAGATTTGGATCATTTTTAGAAATTAAACTTCTTCCTAAATCGATCATTTGTTTACAAGTTTCTTCTATTTTTCTTATTTTGATATATAAACTTTCAACAAAAGCCATATCATCAAGTTCTCCTGTTATATCATATTCGTTGAATTTATTAAATTTTAAAATTTCTACTCCAAAATCAACGGTTGCAAATGATTCAAAAGAAATTTTTGCATCTACTTCTTTTAAATCACAAATATAACGTGGAATTCCTTCAATTTTTCTAAGTTTAGTTTCCATATTCTGTATGTTTTTTACAGATTCTTTAATTTTATCTAAAACCTTACCAAAACTATCACCAATAATTTCACTTCTTCTATCACTTTCAATTAATGCAGATCTTAAATTAATAAAAATCCCAAAAATATCTAATCTAGTTGAAGCAATTTCTTTCATAATTTCTTTTGATTTTAAAAGTACAGGACCTGAGGTTGGGTTTAGGAAGTATGAATCTGTAAACTCATCATACACAAGTATTCCAACCTGAGGTTTTGCAATTTCTCTGGCTTTTTTCATTGATACTTTTGATTTTTCGATAAAACGATTCATAGTTTTAATCAATCAATTAAATTCACTATCTTTATGTAAGTTAATTTGAATTGATTGTTCACTTGAAGCAGATGTTAATAGGTCAAATTCTTCATTGTCTGTATTTCTTATTTCAAAATAAAGATATTCTTTTTCGATTTGATGAGACACGTTAAAACTATTAAATATCCCAAATCTTTTAATATCATCATTTATTTTGTTGTATTCATTAAATTTGTCTAATACAGCTTGAACTCTCATTTCGTAAGACATTTTTTCCATATTAACACCTCCTTAAAACTATTTAAATTAAATTTCTACAAATTCGGTATTATCTTCAAGGGTAAATTTAACATTTTCTTCAATTCACTCTTTACGTTTTTCAGCATTATCACCCATTAGTGTTCTAAAGGTATTTTCTGCTGCAAGCGCATCTTCTACTGTGATTTGAATTATCTTTCTTTGCTCTGGGTCCATTGTTGTTTCTCACAACTGGTCTGCGTTCATTTCACCCAATCCTTTATATCTTTGTATGTCAACTTTATTTTTTGATTTTTTCATGTATTCTACAAGTTCATCTTCAGTTCATAAGTAAATGAAATCTTTTTTATTTGATTGAGTTACTTTGAATAAAGGTGGCATTGCTATATACACATTTTTATTTGTAATAAGTTCTTTCATATATCTATAAAAGAATGTTAATAATAAAGTTTGAATATGTGCCCCGTCAGTATCGGCGTCAGTCATGATAATTATTTTTCCATAATTGATATCTTCAATATCAAAGTCACTTCCAATTCCAGCACCAATTGCATTGATTATTGTTGTGATCTCTTCATTTTTTAGTAAATCAATTAATTTAGTTTTTTCAGCATTAATTACCTTACCTCTTAAAGGAAGTATTGCTTGGAATTTTTTATCTCTTCCTGATTTAGCACTTCCACCCGCTGAATCTCCTTCGACAAGGAATAATTCATTATTTAATTTGTTTTTTCCTTGAGCTGGAGTTAGTTTTCCAAGCATAGTTTTACCTTTTGATTTTGCTTTTTGGTCTCTAACTGCTTGTCTTGCTTTTCTAGCTTCATCTCTAGCTTTTCTAGCTAGAAGTGCTTTTTCAATAATTAATATTGCAATAGTTTTATTTTCCTGTAATCAGAAACTAAAGTTTTGTTCAGTAATTCTTTCACAAGCAAATCTAGCTTCGCTTGTCCCAAGTTTACCTTTAGTTTGACCTTCATATTGAATTAAATTTTCAGGTACTTTTACAGTAACAATTGCTATTAATCCTTCACGAATATCTGTCGAGTCTAATTTTTTATCTTTTTCTTTAATAATATTTTGACTCTTACCATATTCATTTAACGCTTTTAATAAACCTGTTTTAAAACCTGTAATGTGAGTTCCCCCATCACTTGTTTTAACATTGTTTGCAAATCCCATAATGTTTTCTGAAAAATCATTTGTATAAGTTAAAGCTATTTCCACTTCGATTTGTGAATCAATACCTTTAATTAATACAGGATTACTTAAAGCTTTTTGATCACCTTTAAGTTCATTTACAAATTCTGTTAGACCATTTTCAAATAAATATTCAACATATTTGTCACTTCTCTCATCTTTAAGAGTGATTTTTAATCCAGAATTTAGTAACGCAGATTCTTTTAATCTTTCAGAAATTGTTGAGAAAGAAAATTTTGTTGTACTAAACATTGTTTCATCAGGTAAAAAGTTAACCATTGTACCTGTTACTTTTGAAGTTCCAATTTGTTTTAAAGGAGATGATAATTTACCACCATTATTAAATTTAATTGTTGAAATTAAACCATCTCTATGAATAGTTACCTTAAATTTTGAAGATAAAGCATTTACAACTGATGAACCAACTCCATGTAGTCCTCCAGAAGTTTTATATCCATCTCCACCAAATTTACCTCCAGCATGAAGTACTGAAAAGATTATTTCTGGTGTAGATTTATTTGAACCTTTATGCATTCCAATTGGCACTCCCCTACCGTTATCTTTAACAGTAACAGAACCATCTTTTTCTAAAGTTACATTAATCTCTGTACAAACTCCAGCTAATGCCTCGTCAATTGAGTTATCAACTATTTCTCATACCAAGTGATGTAATCCTCTTGAATCTGTTGAACCAATATACATTCCAGGTCTTTTTCTAACTGCATCCAGTCCTTCTAAAACTTGAATACTATCTTCTGTATAATTTAGGTCTTTAATATTTTCAGCCATGACATATACCTCTATATCTAATTACAATTATTAACCTTAATATAACATAAAAGCAAAAAAATAAAAAATTTTTTAAATATATTGCCTTTATTTGTCTTATTTTAGACAAAAAAGCACACAAAATAAAGATATAAGTGTTGTTATTGTTGTTTTTTTGCTAAATATTGATGAAAAAAATAAGGAATATATCCTTATTTTTTAAAGTGTAATTGAAACATTTTCAGCTTCTACAAATCCTTCAATTCCAGGAGTATTTATTTTCATAATAGTTCCAGGTTGGATTTCATTTTTCTTACTTAAATTTTCAAAGCTAACTATTTCTTTAAATTTAACATCATTATAAAGATCTGTATCCATCATAGTTCAACAAACTAAATTGAACATATCTACTGAACTATTGTAATAACCATAATATTTAGCATTATCTTGAATCATTTCTGAAAGTTTTAATTTTTTAAAAGTGTGTTCAAAAGAATCTCCTTTTTTTAATCCTGATTCTTCATGATCTTCTGATGCTTCAATTTCAACTTTAGTTCCTTCTTTTATAAGTTTAGTTGAACTTGTTTCATCTAGACCAGTTCATTTAATATTAAAGTAAGCCTTATCTCCAGTATCTTCATATGCTCAACCAAATAATTTTTTAATAGTTAAGTAACTTAAATTAGAATATACTTTAGAACCAATAAGTTGATTTGTTGCAAAACTACCATTAAATGCAGTTTGTAAAGTCAAATCTTTAGTATTAAATTCATATTCACCTTTAAATAGTGAGTCCATTAGAAAATCATATGGAACAACTTTATATTCTTTGTTTCACTCAATTTGTCCCAGAACTGTAGCAGTATTGTCTGTTAAATTATTGATTTTCATTAATAAAGAGAAAGTTGATGCACTAGTGTATTCACTGAAAAGTGTTTGACTAAATAAAGTAGTAACTTTTGAATAACTTAAACCAGGTTTTACTTCAGTACCTTTTAAATCTGCAAGATCAGCTTTATAATTTGGAATTAAGTTACTTGAAGGTCCACCGCCTAAATTACAAGCAACAACACTTGAAGTTGTTGGTGTGACTATTAAAATTGATGACATTAAAGTTAATATTCTTTTCATATTCATACCTCTTATTTTCTTGATTGATAATTGGTAATTGATATTTATATCAATAATTATAACACTTATAAATTTGAAACAAAAAAAGAAAAAGTAATAACTTTTTCTTAGTCTTTATTAACCAAACTTTTAATTTTAGTTGCTATCAAGTCGATTGCTATATTATTTCCTTCATAATAAGGCACTATTATATCTGCATAATCAATTGAAGGTTCTACAAAATATTTATACATAGGTCTTACTGTTGTTAAATATTGATCTACAATGTCTTCTAATTTTCTGCCACGTTCATTTGTATCTCTCATTAACCTTCTGATAAATCTAATATCATCATCTGTTCTTATAAAGATTTTGATATCTGCACGTTTTCTTATCTCTTCAACATGAAGAGATAAAATTCCATCCAATATTATTACATCACTTGCTTCAATGTGGATTGTTTTTCCTGATTGTTCATGCTTTGTAAAGTCATAAATTGGCATTTCAACGCTTTCTCTTTGTTTTAATTTGTCTAAGTGTTCACAAATTAAATCAATGTCCATTGAATTAGGATGATCAAAATTTAGTTTTTGTTTTTCTTCAAAATTAAGATTTGCAAAGTTTTTATAATAACTATCCATTGATATATGTGAAACTGACTCGTCTTTTAATATTTCATTTGCAATTTTTGTAGCTACAGTGGTTTTACCACTTGCACTTCCCCCTGCTATGATTATAATTGTCACTTTTTTCATAAATTTGTCTCCATTGAAATTATTTTAACAAAAAAATGGTTTTTTATTTTTTAAAAAAATTATTTTCATAATAAGTTGTTAAAATAATGTTGGAGGAAAAAGATATGTCAAATAAAGTTTTAGTAATTTCTGGAACAGTAACTGCTCCAGAAAAATCATACTCAATCGGTGTTGTAAATTTATTTTTAGAACACTATACAAAACTTAATCCAAATGACGAAATAATACATTTAGATTTAAACAATGAGCCTATGGCGCAAAAAACTCTAACAAGAGATAATTTTTCTACATTTTTCAATGAAAAAGATTCTTTAGAGTATATTAAACAACTTAAAAGTGTAGATAAAGTAATTATTTCAAGTCCTATGAATAATTTTGCAGTTTCAGGATTAATTAAAAATTACTTAGATCACGTTTTATTAGCGGATCAAACTTTTAGTTATAAATATTCTAAAAAAGGAGATGCAATTGGGTTATTAGATAATTTGAAAGTTCAAATTATCACAACTCAAGGTGCTCCTAAAGGATGATATCCTTTTGGTGACCACAGCGCCTTTTTAAAAGGAACTTTTGAATTTGTTGGAGCTGATGTAAAAGAACCAATTTTATTAGCTGGTACTAAAGTTGCTCCATTAAGTGGTCAAACACCAATTGAAGCTGCAAAATCAATTGAAGATGTAGTGGTTAACGCTGCTCAATGTTTTTAAAATGAGTTTTACTCATTTTTTTATTTTTTAAAATTATGATATAAAAATATTAAAGGAGAATATAAATATGTACGCATTTGATTACGATGATATACAATTAGTACCAAACTTATGTGTGGTAAAGTCAAGAAGTGAGTGTGACACTTCAGTTAAATTAGGAAATCACACTTTTGCAATGCCTGTAATGCCTGCAAACATGGCATCAGTTATAAATGAAGAATTATGTGAAAGACTTGCAAAAGAAAACCAATTTTATGTAATGCACAGATTTAATGTTGATAGTTTTGCATTTACAAAGAAAATGCAAGAACAAAACTTAATTGCATCAATTTCTGTTGGCGTAAAACAAGAAGACTATCAATTAATAGAGAAAATGGCTAAGGAAAATGTTATTCCTGAATATATAACAATCGATATTGCTCACGGTCACTCATTTAGTGTAAAAGAAATGATTGAGCACATAAGAAAACATATGTCAGATAAAACTTTTATAATTGCAGGAAATGTAGGAACTCCTCATGCTGTAAGAGATCTTGAATCTTGAGGTGCTGATGCTACAAAAGTTGGTGTAGGACCTGGAAAAGTTTGTATAACTAAACTTAAAACAGGTTTTGGAACTGGTGGATGACAGCTTGGAGCTGTTAAATGATGTAGTAAAGCTGCTAAAAAACCTATAATTGCTGATGGAGGAATCAGAGTTAATGGTGACATTGCCAAATCAATTAGATTTGGAGCAAGAATGTGTATGATAGGAAGTTTATTTGCAGCTCACGAAGAATCACCTGGAAAAAACGTTGAAGTTGATGGTGTTATGTATAAAGAATATTATGGTAGTGCCAGCGAATACAATAAAGGTGAAAAACGTTACGTTGAAGGTAAAAAAGAAATTATAAAAGTTAGAGGAAAACTTTCAGAAACTTATAAAGAAATGCAAGAAGATCTACAATCTTCAATATCTTATTCTGGAGGTAATAAACTTAAAGATATCAAAAAAGTTGACTATGTAATTTTAAAAACAAGTAATTTCTAGTATCAAATGTTATAAAATAATAAAGAGGAGCTAAAAAACATGGAAAAATGTCAATTAAACAATTGTGGTAAAGATGTAAATAGTCTTGATCCTAAAAGATTATATATTTATGATGAATTAATTGAGGATGAAATTCCTGTTATAGTTTGCGATTCTTGCTATGATGCTGAAAAACAAGCGGATAACGATATTGATTGATCTCACTCTGTTGACGGAGATGAATAATGAGTAAATAAAAACCACCAATATATTTATATATTGGTGGTTTTTTTATAGTAAATCAAAGAATGTTTGAATTATTGAAAATAATTCATTATCAAAAATAGATTTATTTCTTGAATTTTGTAATTCCTCAAGAGTTCTTGGTTTTAATAAGGCAAATCCTTTATTAATATAAGGATTTATATTATTTTGGTCTAACATAAATGTTAGACTTTTTCTTTCATCATAGATTGAATCAATACCAATTAAACCTGAACTAAAGATGTAAAACATCAATAGTTCATTTACTATATTGAAATACTTTTTGTTTGCAAAAACAATAAATACAGGTATTTCATTTTTTAAAGGAACCTCTAATAATTTCAATATTTCATAAACCATGTTTTTAGTTCCAAAAGTATATCCTTCTCTTTTTAATGCATTTGCAATTAAAGATAGGTTTGGAAAATCATTTATATCATAAATTCTTTTCCCCCTCTTAATATCTGCATATTGTTCCATATAAGAGACCGTTCTAACAAATGATTCATTATCATGCATTTTCATATATTTTAAGATTCAAAACATAAAGCATAATTCATCAAAATATCTTTCTTTATCATTTTCATTTAAGTGAAAATCATAAGAACGTCTTAATAATTTTTCAATTAAATCAAGCTCAAAATCAATACTTCTAATTAATGAAATATCATAAATTTTGTTTTGTTTAATTCACTCTTTTACTTGTGGTACATGGTGATTGTATGAATCAAATTCTTTTCTAATGTCATACAAAACTCCAAATACTTTTCTAATTTCAATATCTTTAATGTCATTTGCAGTTAAATATTGACTGTCAATTGTTGTTACTACAACAACATTTCTTAACTCTACTGCAATAATTTCAAATAAAGATTGCGCTTTAAAGATACTGTGTAATTCAAGATTTGTTAAGTTATCAAAAGTTAATAACATTCTGATTCCAAATTCTACAATAATTGCATTTAGATCTTTTAAAATTCCTGAAATTATCATTAAGTTTTTATCTAATAACTCTTCTTTTAATTTTTTTTGTTTTTTAAACTTAGCAGCTCTTCTTTGATTTTCTAAGTTTTTCTTAATTATTTTTTTAATCTTTCTTTCTTTTAAGAAACGATTTATATACTTTTTCCCAACAACATTACTAATTTCTTTTGTCAAAATACCAATAAAATCTAGTAACATGTTTTCACTTTGAACAAAGTGTTCAAGGTTAAAGTTAATTAACACAAACCCCTCTTCTGATAATCTTAAAGATAGTTCTTCTACTATTGAACTTTTACCAGAAGACTTTGGTCCGTCGATCCCAATCATTCCTTTATAGTCTGTAAAAATGTAATTAAGCATTTTTCTTAATAACTTTTCTCCATTAACCATATCAAAATATCTATTTTTTGTCATATTTATCTCCCTAAGTTTTACTTCGCCCTTAAAAAACAATTTCTAGAAGAAATTGTTTCCTTTATTAAAGCCTGCAAAGAATTTCATTTTTAAATATTCTTGACCCATGTTAGGGTTTTCATATCTAAATTTATTTAAAGCAGAAAATAATGCTTTATCTTCATCTGTTATTTTTTTGAAGAAATCTTCATTAAATAACACGTTGTCTGCAAATAACAACGAACAGTTTGATACAAATGCAGCTTCTGATTTAGCTTTATTTTTTATTATTTTTAAGTATTGTTTGAAAAACTCATTTAATGCTTTGTTTTTTGTGTCATAAACAAACGAAATGTATGAATTTGATTTATCATTTACAACAATCAAAGTTGCTGCGTTTTCTTGTACAAAAACATTATTAACTGAATTTACTAATCTAAAGTCATCAGGACAAATTTGTGGATAAATTAGATCATATACTTTAATTGTTTCTGATGAAGGTAACAACATTCTAATGATTTCATAACTTTCATTTTTTAAAACATTTTTTTTGTAATCATTTAATAAGTTTAATAATGATGAAGTTTGATTAGAAACTTTTCTTAATCTGTAAATAAAAAGTGATTTAAATCCTTCTTCTTTAATAGAATTAAAATTATTTCTAAATTCTTCTTTTAACATTTCTAATTGAACTTTTAATAAAAATGCTTTATACAAAATTGGTTTAAAATGAAGTTTTAATAATTCATCATCTGATGAAGTTTTTGAAATAACAATTGAATCTATCATTTCATTATGTTCTTTACATAAACCAAAGAATTTGAAATTTTTATTTGTAGCAGGTTTGAAAAACACTTCTCCCATTTTATAATTGTTATCCATTGGATTTATAGTATTAGTTGTTAAAAAATTCTTTTTAGAAAAATCAATATTATATAATTTATTTTCTACACTTGAACTTTTACATTCTGGTCAATTACAAGCTTCTAATTTAGAAAGAACTTTGTAATGTTTTTCAAATAAAGCATTTGAATATTCCATATAACTTAAATAAGTTTTTTTATTTGTCAAAGAACTTTCATAAGGAATATAATTTTCATTAACTTCTTTTTTTAAGTTTGCTTTACAACATTCAGAATATTTTTTTGCGCTTAAACAAAAACATAATTCATTGTCATTAAATACAAAAAAATTAAAACCATTCATTTGTAAGAAATTAATATTGTCATTGTCTAAAAAATAATTCTCAAAAATTTTGTCAACAAATTTTTGAGCATCAGTATCAGAAATTTTATTATTTCTATTTGCCTTATACAATTCACTTCTATCAAGAATATCTAAAGTTTCATTGTTTTCGTTTAATTTATCCATATTTTTTTACCTCAATATAATTATAAAGAATTTTGCTACCTTTTTATATAGCAAAAAAGAAAAAAGTCCAATTAGGACTTTTAATAAATTATTTTTTTTCTTTTTGTTTTTTTTCGGCTGCTGGTTTAGCATTTGATTTTTGATCTAATTGTTTTTTAGCTTCAACTTTTTTAGCTTTTTGAAGTTTTTCTTTTTTCTTCATTTGTTCGTTGAATAATTTCTTTTCTTTAGCAGCTTTTGCTTTAATTTTTGCTTCTTTTTCTTTTAGTTTTAATTCTTTTTCTTTGATTTTTTCTTTTTCTTCAAGTTTTAATCGTTTTTCTTTTTGTTTTGCAAATTCAATTTCTCTTTTTGCTTGAGCAATTTTTTCTGCTTGTTCTAATTTAACTTTCATTTTTTCTTCTTTAATTGAAGACTTGATAATGTTTAAGTTTTCAATTTCTTCGTTATTGTCGTAATCTTCTAAATTAACATTTGAAATTTCTTTTTCAAACATGTTTAGTGGTTCAACTTTTTCTTTTTGAAGAATTTGATTGTTTGGATCATCAATTCATTCTTTTTGCATTTTTGAAATATCAAGTTTTTTATCATAACTTAAGTTAAATTTAAACATTGATTGGAATTCTCTTAAAGAAATAGGTTTTTCTCCACAAGCATTGTGGATGATTTTTCTTATTTCTAAAATATCATTTGAAGTTTTTACAGAATAAACTCATTGTAAGTCTCTTAAATAACATTCATATATCATATCTTGGAAATCGTATTTAATTTTTGGATTTTCTCTCATTAATGGAATTGCATTAATGAAATCAATGAATAATTTATTTCTAAAGAAGAAATCAGCTTGGTCTCCAAAACTAATAATATCTCCATCATCCATTGCATATAATGCTTGACCAATTCTTTTAATGAATTGTTCATCATATCTAAAAGTAGATTTAATAACATCTAAATATCTTTTATGTAATAAAACTTCATCAGTTCTTACAGCCATTTTTCTGTATTCAAAGTATTTTTCTCTTAAAAGACCTACAGCATTCATACCAGCAACTGTTAATAATTCTCTTTTTGAAGAATTTGCTTTTATGAATTTATCATAGTGACTCCCTACTCCAAAAGTTCTATCTTTTGGGTTTTCAGCTGGTACTAAAGAAACAACTGGAAAAATAAAAGGATAAACACATTTAATTGAATAATATCATGCACGAGAAGTTTGAGGAATACCATAAAGCTTTAGAGAAAATACATTTAAAGCTTCTAACTCTTCTTCACTTATCTCTATAAGTGTGTCAATTTGAAGATCCATATCTTCAGTTTTTCTTGCAAATTTTGGATAAAATAGTTCAAAACTATTTGTATGTTCTTGTCATTTACCATTTAGAATTTCATTAATTAATGGAAGTTCTTTAATGTTATAGAAATCTCCACTAATTAGATTTTGATCATCATCAAAAACAAATTTTTGTTTTCCAGGAATGATGAAGTTTTTTGCAACTATTTTTTTAACGTACATATTTGGTTCTCCTTTTTAAACATTTCACTTATTATACCAAAAAATGGCACAAAATAAAAGCAACCCAGCGTGTGGGTTGCAGTATTTTTTTTATAAAATTATATTATTCACCTTTTGAATCATCAACAACTGTTAAAGTAATTGTTAATGTTGCAAAATCACCGTGGTTAATTTCTCAAACATAAACTCCTGCTTCAGCTCTAGCATCTCCACCGTTGAAATCTAAAGTTTTTCCATCAGATAAAACTGATAATTTAATATAACCTTCTTCTACTTCTGTTGGAGTTTTGCCATTTATTGAAATTAATGACACTTCACCTGATACAGCTAATGTAACTCCTTCAGTTAAAATACTAATTTCTGGCAAACCTTTATTGTCTATAATTGAAGTTAAACTTGCTTCAAATTCAGTCCCAGAAACTTCAAGAGTTTCTCTAATTGAAATAAATGTAACTTCTAATGCAGTAGATTCTGCTCATTCAAAAGCAGGTGTTGTATCTTCTCCATCAGTTCCTGGTGTTTCATTTTCATCACCTTCAGCAAATGTTGTAGCTTCTTTAACTTTTGATTCAGTTAATGTGAAAGTTACTGTTGCATCATTTTCAACAGATTTTCCTTCTGTTCCTTTAATTTCAAATGAAATTTTGATTTGTCCTTCAGCAGTTGGATCAGTTCCTTCTGCTATTACAGCACCTTCATTGCTTGTTGAAAATTCAGCAATAACTTCATCAACTGTTGTTTTAGCATCAACAGCTTTGATTTTTTTATCTTTGATTTTTTCATTTACTAATGCTGTAAATTTTCCAGTTAAAGTAGTTGTATCAACTGGTCCATTGTCTTCACCAGCTGCTGGTTTGTCACCACATGCTACAACTGTAGCACTAGTTGTTGCAACTAATCCAGTAGCTGCTAATAAACTTAATAATTTTTTCATATACTAATTATCCTCCATAGTATTTTTTGATTGATATTTTTTTCTTCGATATTGGAATTGTTTACTAACAATCCTAAAAAAAATTATATATATTTTTTTTATTAAATACAACATAAAATGTGAGTTATTTTGTTCAAATAAAATGATTTTAAAACCATTTATTTTTTAATTAAATAGAAATTTACAGTAAAAACAATGTCATTTCCTCACTCAAATTTGTTTTGAGCTTCATTTGCATATTTAGATTCTCTGTAAGTATATCTTAAAGTATCTAATGTATTGTTATCATCATCTGCAATAACTTCTCTTTTTACAATTGCCAAAGTATTTAAAGATTCTGGTATTTCATTTCCTGTAGCATTTTGCATGAATTTATTTCCTTCATCTCTAACTTCTTCTACTGCTAAGTATTCTGTATATAAAACATCTTCTTCTTTTACTTGTTTATTTGCAAAATACTTGTTAATTACAATTTCAAATTTACCTGAAATTGTGTCTTTATCGGGTCTTTCACCTTCTGAAACATCTTGATTTAGATAAACTCAATCAAGATCATAACTTCCTTTAATTGGTGCAAAATGTTCTGTATTTGGAATAATTTTAACAACTCCAAAATCCTTTTGAAAATTAACTTCACTTTCAAATTTAAATCGATCTTTATGCATCACTTTTAAATTTACTATTTCTTTAACAAGAGATTCATGTGTTTTTTCTTTAACTGTTACTTTTTCAATATCTTTTAATATTTACCTATATTTTAGTCTTTAGGAGCAATAACAACAGGTGTCCAGGCTCACAGTCACAACAACTCCAACCATTGGTGTTGAAAATGTTGCAATTGATAGAATGGTAAGTAATTTTCTCATATCAAATTTCCCCGTTTCGATATTTAAAAATGTCTTTGCATTTTTATAATTATAATATTTATAAAGAAAAAATAAGCCAATTAGCACACATTAAATGTTAATTGGCTTATTAAAAGTTATTCTACAATTTTGTAAACTTCATTTTTTTCACGTCTTAATTTATCAAATGCATGATAATTTCTTGATTCTTTGTCAACTTTTCCCATAAAAGCTGCCACACAGATAAATTCATTTTCTAAATCTATTAAGTTATGTTTTTCTAATATTTTTTCAATTTTTCTTGGTAACATACCTTCAATTGGACAAAAATCAATTCCAATTTCTTCTGCTGCAACTAATGCACATCCCAATGAAATGTACGCTTGTCTTGCACAAAATTGGTCATTATCAATTTCAAATCCACTTTTTACATTTTCATAAGCCAATACTCTATATTCTCTTGCTTTTTCAAAACCTTCAGGTACATTTCTTTCGTTTTGAGAAGGAATAATTTTGTTTTTCATAATTTCTTCTTTGTAACCAATTCAAATTTGCATTGCACTTGAAGTTGCAGTACCTGGTTGATTTCAACAAAATTCTTTCATTTCTTCTCTAATTTCTTTATTTTCAATAAATAGGATTCTATAAGGTTCAAGACCAACTGATGAAGGTGCTCATCTTGAAGCTTCTAAAATAACTTCTTTTTCTTGATCACTTAATTTATAAGATTCAACATATTTTTTAGGTGACCTTCTTGTTTTTAAATATTCAACTGTTTTTGACATATTATTTCTCCTTTTATATTTAAAAAAACTCAACATTTTTATTTTAACTCTTTTTTGTTGATTCCTTGTCATTAATCTCATTTAAAATTTTGATTTCTTCTTCTTGTTTTTCTTCTTTATCAAGATCTAAGTCATTTTCATATTCCATGTTTAAAGAAATATCTAAGTTATCATCAGTTTCTGTATTGTTTTTTTCTATTTCACCATCTAATAATGCTAAATCATAACCATCTTCATTAAAGACTTTTAGTTTTGAGGTTGGTTTTTTTACAATCACAGGTTTTTCTTCTATTTCTTGTTCAATTACATTAACTTCAGTTTCAATAACTTCTTTTGTTTCATCAAGTTTTTCTTCCTCTACTTTGATTTCTGGTTCAGTTTCAACTGTTAAATCAACTTCTTGGTCAATTTTTATCTCTTCAAGCGGTTCTTTTAAAGTAAGTGTGTCTGTAATATTAATTTTGTCTATTTTATTTGCAAGTTCATCAACTAATTTCATTTCTTCAAAGATAATGTTATTTTCTTTGAAGTTAAACTCAATATTGTTGGCTATTTCACATAAAGTTTGCATTTGAATTAATTTGTTCATAATTCTTCAATAGTTATCATTTCCACTTTCAAAAGAGTTTTCTATTTCTTCAACATTTGAATACTTATCATCATAAATACCTATTATTAAATCAATACCAAGTTCTCACTCTATTATTTCTTTTTGAGTTTTTAAATTTATCAATATTTCTCTTTGTTGAGGTGTAAGCATTACATCATTTATGGTGTTATATTCAAGAATTGCATTAGAATAAGTTATTAATCTTTCAATCATTTTTTCTTTAACAATTTGAAGTGTTGGTATTCAATCTTTTTGAGAGATAAAATCATAACAAAACCTCATTATATTGTCTGTTGTTAAAAATACTTCTTTTATAGCGATAATTCTTGGTTGTAAAAAACTTTTATCATACTTGAAATTTTCTCTTTCAAGTTTTAAAAGTTTTAATAGAGTTTCTTCATATATTGGGAAAAACTTATCTCTAACTTCTTGAAACTGGTCTAAAAACTCCATGTTTATTAGATCATTTTTTATTTCTTCAAAACCAGACGTGTCAACTTTTATTTTTTCAAGTCTTTGAATAACTAAATCTATTCAAACAAATACTGGTGAAATTAAGGATTCAAAATAATGTAAAACACCTTCTATGTGTTTTTTTGGAAAATCATATTTACCTAACATTTGTTTTTCACCTCTATAACTATTAATAATATATAATAATAAAAGACATTTAATTTAAGGAAGTTGAAATAACATGTTAAATAGATTTAAAGCATATAAAATTACAGAAAACGATATAAAGAACTTGAAAAATATCACTCCTTTTTGAAGTAAAGAACTTGAAAAAGATTTAAAAAAGCTAACTTTATGATTAAGAAAGTTTCAAAAGGATCCAATAAATTTTCCTCTAAGATTTACAACAAATTATGAAGAATATCCTACTTTATTCCAAGATATCAATAATTATTCAAATTTCTTTAATCAAAAATACAAATTTATTAAAGAAAGTCCAAGAATTTACAGAAAGTTCTTCAAATTTGTTCAAACTTATAGTAAAACTTTAGGTGAAATCAAAGCTATTGAACTAATTTGTGTTTATTTAAATGAAATAAACAAACAAGATATTGGTGAAAAAAATAAATTATTTGTAAACATCGTAAATGATGAAGTTATCAATTATTTAGAGTTATACAAAAAAGACATTTTAGCCCAATTACCTGGTGATGATTATGTTAAATTATGTTTTGACAATATCATAAGACCAGAAACTACAATCATTTCAATGGATTTAATAGTTTCAAGTATGATGAGATATTGAAAAGCTTTAGCAAAAAGAAAAAAAATCGATGAAACAATGTTCATCGATTTAAGTTCTATAACTGTAGAATTATATAGTTTCATTGCAGGAATGTTTACTATTTGTTCTACGTTTTCAACTAGTGTTTATTAAACACTAGTTTTTTTATTTAATAATTCTTCTAATTTATCTATGCTTTCTTCAATTAAAGACATTATTGGTTTGTAAGAATCAATTGATTTACAATCAAACCCTACTTTTTCAAATAATTTCATAGGTTCTAAACTACCACCCATTTTTAAGTAATCTAAGATAATGTTTGGATCTTGTTTTTCTTTAAAATCTGTATAGATTTTAAAAGCAACAGAAACTGAAACTGCATATTTATGCAAGTAAAATGGTTGTTCAAAAAGATGTGAAATATCTATTCAAGAATATAGTTCTACATCTTTTTCAAATTCGTCCATAAAATCAATTCCATATTTTACTTGCTCAAATACTTCTTTTAAAGTTTCTTGTGTTACGCTTTTGCCCTCTTGGATTAATTGATGACAAAGCATTTCAAACTTAGTAAACCTTACTGAACTAAATATATTTAAAACTAAAAAGTCTATCTTATTTTGTAAGATATTTATTTGTCCATCAATATCTTCATTTTTTAATAAATGATCACTTAATAAGTGCTCATTTAAAGTTGAAGCAACTTCAGCTATGATATTTCCAAATGAATGAAGTGGTTTTGGTTGATACTGTCTTGCAAAATCAAAGTGAACTGCATGGCCTATTTCATGAGTTAAAGTGTAAACTGATTCCATATCATCAGTTCAATTCATTGATACTAATGTATCAAAGTTATAAGAATTTATAGTAAATGCCCCTTCACTTTTGTTTTCATCTTCATAATAATCAACTTTATAATCACTTCAACTATTTTCTAATTTTTCAAGATATTCTGGTCCTAATACCTTTAAAGATTCTCTTATAATTTCTTTTGCTTGTTCAACACTATAAGTTTCATTTTTCTCTTTTGCAAATCTAAGAGAAGTGTCAGTGTTATAAAATTTTTCTTTAAAGTTAAAGTGAGTTTTATATAACTTTAAATATCTTTTAAATAGATGTTGATTTTCTTTAACTGCTTGAGTTAAAACTTCAAGTTCAGTTTTATAAAAATCCTCATCATCAAAGTAATAATCAAAGTAGTTGTCCATTCCAATCATATTTGAGTATTCTATATTTTCACGAATTAAAGCATCATAAATCTTTGTAAAAGTATATTTATTTTCTTTAATTCTTTCTCTATATAGTTTTGCAAA